>NZ_JBEXKX010000001.1:0-391360 GCF_040609695.1 Amycolatopsis sp. NPDC004625
GGAGGGTCGGCTCACCAACCGACCCTCCAGGTACGCGAACCGACGGTCCAGGTACGCGAACCGACCGTCCGGGTACGGACGAAGGGGCCCCGGCCTGGTGGCCGGGGCCCCTTCTGCGGCGTCACAAAGGTCAGTGGGTGTACTGCTCGTTCATGATCAGGAAGGCTCCGAGGCCGTGGAAGTCGTTGGTCTTGCGGCCGCGGCCGTAGTAGTACGACAGGTCTCCGACGTTGGTGCCTTCGCAGATGTCGGTGATGTTCGTCAGGCCGTCCGAGCCGACCGACACCTTCTTGAGCACGCCGGCGTAGCCGCGGTCCGCCACCGCCTGGTAGGACGACGGCAGGTAGCCGCGCTGGACGCCGCGGGCCATCGTGAACGTGTACATCGACGACGCCGACGTCTCCAGCCAGTTCTTCGAATCACCGCCGCGGTCGACCACCTGGTACCAGCGGCCGGTCGAGGCGTCCTGGTACCGCTGGTAGCCGGCCGCCAGGAACCGCACGACGTCGATCAGGGCCGCCCGGCGAGGGTGGTCGGCCGGGAGCACCTCGAGGATGTCGATGGTGGCCATGCCGAACCAGCCGATCGCGCGCGCCCAGTGGTACTTCGAGTGGTGGCCGGCGCCGGACGCCCACGACTCGGAGCCGTCCTCGTCGTAGGCGTGGTAGAGCAGGTTCTTCGCCGGTTCGCGCAGGTGGCTGAAGTACACGACGATGTTCTTCGCCGACTCCTCGAAGCAGTAGTCCCCGTCGCCGAACGCCGCGCCGTACAGCGCCAGGAACGGCTGGGCCATGTAGACGCCGTCGCCCCACAGCTGGCCGACCTTGCTGGTCGCGTGGAACATGCCGCCGTCGGACGTCCGGGGGTAGGACGGGAACCGCTTGCGCAGCTGGTCGGCCGCCGTCCTGTACTTCTTGCGGCCCGTCTCCGCGTACAGCAGCGGCAGCATCTGGCACGAGCGCATCGAGTCCAGGTTGCTGAAGCTGTTGGAGATGCCGCTGTCGGTGATGAACCGGTCGTACCACGCGACGATGTAGTCGAGGTACTTCTTCTCGCCGGTGCGCTTGTAGAAGAGGTACTGCCCGTAGAGGTACAGGCCCAGGGTGTAGCCCCAGCCGCCGATCTTGTCGGGCGTGTAGCGCTTCATCGTCGAGTCGATCACCGCGCGCGACCAGTCCGTGGGCGCCGCGCCGCCGATCGGGGGGAGCCGGTCCGCCGCCCACGCGACGGGACCCGTCGCGGCGAGCGCGCCCAGGGCGCCGAGGGTGCCGGCCAGGACCGCGCGCCGGGTCGGGCGAAGGGGGTGTTCGGACATTCATCGTCCCTTCGTGCATTGGCCCCGCGACGCGGTGAAAGGGTGGCCGGGATGCCGATCCGCCGTCCGTCGGCATCCCGACCAGCTCTGGGGGGCGCGGCGTGCTGCCCGTGTCGCCGGAGCGATGGTCTCGAAGCGAAAGCGCTTCCGGGGAAAACATCTACTCGCCTCCGGGACGCCCAGTCAAGAGAGATCGGATCTCTCGCGTCATATATCAGATATTTAACCCGAACGGCCGCAACGTGGATGTACCGGCCAGCGAAACTCGGCGGAAAGGTCGGATCTAAGCCTTGACCGGCGGTTGCGGCGAGGAGTACACCACCGAGTGGACCAGACCACTGGAGGTCGTTCATGGCAGACAGGTTCCTCCGCCGGGCGCTCGTCGCGTGCGCGTCGATGCTGGCGGTGTCCGGGCTCATCGCCGCGCCGGCTTCGGCCGACCTGCAGAAACCCTCCCAGCAGTGGCTGCGCGACAGCCAGGCGGGGCTGTTCCTGCACTGGGGCATGCGCACGTCACCCGGCTACACCAGCTGCAGCGCCTGGGAAAAAGCGATCACCGACGGCGGGTGGAATCCCGCCTACTGGGTCACCGAAGCCAAGAAGCTGCACGCGTCCTACCTCGTGCTCGCCTCCTTCCACAGCCGCCTCGGCTATTCCCGGGCCTGGCCGTCGAAGATCCCGGGCAGCTGCAGCACCAAGCGGGACTTCCTCGGCGAGCTCGTCGCCGCGGCGAAGCCCCAGGGCCTCAAGGTCATCCTCTACATGACCAACGACGCCCAATGGCACGACGAGGACGGCCACGAGTGGCTCGACTCGGCCGGCTACTCGAAGTACAAGGGCAAGACCGTCGACCTCGACAGCCAGGACGGCTTCGGCCAGTTCAGCTACGACAACTTCTTCGAGGTCATGAAGAACTACCCCGACCTCGGCGGCTTCTGGATCGACAACGACAACGCCTACTGGGAGTCGCACGACCTGTACCGGCAGATCTACCAGCAGCGCCCGGACTACCTGCTCAGCAACAACAACGAAGACACGCCGATCATGGACACGATCAGCAACGAGCAGAAGACCGGCATGACCCCGTCCTACGACTACCCGCAGGCGACCTACACGGCGATGCCGCGGCTCACCGAGGCGTGCTTCAAGCTCCCCGACACCGGCTCGTGGTGGTACGGCGGATCGAACTCCGCGGTGAACAAGATGCTCAACCTCGGCCGGTTCGTCACGAACTCGGGCTCGTCGATCAAGTCCCTGATGGCCGAAACGGCGATGGTGAACGGCAGGTTCCCGTCGAACCAGGAGGCGTTCAACAACTTCGCGAACACCTACCTCGACGCGATCTGGGAGTCCCTCGGCGGCACCCAGGGCGCCGGCTACATGTACGGCGGCATGCAACCGGGTTTCTGGAACGACGGCGCCCACGGCGTCATCACCATCAAGGGTGACGCGCAGTACGTCCACGTCCTGACCAAGCCGTCGGGGAGCACGCTCAAGATCCGCGACAACGGCTACCGCGTCAGCCGCGTCACGAACCTCCGCACCGGCGCGGCGATCTCGTTCGGCCAGGGCGGCGGCAGCCTGACGCTCTCCGGGCTGTCCGGCTGGGACACCTACGACACGGTGTTCAAGGTCGAGACGGCGGGCCGCACCGGCACCTACGACCCGAAGACCGTGACGCTCAAGGCGAGCGCGTCGGCCAGTGGCCACAGTGGACAGTCCGCGAGCGACGGCGACTACCTGACGTACTTCGACAACAACAAGACGCTCCCGGTCAACCTCGACTACGACCTCGGGACGGCGAAGAAGGTCCAGTACCTCGGCCTCAACCAGCGGGAGGATTCGGTCAGCTACGCCCGGTCGGACAGCGAGCAGTCGGCGCGGATCAAGGCGTACAAGGTGTTCGTGTCCGACGACGGCAAGGACTGGGGCAGCGCGGTGAAGTCCGGGACGCTGCCGAGCCACCGCGGCGTCCAGTTCGTCGACCTCTCCGCGGTGAACGCCCGGTACGTGCGGCTCCAGGTGACGAGCACGTACGCGGCCTCGAGCGACAGCACGCGGTACAAGCGGCTGCGCATCGACGAAACCTGGGTCGGCTCGGACTACGCGACCGCGGCGGGCTGATCCGCCAGGAGGTCGACGGTCAGGGCCGCGGTCCAGCTGAACGACCGGGTGCCGTGGCCGGCGCCGGTCAGCGGGTCCACGTACTCGGCGAAGTCCGTGCGGGCGGCGATCTCGACGAGGTCGCCGCCCAGCCGGGCGGCGAGGGCGAACTCGCCGTGGCACACCAGCCCGCGCCGGACCAGCCAGCCGATGTTGGACCACGACGGCCCGCGCCAGTAGCGGCCCGGGTCGAAACCCGGGGCGGTCAGGTCGTGGCTCGGGACGCCGTGCACCCGGCCGAGCCGGAACCGCGGACCGGTCGCGGCCGCCACCAGGGCCGGCGCGACCGCGAGGTCCGGCAGCACCAGCGGCAGCAGGCCCGCGCACGTGTACTCCGGGGTCAGTGAACCGGTGAGAACGTCGCGGGCGAAGAAAAAGCCGTCGTGCCACAGGGTTTCCTGCAACGCCTTTTCGATGCGCGCCGCGGCTTCGCGGTGGGCGCCGGACGGCAGGCCGAGTTCGTCGGCGATCTCGGCCAGCGCCAGCTCGGCGTCGGCCAGCAGGGCGTTGAAGCCGGGGTCTTCCACGGCGAAGGTCCCGAAGTCCCGGTAGCCGCTGTCCCGGTAGTCCGCGGCGAGCCGGACGTACCTGCCGTAGTCGTCGTCGCCCGGCCGGTCGCCGGCGGCGCCGTGCGCCAGGTCGCGGCGGACGAACCCGGTCGCGGGCGTGACGCGCGAAAGCGGGCCGTCCCAGGCCGGGCTGTTGTCCATTCCGGACTCCCACGGGTGCACGATCGCCACCAGCCCGCGGCCGCCCGCGTCGCGGTGCGTCCGCAGGTGGTCGTGCCACGCCACCAGCTTCGGGTACAGCGCGGCGAGGAACTGGAGATCGGGCGCGGTTTCGTGCACCGCGAGCACGGCGCGGGCGTGCACCGGCGGCTGGACCAGCCCCGACGTGCGCCCGGCCTGCCAGAAGGACGGCCCCGGGAAGTACGCCTCGGGCGGTGTCGCCGGGTCGAACACGATGTGCGGGACACGGCCGTCGGGCCACTGCGCCTCGAACAGCGTCACCAGCTCACGCCGGGCTCGCGAAGGGGAGAGGTGGCGGAGGCCGAAGGCGATGAAGGCGGAGTCCCAGCTCCACTGGTGCGGGTAGAGCGAACGCGAGGGCACGGTGGACGCGCCGAGCCAGTTGCCCGCCAGGACGGCCGCCGCCCGCTCCCGTGTTACGTTCATATGTCCAATCTATCTCCAACTTGTGTCTTGTCAATGGACAAAAGTCCGAAGGAGGCCGCCGGATGACCGCGCCGACCAGCGCCGGAGAGCTGCTGCAGCTGGTCCGGACGGGCCAGGCGAGCACGCGGAAGGCCCTCCAGGAACGCAGCGGGCTGTCCCGCTCGACGCTGACCGCGCGCCTGGAGCAGCTCCAGACGGCGGGTCTGCTCACCGAAGGCGGCCAGGAGGACTCCACCGGCGGCCGCCCGGCGCGGCAGCTCCGGTTCGCCGACCGGCACGCCGTCGTCCTCGCCGCGAGCATCGACACCATGCACGCCGAAGCCGCGCTGACCGACCTGGCCGGCCGGGTGCTGGCCCGCCGCGGCGGCGCGCTGCGGGTCGCCGACGGTCCGGAGCCGGTGCTCGGCCGGATCGCGGAGTGGTTCGACGCGATGCTGGCCGAGGCGGGCCGGCCGGTCTGCGGCGTCGGCGTTTCCGTGCCGGGCCCGGTCGAACCCGGCCGCGGGCGGGTCACCCGGCCGCCGATCATGCCCGGCTGGGACGGCTACCCGATCGACGCCTTCCTCGGCGCGCGCTTAGGCGCCCCGGTGCTGGTCGACAACGACGCGAACCTGATGGCGCTGGGCGAGCACCGCGCCCGGTACCCGGACTCGGCCGCGCTGGTCGTCGTCAAGGTGTCCACCGGCATCGGCGCCGGGCTGGTCCTCGGCGGCGAGGTGTACCGCGGGGTCGACGGCGGGGCCGGCGACATCGGGCACATCCGCCTGCCCGGCCACCCGGAGGCGCGGTGCCTGTGCGGCTCGCTCGGCTGCCTCGCGGCGGTCGCGGGCGGCGGCGCGCTGGCCGCCCGGCTGACGGAACAGGGCCTGCCGACGGTGTCGGGCTCCGGCGTGCGCGACCGGATCGTGGCGGGCGAGCCGGCCGCGATCCGGCTCGCCGAGGTCGCCGGCCGCCAGGTGGGGGAGGTGCTGGCGACGCTGGTCTGCGTGGTCAACCCGGGCGTGGTGGTGCTGGCCGGCGACCTCGCCGAGCCGCACTTCGCCGCCGGCGTCCGCGAGGTGCTCTACCGGCGGGCGCTGCCGCGGGCGACGCAGAACCTGCGGGTGGAGATCGGCGGCCGCGGCGAGGCGCTCGGCGGTGCGGTGGCGATGGTCGTCGACGCGGTGTTCGCCCCGGCCGAGGTGGACCGGCGGCTGGCCCGCGCGTGACGGCCGAAGTGCCGTCAGCCGCCGGACTGTCCCGAGTGGACGGAGCGCCCGACTTTAGTAGGTGGCGGGCGGCCGTCGCGCGTGGTCCGCGATACCGCCACGAACCGGACTTAAGGTGCACAATATAATAATCCTCGCGTTTTTCCCGCGACAAATCGGATTTCCGTACCACGCTTAACGGGGCGCGAATTCCTGTCCAGATAACGGTTCCGCAGGCACTTCCCGTGAGCGGAACACCGATCTAGTCTCAGCCGGTGTTCCAAGGCCCATTTACTGGGGGCCGCTTTCGAAGAGGGAGATTTCTGTGCGAAGAAGCTCCACCCTGCTCCTTTCGCTCGCGGTGGTGGGTGGCCTGACCGGCACCCTGCCGGCGACGGCGTCCGCGCAGGGGCGTCAGGACATTCCGCAGTCGCACCCGTTGTGGGCGAACGCGCAGGCGAAGGTCGCCGACACCGCGCCCGCCGCGAAGCTGAGCTTCCGGGTCTACCTGAACCAGCGCGACAACGCCGGTGCCGAGGCGCTGGCCCAGGCCGTGTCCGACCCGGACAGCGCGACCTACCGCCAGTACCTCAGCCCCGACCAGGTGCGCGACCGCTTCGCCGCCAGTGACGCGACCGTCAACGCGGTCAAGTCGTGGCTGACCGGCAACGGGTTCAGCATCGGCGAGGTTCCGTCGAACCGCGCCTTCGTCGAGGCCACCGGTACCGCGGCCCAGACCGAGAACGCGTTCGCGGTCGACCTCGGCAAGTACCGGGTCAAGGGCCAGACGCTGCGCGCCGCCGACAAGAACCTGTCGGTGCCGGCGAACCTGGCCGGCGACGTCCTCGGCGTCGTCGGTGTCGACCAGGCGACCAACCTGTTCAAGCCGGACCACGCCACCGGCTCCGGGACGCCGTCCGACGTCCCGCCCGGCCCCGGCTTCCGCAACGCCCGGCCGTGCAGCGCCTACTACGGCGAGAAGATCGACACCACCGATCCCGCCTACAACGGCAAGCAGCTGCCGTACGCCCCCTGCGGCTACACCCCGGCGCAGCTGCGCTCGGCCTACGGCATCGACAAGGTCGGCGCGGACGGCAAGGGCACCACGATCGCCATCGTCGACGCGTTCGCCTCGCCGAACATCTACTCCGACGCGAGCACGTACGCGAAGAAGAACGACCCGCAGCACCCGCTGAAGCAGAGCCAGTTCTCGCAGCACATCTTCCCGGTCAACCCGGTCCTGGAGCCGGCGGACCAGTGTGACGCGGCGGGCTGGTACGGCGAGGAGACCCTCGACGTCGAGGCCGCGCACGGGCTCGCGCCGGGCGCGAACATCCTGTACGTCGGCGGGTCCGACTGCCAGGACAACTCGCTCGACATCGCGCTGAACTACGTGGTCGCCGGCCACAAGGCCGACATCGTGTCGAACTCCTACGGCGACACCGGCGAGGACATCCCGGCCGACGAGGTCAAGGTGTTCAACCAGATCTCGCTGCAGGCGGTCCTCGAGGGCATCGGCGTGTACTTCTCGTCGGGCGACAACGGTGACGAGGTCGCGCGCCTCGGCACGCCGTCGCCGGACTTCTCCGCCTCGGCGCCGTGGATCACCGCGGTCGGCGGCACGTCCATCGCCATCGGCAAGGACGGCAAGAAGATCTTCGAGACCGGCTGGGAGACCAGCAAGTCGACGCTGACCAACGGCGTCTACGGCCCGGCCAACTACACCAGCGGTTCCGGCGGCGGCACGAGCCGGCTGTTCACGCAGCCCTTCTACCAGAAGGGTGTCGTGCCGGACGCGCTGGCGAAGAAGAACCAGACCGGCAACACCAAGGGCCGGGTCGTCCCCGACATCTCCGCGGTCGGTGACCCGAACACCGGTTTCCTGGTCGGCCAGACGCAGACCTTCCCGGACGGCGTCTACTACGACCAGTACCGGATCGGCGGCACGAGCCTCGCGTCGCCGGTGTTCGCCGGCATCATGGCGGTGGCCGACAGCTTCGACCACTTCCACCACGGCTTCATCAACCCCGTGATCTACAAGCTGACCTCCCGCACCCCGGCGATCAGCGACGTGAAGCACGTGGACGCCGCGGTGGAGCGCGTGGACTACGCGAACTCGACCGACGCCTCGGGCGGCCTGCTCACCTCGGTGCGCACGCTCGACTACCAGGGTCTGACCATCCACACGACCCCGGGCTACGACGACGTGACCGGCCTCGGCTCGCCCAACGGCCTGCTGTTCCTGTTGCTCGTCTAGATCGAAAGTCCCGTGAAGGCCCCTTCGCCGGTCTCGGCGAGGGGGCCTTCACGGCTTTTCGGCGGCCATCGGGATGACGGCCGTGACCGCGGTGCCGCCGGGGCCGCTGGTGACGTCCAGCTCGCCGCCGAGGGCCTGCACCCGGTCCCGCAGCCCGGCCAGGCCCGAGCCCTTTCCGGCGTCCGCGCCGCCGACGCCCGCGTCGGTCACCTCGACCCGCAACCCGGCACCGGTCACCGCGATCCGGACGTCGGCGCGCTCGGCCCGCGCGTGCTTCAGGGCGTTGGTCAGGGCCTCCGACGTCACGAAGTACGCCGTCGCCTCCACCGCCGCGTCGAGGCGCGGGACCGTGCCGACCGCCAGGGCCACCTCCATCGGGATCCGGTCGGCCAGCGACCGGACCGCCGCGGCCAGCCCCGCTTCGGTGAGGATGGCCGGGCGGATGCCGCGGGCCAGTTCCCGCAGCTCGGTGATCGCCGTCTGCAGCTCGTCGACCGCACCGGCGAGCACCGCCCCGAGCTCGGGCGGCAGCCCGGCGCCGGAGCGGCGGCCGGCCATCCGCAGCAGCAGCAGCACGACGCTGACCAGCCGCTGCTGGGCGCCGTCGTGCAGGTCGCGCTCCAGCCGGCGGCGCTCCTCGTCGCCCGCCGCGACCAGCCGCGCCCGCGACGCCCGCACCTCGGCCAGCCGCTGCTCCAGCTCGGCGGTGAGCCGCTGGTTGTCCAGCACCAGCCCGGCGGCCGCGTTGAGCGCGTCGATGGACCGGCTGTCCTTCCACACCTCGTCGTCCTGCACGAGCGCGGCCAGCCCGGTGCCGTCGCGTTCCAGCAGCAGGCGGACCATCTCGGCGTGGCCGACGCGGGCGCGCATCACCCCGGCCAGGAACGCCAGCGGCCACAGGCAGAACAGGATGCGGTACGCCTGCAGCAGCGGCCCGGACAGCGGGTGGGCGTCGCCCAGCGCGGTGCCCGCCCCCGACGTCAGCGCGCCGGCCAGCGCGATCACCACCACCGGCGACAGCAGCCGCCGCTGCGGCAGCCGCCCGGTCAGCCACCGGTAGAGCAGCACGACGACGACGCCCGCGCTGATCGCCGTCGCGGCGAGCCCGAGCGCGCGGCCGACCACGGGGGCGGCCTGCGAGTCGGCGGCGACGGCCAGCAGATCGCGTGGGTCGTCGTCGGTCAGCAGGCCGACCACGCCGATGCCGAGCACCACGACGTAGGCCGCGGCCACCAGCAGCCGCTCCCACCTCGAGCGGAGCCTGCCGTGCGGGAACGCGAGCACCAGGTGCGCGATCACCGGGCTGGACGCGGCCCGCAGCGGCACGGCGATCGTGTACAGCACCGGGTTCGCCGTGAACTGCAGGTCCTCCAGGAACAGGGCGACCCCGGCGAGGGCGATGAGCACGCCGATCGGGTTGGCCGGGCGTCGCACGTGCGCGACCGCGCCGGCGAGCAGGAACAGGAACCCGGTCGTGGTGCTGAGCGCGGTGTCGAGCGCCGGGTGGCTGCCTTCGCCGGCTTTCAGCGTCAGCGCGACCACGCCGAGCACGCACCCGGCGGCCAGCAGGGCGGTCATCGCCGACGTCCGCGGGTGCTGCACGGCGACCCTCCCGATGGGTCTTGGCCGGTGGTTGGCGCAGTCCGGTAACGGCTAACCGTGATTCGCCCGTTCGGGCCGTCGCGTTACACCACGCGGCTGCGCTTTAGGGTGATCCCGGAGGAAGGCGGAACATGAGCGCACACGGCTTGGACGCCGAGGTCTTCGGCGGGCGGATGCCCGCCGGCGGCGGGGACCTCGCGATCGAAACCCACGGCATCGCCCCGGTGCCGGCGGACAACCGGTTCGGCCGCCCGTGGCGGCTGTTCAGCGTGTGGTTCGCGCCGAACCTGACGATGACGGCGGTGTTCACCGGCACCCTCGCGGCGTCGCTCGGCCTCGGCTTCTGGACGGGCCTGGCCGCGATGCTCGCCGGCACCGTGCTCGGGTCGCTGCCGGTGGCGTACCTGTCGACGTGGGGCCCGCGCACCGGCACCGGCCAGCTGCCGCTCGCCCGGCTGCCCTTCGGCGGCGGTGTCGTGCTGCCCGGCCTGGTGCAGTGGCTGGGCTCGATCGCCTGGGACGCGCTGGTCGGGCTGTTCGGCGGCGACGCCCTCGCGGAGCTGACCGGGCTGCCGTTCTGGGCGGCGGTGCTGATCGTGCTGGTGCTGCAGTGCACGCTCGGCGTGTTCGGCTACGCGCTGATCCACCGCGTGCAGGCGGTGATGAGCGTGCTGCTGGTGCTGGCCTTCGCCGCGCTCGCCGTGAAGGTCCTCGCCGGGCACCCGATCGCCACGGCGAACACGGCTTCGGGCGCCGACCTGGCGGGCGGCGTCGTCCTCTTCACGACCGTGACGTTGTCGCTGGCGGTCTCCTGGGCGCCCTACGCCTCGGACTTCAGCCGGTACCTGCCGGCTTCGACGTCGTCCCGCAGCGTCTTCTGGGCGACGCTGCTCGGGCTCGTGGCGTCGTACGCGATCGGCGAGGGCCTCGGGCTCGCGCTCGGTTCGTCACTGGGCGACCAGACGGCGAAGGGGGTCGCCGGGCTGCTCGGCGGCGGGTTCCTCGGCGGGCTGGCGCTGGCGGTGATCGCGCTCGCGGCGGTGTCGTCGAACGCGATGAACGACTACAGCGGCTCGCTGGCCCTGCAGACGGTCGGCGTCCGGCTGCGGCGCCCGGTGTCGGCGGTGGTCGTCACGGTGCTCGCCTTCGCGCTCATCCTCTGGATGCACAGCGGCGACCTGTCGGCGAAGTTCCAGAACGTGCTGCTGTTCGTCTCGTACTGGATCCCGCCGTTCCTCGGGGTCGTCGTCCCGGACTGGTTCGCGCGCACCCGCGGCGGACGGCAGGTCGACGTCCTGGCTTCGGTTCCCGTCCGCCCGTGGGCCGCGGTGGTGGCCTTCCTCGTGGGGTTCGGCGCGGCGGTGCCGTTCATGAACACGACCCTCTACACCGGACCGGTCGCGGCGGCGCTGCACGGCGCCGACCTCGCGTACTACGTCGGGCTCGTCGTTTCGCTGGCCGCGTATTCCCTGCTGCGTGGCCGCACTCCGGTTGACCTCAAGTAATGTAGAGGTTTCACGATGGTGTGGTACCCCCACGAAGGAGGCACCATGCCCACCGCACTCGTCACCGGCGCGTCCGCCGGGCTGGGCCGCGCCCTCGCGGCCGCCCTGGTCGGTCGCCAGTGGACGGTCACCGGCACCGGCCGCGACGCGGCGGCGCTGGAATCGGCGGCGCGCGAGATCGGCTTCACGGCCGTCCCCGGCGACGTCACCGACCCGGCCCACCGCGCCGCGCTCGCCCGTTCCGAGCTCGACCTGCTCGTCAACAACGCCAGCTCGCTCGGGGTCAGCCCATTGCCGCCGCTGGCGCGCTACCCCTTGGCGGACCTGGAGGACGTCTACCGCGTCAACGTCTTCGCCCCCTTGGCGCTGACGCAGCTGCTGCTGCCCGCGTTGACCGCGGCCCGGGGCGCCGTGATCGACGTCAGCTCCGACGCCGCCGTGGAAGCGTACGAAGGCTGGGGCGGCTACGGCTCCGCGAAGGCCGCGCTCGACCAGGTGACCGCCGTTCTGGGCGTGGAACACCCGGACCTGTCCGTGTACGCGGTCGACCCGGGCGACCTGCGCACGGCCATGCACCAGCGGGCGTTCCCGGGCGAGGACATCTCGGACCGGCCGCTGCCGGAGACGGCCGTCCCGGCGTTCCTGCGGCTGCTCGACGAGCGCCCGCCGAGCGGCCGCTACCGCGCCGCCGACCTCCTGGTGCCGGCATGAACGTCCGGTTCGACCTGCCGCCGGACCTGTCGGCCTCGGCACCGCCGGAGGCCCGCGGGCTGGCCCGGGACGGCGTCCGCCTGCTGGTCGCTTCGCCCGCGGGCGTTCACCACACGGTGTTCTCGTCGCTGGGGGAACACCTGCGGCCGGGGGACCTGCTGGTCGTCAACACGTCCGGCACGCTTCCGGCCGCCGTCGACGCCCTGCGGGACGGGCGCCCGGTCGTGGTCCACTTTTCGACGTCGCTCGACGACGGTTCCTGGGTCGTCGAGCTGCGCGCCCCCGGCGGGCCGCTGCTCGACGGCCGCCCGGGGGAACGCCTCGGACTGCCCGGGGGCGCGTCCCTGACGCTGCTCGCCCCGGTGGTCCCGGGCGCGGCGCGGCTGTGGCGGGCGGAGGTGCCGCCCGAGGTGACCCGGTTCCTGGCCGAGGCCGGCCGGCCGATCCGCTACGGGTACGTCCCGCGGGCGTGGCCGCTGGCGGACTACCAGACGGTGTTCGCCCGCGAGCCGGGCAGCGCGGAGATGCCGTCGGCGGCCCGGCCCTTCACCCCGGAGCTGGTGACCCGCCTGGTGACGGACGGTGTGCTGGTCGCGCCGCTGCTGCTGCACACGGGGGTGTCCTCCCCGGAGGCGGGCGAGCCGCCCCAGGCCGAGCGCTTCCGCGTCCCGGCGGCCACGGCGGCGCTCGTGGCGTGGGTCCGCGGTCGCGGGGGCCGGGTGATCGCGGTGGGCACGACGGTGGCCCGCGCCCTGGAGTCGGCTTCCGACGGTGGTGCGATCGGCCCGGCCGAGGGCTGGACGGACCTGGTCCTCGGCCCGGACCGCCCGGCCGCGGTGGTGGACGGCATCGTCACGGGCCTGCACGCCCCGGAGGCGTCCCACCTGCTGCTGCTGGAGGCGGTCGCCGGGGCGGACGTGGTCCAGCGGGCGTACGACGCCGCCGTGGCGCAGCGGTACCTGTGGCACGAATTCGGCGACGTGTTCCTCCTGCTGCGCCGCTGACCGCCTACTGGCGCACTTCGGCGGCGTGGCGGCGCGACCGGATCATGCCGGAGACCGTCACCACCGCCACCCCCAGCCCGACGCCGCTGACGATCGACGCCACCAGGCTTGCCGTCCCGGTGGCCAGGCCGAACGCCCCGGCCAGGTACACCGGGATGGAGATCGCCACCGGCAGCCAGTTGCGCAGGGTGAACGCGCGGTCCGACGCCACCCACAGCACCAGCGTCACCGCCGCGGCGGTGACGACCGGGATCGCCCACACCACCATGCCCGTCAGCGCGTCCATGCCGAGTGACCTGAGCCACTCGAACGACGCCTGGCCCAGCCCGATGAACAGCAAGACCAGCGCCACGCGGACGCCGGCGACCCCGTGGCCCCGTCGGTGTGCGGTGCTCGTCATGACTTCCTCCCGATTCCGTGGTCACCCATACCACGTCCGGGTGACGCGAGCGGTTGCCCGCGCCGGCGACTTTCTCGCGGTCAGTAGGCGCCGGGGCCGCCGATGTCAAGAAATCTCACGAGGTGTCCCGGGATGCGGATGGCTATGCGCCTGAGTGGGTGACCGTGCGAACCTCGCCCGGACACCGACGAAAGGCGATGCCGACGTGCGCACCTCCCGGAGAACCCTGGCCTCGGCGCTGGCCGCCCTGACCGTCGTGGGCGTGCTCGCCGGCTGTTCGCGAGCGGACAGCAGCACCGCGCCGGCCGCGAACCAGGGCGCCGCCGGGGAGGTCCGCGTCGGGTTCTTCCCGAACGTCACGCACGCCCCCGCGCTGATCGGCGTCAAGAAGGACTTCTTCAAGACCGAGCTCGGCTCGACCAAGCTCACCACCCAGACCTTCAACGCCGGCCCCGAAGAGGTCAACGCCCTGCTCGGCGGTTCCCTCGACGTCGCCTTCCTCGGCTCCGGCCCGGCGATCAACGCCTTCACCAAGTCCAAGGGCGCCATCCAGCTGATCTCCGGCGCCGTCTCGGGCGGCGCGCAGCTGGTCGTCAAGCCGGACATCACCAGCGTGGAGGGGCTCAAGGGCAAGAACATCGCCACCCCGCAGCTGGCCAACACCCAGGACGTCGCGCTCAAGAAGTTCCTCGCCGGCAAGCAGCTGACCGGCCAGGTCAAGATCACCAACCTCGACAACCCGAAGACGCTCGACGCCTTCAAGAAGGGCGAGGTCGACGGCGGCTGGCTGCCCGAGCCGTGGGCGTCCCGGCTGGTCCTCGACGCCGGCGCGAAGGTCCTGGTCGACGAGAAGACGCTCTGGCCGGGTGGCCGCTTCCCGACCACGGTCGTCATCGTGCGCAGCGAGTTCCTGCAGCAGCACCCGGACACCGTCCGCGCGATCCTCAAGGGCGAGCTGGCCGCGATCGACTGGGCCAAGACGAACCCGGCGGAGGCGAAGACCGTGGTCAACGGGGCGCTCAAGGAGCTGGCCGGCAGTACCCTGAGCGCAGCGGTCCTGGACCGCGCCTTCTCCGGCATCGAGCTGACCACCGACCCCATCGCCGCCGAATTCCCGCAGCTCGCACAGGACTCGGTGACGGCCGGCGTGGTGAAGTCGGCCGTGGCGCTGAAGGGCTTCGCCGACTTCGGCCCGCTGAACGAGGTCCTGAAGGCCAAGAACCTGCCCGCCGTCGACGCTCCCGAACTCGCGAAATGACCCGGAGAGGCAGCCAGCGATGACCACCACCCTCCCCACCGGCCGCACCCATTTCACCGGTGCGACCGCGGTCCGGCTCGACGGCGTGCGCAAGACGTTCGGCACGGCCGGGCGTGCGGTCGTCGCGCTCGACGGCGTCGACCTGACGGTGGCGCCCGGCGAGTTCGTCTGCCTGCTCGGCGCGTCCGGCTGCGGCAAGAGCACGCTGCTGAACCTGGTCGCGGGGCTCGACGCGCCGTCGGCGGGGGAGATCACGCTGAACACGTCACGGCCCGCCGTGATGTTCCAGGAGGCCGCCCTGATGCCGTGGCTGACCGCGGCCCGCAACGTCGAGCTGCCGCTGCGGCTGGCCGGGTTCGGCCGCGCCGAGCGTCGAGAAAAGGCCGCTGAGCTGCTGGAACTGGTCCGGCTTACGGACGCGGGCGGCAAGCGGCCGCACGAGCTGTCCGGCGGGATGCGGCAGCGCGTCGCGCTGGCCCGAGCCCTGGCGGCGACCCTGCGCGTCGGCGGCGACCCGGAACAGGCGCTGCTGCTGATGGACGAGCCGTTCGCCGCGCTCGACGCCATCACCCGGGACGTCCTGCAGGGCGAGCTGCTGCGCGTCTACCGCAGCACGGGCACGTCGGTGCTGTTCGTGACGCACGATGTGCGCGAGGCGGTCCGGCTCGGGCAGCGCGTGGTGCTGCTGTCGTCGCGGCCCGGCCGGGTCGTGCGCGAGTGGACGGACGTCCCGCTGGCCGACGCCGAGGAACTGACCGAGGAGATCACCGGGCACCTGCGCGAGGTGATCAGCACCCATGCCGCAGCTTGACCGGCCCGCCGAAGCCGACCTGGAGCAGGTCGGCGCCGGGCTGGATTCGCTCGACGCCCCGATCGGCGAACGCCGCCCGGGATTCTGGAAGCGGTTCGCCTGGGGGTTCCTGCCCCCGCTGGGCGCGCTGGTCCTGCTGGTGGTGGTCTGGCAGATCCTGTGGGCGGCGGCGTTCTGGCCGGAGTCCCAGCTCCCGGCCCCGGCGGCGGTGTGGAGCGAGTTCTGGGGCATCGTCGCCGACGGCCAGGTGTTCGGGTTCGTCTGGACGTCGGTGCACCGGGCGGCGCTGGGGTTCCTCGCCGGTGTGGTGATCGGTACTCCGCTCGGCCTGGTGGTGGCGAAGGTCCGGGTGGTGCGGGCGGCGATCGGGCCGTTGCTGACGGGGCTGCAGAGCTTGCCTTCGGTGGCTTGGGTTCCGGCGGCGATCCTGTGGTTCGGGATCAATGACGGGGCGATCTACTTCGTGGTGCTGATGGGGTCGGTGCCGTCGATCGCGAACGGGCTGGTGTCGGGGATCGATCAGATTCCGCCGATTCTGCCTCGGGTGGGGCAGGTCATGGGGGCCAATCGGTTGTCCTCGGCTCGGCATATCCTGTTGCCGGCGGCTTTGCCGGGGTTTTTGGCGGGGTTGAAGCAGGGGTGGGCGTTTTCCTGGCGGTCGTTGATGGCGGCTGAGTTGATTGCTTTGTCGCCTCAGTTGGGGATTGGGCTGGGGGCGTACTTGAACCAGGGGTCGTCGTTCAACAGCATGGAGACTGTTATTGCGGCGATCTTTCTTATTCTGCTTGTTGGGGTGGGGATTGAGCTGCTTGTTTTTCGGCCTTTGGAACGGGCTGTGCTTCGGGCTCGGGGGTTGACTTCGTCGCTGTAGTTGGCTTTTGAAGACTGTCCTCGCCGGACGGGCAGGCTCTGGGATGACCCTTGGGTTTTGCTTTTTGCTCGGCTTTTCGTGGGGTCGCTGGGTGGTCATCCCGTCGCCTGATTGAGGCCTATCACTTTGAGCCAGGCCCGCAAGGTTGGGTTCTTTGTCCTGCGTTGCGCTGGGGGTTGCGGGCCTGGCTCAAAGTGATTTGACGGCCTCAGACGACGGGATGACCACCCAGCTTGTTTTGGGGTTGCCGGGGGTGCGTGGAGTGGTTTTGTTGCCTTGCAAAAACGGGCATCACGTGTGTCTGGAGGGGCATCGCGATGATGCCCCTGCAGACACGTGTGATGCCCGTTCAATCACGCGTGATGCCCGTCTGGACACACGTGGTGCCTCTCCAGGCACGTGTGGTGCCCGTCCAGACGCCTAGCGGGGGCGGCGGGCGCCTGCTCGGGTGCCGGCCGAGAACGCTGCTGCGCCGCCCGTTCGGCGGCTCGCCGCCGCTGGGGCTCCGGCCGCTCCGCTGCTGCGGCGACCGCTTGTCGCCGGGGCTCCCGCTCGGCCTGTGCCGGCCGCCTTTGCTGCTCCGGTTGAGCGGCGCTGGGCCTGGCCGGCTCGGGATGTTGTTGACGAACGCTGCTGCTGCTCTTCGCGCCGCCCCTGTCCGTTTGCTCGCGAACGCTGGCCGCCGCGGTTCTCCTTCGGTGCCGTCGATCGGCGTCCGCGACCTCCGCTGCCGGGGGCTGCTCCCGTTGCCGAGACCTTCTTCGGGCGGTTGTCCACCGCGGGGGCCTTCGAGAACGTTCGCTCGCCCGGGGCCAGCTCCGCCAGGAGCGGGTGGCCCGGGCCCAGCTGGGTCGTCGTCGGCTTGATGCCCGCCTTGCGCGTCAGGTCGCGTACGTCCCTGACCTGCGCGTCCGTCATCAGCGTCACCACCGTGCCCGACGCACCCGCGCGGGCCGTGCGGCCCGACCTGTGCAGGTACGCCTTGTGCTCCACCGGCGGGTCCGCGTGGATCACCAGGCGGACGTCGTCGACGTGGATACCCCGGGCCGCGATGTCCGTGGCCACCAGCGTGCGAGCCGTTCCGGACGAGAACGCCTCGAGGTTGCGGGTGCGTGCGTTCTGGCCCAGGTTGCCGTGCAGCTCCACCGCCGGCACGCCCGACGCCACCAGTTTCCGCGTCAACGCCTTCGCGCGGCTCTTCGTCCGCGTGAACACCAGCGTGCGGCCCGGCGCCGCCGTCAGGTCGACCAGGACCGGCAGGCGGTGGGTCTCCTCCAGGTGCAGGACGTGGTGCTCCATCGTCGACACCGGGGACTGCGCCGAGTCGACGCTGTGCAGCACCGGGTCGTCCATGAACCGCTTGACCAGCACGTCGACGCCGTTGTCCAGGGTCGCCGAGAACAGCAGCCGCTGGCCGCGGTCCGGGGTTGCGTCCATGATGCGGCGGACCTCCGGGAGGAAGCCCAGGTCGGCCATGTGGTCGGCCTCGTCCAGGACCGTGATCTCGACGGCGTCGAGCTTCACGTGCCCGGAGCGCATGTGGTCGGCGAGCCGGCCGGGGCAGGCGACGACGATGTCGACGCCGTCGCGCAGGCGGGTGATCTGCGGGTTCGCGGACACCCCGCCGAAGATGGTCGTCGCCTTGAGCCCCAGTGGGCGGGCCAGGGGCAGGATCGACGCCTCGATCTGCGTCGCGAGCTCGCGCGTCGGCGCCAGGATCAGCGCGCGGGGGCGGCCCGGCTTGCGCCGCGTCGGGCCCGCGGCCAGGCGCGCCAGCACGGGCAGCACGAAGCCGTACGTCTTGCCGGAGCCGGTCCGGCCGCGGCCGAGGACGTCCCGGCCGGCGAGGGTGTGCGGCAGGGTCGCCGCCTGGATCGGGAAGGGCTCGGTGACGCCCTGCGTGGCCAGAGCGGCCACGAGCGGGGTCGGCAGGCCCAGTTCAGCGAAAGTGCTCATAAGTCGTGCGGGCACGCGAGTGCCCTGGTCTCCGTAACCTGAGAAGGGTTGTCCTGCCCGGCGCAGACCGGTCAACGGCCGCGGCGCGTGGTAGTCGACAACAGCAGCGGGCCGAGGCAGAACTGAGCGGCCCGCATGATCAGTATACCCAACGAGAGTGACCTGCCCCCAGTGAGATTGCCCGCACTCGGGTGACCTTGCTAAGTTACCGGTCGGTAATCGAGGAGGACGACCATGCTGCTGAACCCGCGCGAGTACGACCCGGCGCACTTCGACGCCGAGACGCGGCGCCTGCTGCGCGCCACCATCGACTGGTTCGAGCAGCGCGGCAAGGCGAAGCTGACCGAGGACTACCACAACCGCACCTTCTACGCGGACTTCATCGAGTTCGCGGGCAAGGAAGGGCTGTTCTCGACCTTCCTGACGCCCTCGGCGAACGCCGAGGGCAACCCCGACAAGCGCTGGGACACCAGCCGCGTCGCCGCCCTGTCGGAAATCCTCGGCTTCTACGGCCTGAACTACTGGTACCCGTGGCAGGTCACCATCCTCGGCCTCGGCCCGGTGTGGCAGAGCGCCAACGCGCAGGCGCGCAAGCGCGCCGCGGACGCCCTCGACGCCGGCGGCGTCGGCGCGTTCGGTCTGTCCGAAAAGGACCACGGCGCCGACATCTACTCCTCCGACATGGTGCTCGCGAAGGACGGCGACGGCTACCGCGCCACCGGCTCGAAGTACTACATCGGCAACGGCAACTGCGCGCGCACGGTGTCGGTCTTCGGCCGCATCGACGGCGTCGAGGGCCCCGGCCAGTACGTCTTCTTCTACGCCGATTCCGAGCACCCGAACTACCACGTCGTCAAGAACGTGGTGCCGTCGCAGATGTACGTCGCCGAGTTCCGGCTCGAGGACTACCCGGTGCGCGCCGAGGACATCCTGCACGTCGGCGCCGAAGCCTTCAGCGCCGCGCTGAACACGGTCAACATCGGCAAGTTCAACCTCTGCTTCGGCGGCATCGGCATGGCGACGCACTCGCTGTACGAAGCCGTCACGCACGCGCACAACCGCGTCCTGTACGGCAAGCCCGTCACGGACTTCCCGCACGTCCGGCGCGAGTTCGTCGAGGCGTACGCGCGGCTGACCGGGATGAAGCTGTTCTCCGACCGCGCCGTCGACTACTTCCGCAGCGCGAACCCGGACGACCGCCGCTACCTGCTGTTCAACCCGATCACCAAGATGAAGGTGACGACGGAGGCCCAGAAGGTGATCGGCCTGGTCGCCGACGTCGTGGCGGCCAAGGGCTTCGAGGCCGACACCTACCTGGCGATGTCCAAGAACGACATCGACGGCCTGCCGAAGCTCGAAGGCACGGTGGCGGTGAACCTGGCGCTGATCGCGAAGTTCATGCCGAACTACCTGTTCGCGCCGCAGGAGTACGCGCCGGTCGGCACCCGCACCGACGCCGCGGACGACGAGTTCCTCTTCCGCCAGGGCCCGGCGCGCGGCCTGTCGAAGGTCCGGTTCCACGACTGGAAGACCGCCTACGCCGAAGCCGCGCACGTCCCGAACGTCGCCCTGTTCACCGAGCAGGCCGGCTACCTGGTCAAGCTGCTCACCGAGGCGGCGCCGGACGAGGCCCAGCAGGCCGACCTCGACTTCGGGCTCGCGCTGACCGAGCTGTTCACGCTCGTCGTGTACGGCCAGCTGATCCTGGAGCAGGCCCGGATCACCGGCCTCGACGACGAGGTCGTCGACCAGATCTTCGCCGTGATGGTGCAGGACTTCAGCGCCGCCGCGGTGGACCTCAACGGCAAGGCGAGCTCGACCGAAGCCCAGCAGTCGATCGCCCTGGCCGCGCTGCGCAAGCCGGTGGTGGACGCCGGGCGGTTCGAGAACGTCTGGGCGCGGGTGCGCGACCTCTCCGGGGTCTACGCTATGCACCCGTGATGGCGCGGAAGTACCGGCTCGGCGTGGCGCGCAAGACCGTCAACGCCGGAGTGAAGGCGTTGCTGGCCCGCGGGATCCCGGCCGCGGGTGGCACCGGGTTCCTGCTGACCACGCGGGGGCGCAAAAGCGGCACCGACCGGACCACGCCGGTCAACGTCGTGGAGACCGGCGGCGAGCGCTGGCTCGTGTCGCCGTACGGGCAGGTCGGCTGGGTGCACAACCTGCGCGCCGACCCCACCGCCCGGCTGTGGCGCGGCCGCCGGCGCGAGACGTGGGAGGTCGAGGAGGCCGGCGCCGCCGCGGCGGGCCCGGTGCTGCGCGCGTACGTCCGCAAGATCCCGGTGACGGCGCCGTTCTTCGACGCGAAGCCGGGCGACCCGGCCGAGGCGTTCGCCGCGGAAGCCGATCGACACCCGGTCTTCCGGTTGGCAAGATCGCGCGGGTGAACCGAGCGCGGGCGGCGGAGCTGATCTGGGACGCGTGGCGCAGCGGCAAGCGGCTGGACGGCCTCCCGGACGACGTCCGCCCGCGCGACCTCGCCGAGGGCATGGCGGTGCAGGCGGCGCTCGCCGACCTGGCGGGGCCCGTGTCGGGCTGGAAGATCGCCGCGACCACGGTGTACGCCCGCCAGTACCTCGACGTCCCCGGGCCGCTGCCGGGCGCGATGTTCGAGCGGTTCCACCACGCCGAGGGCGCGCCGGTGCCGGCGGACACGATGACGATGGGCGTCGCGGAACCGGAGTTCGCCTTCCGGCTCCGGGCCGACCCGGGCCCGTCGCCCTCCCTGGCGGCGGTGCTCGACGCGGTCGACACGATGTTTTTGGCGATCGAGCTGCCGGACAGCCGCTACACCGACCACCGCCACGCGGGCGGCCCGCAACTGCTGGCCGACGCGGCGTGCGCGGGCCGGTTCGTCGAGGGTCGCCCGGTGCCGGGCTGGCGCGACCTCGACCTGCCCCGCCGTCCGGTGATCCTGCACGCGGACGGCGAAGAGTTCTCCCGCGGCAGCGGCAGCCTGGTCCTGGGCGATCCGCGGCTGGCGCTGCACTGGCTGGCGATGGAGCTGCCCCGCCACGGCCGGTCGCTGCGCCCGGGCGACATCGTGACGACGGGCACGGCGACCCCGCCGTGCCCGATCCACGCGGGCGGGCACGTGGTGGCGGACTTCGGCGAGTTGGGGAGCGTGGAAGTGCGGTTCACGTCGCTAGAGTGATCGGGTGCTGACTTTCCGTGCGGGTTTCGTCGTGCTGGCGGTCGTCGTCGCGGCGCTCGACGCGGGGTTCTGGATCTTCGGCCGCGGCCCCCACCCGATGACGGCGCGGATCGGCTTCCTGGTGGCGTTCGTGCTGCTCCTGGCCCTGCTGGCGGCGGCCGCGGGCGTGGTGCGCTGGGAAGTGGCGGCGCCCCTGGGCGCGGCCTCGACAGCGGGCCTGCTGTCCGTCGGCGCGGCGGCGATCTTCAGCGTCGGCCTGGGCTTCGTGTTGACGGCGGTGGTGGAGGCGGCCCTGGTCCGGCGGCTGGTGCTGGAGGCGTCCCCGGCGGGCTGGCGCGGCGGGATGTGGCTGATCAGCACGGCGGCCGCCGTGGTGCCGGTGGTGCTGTTCGCCGTGGGGTTGTTCGCGCTGCGGTGAGGCGGGCCACCCTCCTCGGACGTAACGCCCCGCCTGCCCCGGCGCGACTCAACTGCGACAGGTGATCACCGCGGACGAGCACGAGGTTCGGCATGGGTTTCTCCATCAAGCTTGCTCCCGGCGTGCGGATCCGCGCGTCCAGCCGAGGTTTGCGGGCGAGCGTCGGGCCGCGGGTCGCGAGAGTGCACGTCGGCGGCGGACGCGCGGGCTTCTCGAGCGGTGCCGGGCCCGTGGGGTTCTACACCTCGCTCGGCGGCAGCAGGCGGGCACCGGCTCGCCGGTCGTCGACCGGGACCTCTTCCCGGTCACTCGCCGCTGCGGTCAAGGCTCAACAGGCCGAGGAGCTCGCTGCCGCGCTTCAGGCCATCCTCTCGTTGCACCGCTCGGACTTCGCGGCCGCGGAACCGCCTCGGGCACCGGACCCGGAGCCGCCGGACGAGCGGGCGATCGCCGATCGGCACCGGAAGGCCCGGCTGTCGGGCCTGGGTCTCTTCGCCCGGCAGGCTCGCGCGCAGGCAAAGGCCGAAGCCGACCGCGCCGCCCAGGCCGAGCTCGCCGAACTGCGGGCGAGCAACCGACGAGCTCACGACCGGTGGCAGGCAGAACTGGATGCGCTGTGGCGGCGACTGAACGAGAACGATGCGGACGTCGTCTTGGGCACGCTGGCGGAAGCGTTCGAAGACAACGAGGCGGCCGCCGCGCCGATCGGCGTGGACGGCGACGAGGCGTCGGTCGTGGTGGCCGTACCCGGTTCGTCGGCCATCCCCGAGCGGCGTCCGACGACGACGGCGGCCGGGAACCTGTCGCTGAAGAAGCTGACCAAACGCGAGCTGGCCGACTTCTACAAGGTTCTGGTCTGCGGATATGTTCTCGCCACCGTCAAGGAGGCGTTCGCGGTCGCGCCCGCGCTGCAGTGGGTGCGCATCGTCGCGGTGCGCAGCGCGGGACTCGACGCGTATGGGCGGAGCCGTACCGAAGTGGTCCTCGGTGCCCGGTTCTCTCGCGAAGCGCTCGTCGGCGTGCGGTGGGACACGGCCGACGCTGTCACGGTGGTCAACGACACCCATGACCAGCTGCAGGTGAGGTTCACCGGGCCGAGCCGGGAAATCACCCCACTGGAACTGGCGGGAGAGCCGGATCTCGCTGCCGTCGTCGCCGCCGTCGATCTGGACGAGCTCCACGGGCAAAACGGATCGATCGCATCCGGAGGACAGTTCGACGTCGTGCTCGCGGAGGCCGGACCGAGGAAGATCCAGGTGATCAAGCTCGTTCGCGAGTCCCTTGCCGGCCTCGGGCTGAAGGAAGCGAAGGACCTGGTCGAGTCTTTGCCGAGGACCCTCATGCAGAACGTGGGCCGGGAACAGGCGGAAGCGGTCAGGGTGAAGCTGGAAAGGGCCGGCGCTCGCGTGGTGGTTACCGCCAGCTGAGCGCGAAGGCCGCGTCCGGAGCCCGGGCGCGGCCTTCGACGCCAGTCCTACTTCTTGCCGAAGCCGGCCCGCCGGAGCGCGTCCGCCATCGATCCGCTCGCCGCGGTGTTCCCGCCGCGGTCCCGGCCGCCGCCGCTGCCGCCGCGACGGTCGCCGCCGCCGGCGCCGCCGCGGCGCTGACCGCCGCCGCCCTGGCCGCGGTCACGGCGCTCGCCGCCGCCGCGGTTGCCCGAGCTCGCGCCGGGCTCGTCGTCCAGGCGCAGCGTCAGGGAGATGCGCTTGCGGGGCACGTCCACCTCGAGGACCTTCACCTTCACGATGTCCCCGGGCTTCACCACCTCGCGCGGGTCCTTCACGAAGTTCTTCGACAGGGCCGAAACGTGGGCCAGGCCGTCCTGGTGCACGCCCACGTCGATGAACGCGCCGAACGCCGCCACGTTCGTCACCACGCCCTCCAGGCGCATGCCCGGCTTGAGGTCGGAGATCTTGTCCACGCCCTCGGCGAACGTCGCCGTCTTGAACGCCGGGCGGGGGTCGCGGCCCGGCTTGTCCAGCTCCGACAGGATGTCCGTCACCGTCGGGAGGCCGAACTGCTCGTCCACGAACTCGGCCGGCTTCAGCGACGACAGCGTCCGGGTGTTGCCGATCAGCGCGCGGATGTCGGTGCCGGTCGACGACAGGATCCGGCGGACCACCGGGTACGCCTCCGGGTGCACCGCCGAAGAGTCGAGCGGGTCGTCGCCGTCCGGGATGCGGAGGAAGCCCGCGCACTGCTCGAACGCCTTCGGGCCGAGCCGCGCGACCTCCTTCAGCGCCGTCCGGGAGCGGAACGGGCCGTTCGTGTCGCGGTGCGAGACGATGTTCTCCGCCAGGCCCGTCGTGATGCCCGAGACCCGGGTGAGCAGCGGCGCCGACGCCGTGTTGACGTCCACGCCGACCGCGTTCACGCAGTCCTCGACCACCGCGTCGAGCGAGCGCGACAGCGAAACCTCGGACAGGTCGTGCTGGTACTGCCCGACGCCGATCGACTTCGGGTCGATCTTCACCAGCTCGGCCAGGGGGTCCTGCAGCCGGCGCGCGATCGAGACCGCGCCGCGCAGCGAGACGTCCATGTTCGGCAGTTCCTGCGAAGCGAACGCCGACGCCGAGTACACCGAAGCGCCCGCCTCGGAGACCACGGCCTTCGTCAGCTTCAGCTCCGGGTGCTTCTTGATCAGCTCCTGGGCGAGCTTGTCCGTCTCGCGCGACGCCGTCCCGTTGCCGATCGAGATCAGGTCCACCTTGTGCCGCGCGGCCAGGGCCGCGAGCTCGGCGATCGACTGGTCCCACTTGTTCGCCGGCTGGTGCGGGTAGATGACGTGGGTGTCGACGACCTTGCCGGTCGCGTCCACGACGGCCACCTTCACGCCGGTCCGGAAGCCCGGGTCGAGGCCCATGGTGGCGCGGGTGCCGGCCGGCGCGGCCAGCAGCAGGTCGCGCAGGTTGGCGGCGAACACGCGGACGGCGTCGTCCTCGGCGGCCTGGCGCAGCCGCATCCGCAGGTCGATGCCCAGGTGCAGGAGGATCTTGGTGCGCCACGCCCAGCGCACGGTGTCGCCGAGCCACTTGTCGCCCGGCCGCCCCTGCTGGGCGACGCCGAACTTCGCGGCGATGCGCTGCTCGTACTCGGTCGGCCCGACCTGCGGCTCGTCGGTGGGCTCGTCCGGCGACATCGTGAGGTCGAGGACCTCCTCCTTCTCGCCGCGCAGCATCGCGAGGATCCGGTGCGAGGGGAGCTTGGTGTAGGGCTCGGAGAAGTCGAAGTAGTCGGAGAACTTCGCGCCCTCCTCCTCCTTGCCGGACCGGACCTTGGCGACCAGGTGGCCCTGGCCCCACATCTTCTCCCGCAGGTCGCCGATGAGGTCGGCGTCCTCGGCGAAGCGCTCGACGAGGATCGCGCGGGCGCCGTCGAGGGCGGCCTGCGTGTCCGCGACGCCCTTGTCGGCGTCGACGAACACCGCCGCGGCCGCCTGCGGGTCGGTCGCCGGGTCGTTCAGCAGGCCGTCGGCCAGCGGCTCGAGGCCGGCTTCGCGCGCGATCATGGCCTTGGTGCGGCGCTTCGGCTTGTAGGGGAGGTAGATGTCCTCCAGCCGCGACTTCGTGTCCGCGGCGAGGATCGACGCCTCGAGGGCGTCGTCGAGCTTGCCCTGGCTGCGGATGGACTCGAGCACGGCGAGCCGGCGCTCGTCGAGTTCCCGCAGGTAGCGCAGCCGCTCTTCGAGCGTGCGCAGCTGCGCGTCGTCGAGCATGCCGGTGACTTCCTTGCGGTAGCGGGCGATGAACGGCACGGTCGACCCGCCGTCGAGCAGCTCGACGGCGGCCTTGACCTGTCCTTCGCGCACGCCCAGTTCTTCGGCGATCTTCTGCTCGACCGACACGCTCACTGCAACACGCTCCTGCTTCGCCTGGATCCGATCGTCACATTCTGCCGTTTCGGGCCCCCCGACTTTCGGATGGGGTTCCTTGACAATCAGATTGGTCTAGTCCATTTTGTGGTGACCTGCCTCACCAGTGTCGTGGAGGTCGCCCGTGGTCCCCAAGGTCCGCTTCGCCCTGCTTTCCCTACTTTCCGTGGTCGCGTTGTGCCTCGGCGTGACTTTCGTGCTCGCCGGCAGCGCTTCGGCGGCCAACATCCTGGCCAACCCCGGCTTCGAAGCCGGCACCACCGGCTGGACGTGCACCTCCGCGCCGGCCGTCGTCAGCACCCCGGTGCACGGCGGCAGCAAGGCCCTGAACGTGACGCCGACGTCGTCGGACAACGGCCAGTGTTCGCAGACGCTGAGCGTCTCGGCGAACACGGCGTACAAGCTGTCGGCCTGGGTCCAGGGCAGCTACGTCTACCTCGGCGTCTCCGGTTCGGCGACGACCAGCACGTGGACGCCCGGCACCAGCGGCTACCAGCAGCTGTCGCTGAGCTTCACGACCGGCTCGAGCACGTCGCTGACGGTGTACCTGCACGGCTGGTACGGCCAGCCGGCGTACTACGCCGACGACGTCAGCCTCGACGGCCCGGGCACCCCGCCCACCACCACGCCGACGACGCCGACCACCCCGACGACGCCCCCGACCACCACCACCACCACCACGCCGCCGACGACCACGACCACGACGCCGCCGACCCAGGGTGACCTGCCGAAGCACGTCCTGACGGGCTACTGGCAGAACTTCTACAACGGCGCCAAGGCGCTGAAGCTGGCCGACGTCCCGACGAAGTACAACATCATCGCGGTGTCGTTCGCGGACGCCACCGGGACGCCGGGCGCGGTGAGCTTCACGCTCGACTCCGGCCTGTCGTCGCAGCTCGGCGGCTACACGGACGCGCAGTTCAAGGCCGACATCAGGACGGTCCAGGCGCGCGGCCAGAAGGTGATCATCTCGGTCGGCGGCCAGAACGGCACGATCAGCGTCAGCGATTCGAGCTCGGCGAACAACTTCGCGAACAGCATCAAGTCGCTGATCGCGAACTACGGCTTCGACGGCGTCGACATCGACCTGGAGAACGGCATCAACGCCACGTACATGGGCCAGGCGCTGCGCAGCATCTACAACGGCGGCGGCAAGGTCATCACGATGGCGCCGCAGACGATCGACATGCAGTCCACCCAGGGTGGCTACTTCCAGCTGGCGCTGGGCATCAAGGACATCCTGACGATCGTCAACATGCAGTACTACAACTCCGGCTCGATGAACGGCTGCAACGGCAACGTGTACTCGCAGGGCACGGTCGACTTCCTGACGGCACTGGCCTGCATCCAGCTGCAGGGTGGCCTCCGCGCGGACCAGGTCGGCCTCGGCCTCCCGGCGTCCCCGCAGGCGGCGGGCGGCGGCTACCAGGCCCCGGCCAACACGGTGTCGGCACTGAACTGCCTGGCCCGGGGAACGTCGTGCGGCTCGTTCAAGCCGTCGACGACCTACCCGTCGATCCGCGGCGCGATGACGTGGTCGATCAACTGGGACGCGTCGCAGGGGTACGCGTTCGCCAACACGGTGTCGGCCGGGCTCGCGGGCCTGCCGTAACCGTGCGTTGAACGGCCCTCCCGGACGGCGCGGTCCGGGAGGGCTGTTTCACGCCAGGGGCAGCCGAAGGGCACCCGGTGCTTCCGACGGGACCACCGGGTTCTTCGGCGCCACCGCCGCCACCCGCCGGTACTCCGCACCCAGCGACGGCCGCGGATCCGCCTCGCCGGCGTTCGGCCAGAACGCCATCGCCCGCTCCGCCTGGGCCGTGATCGTCAACGACGGGTTCACCCCCAGGTTCGCCGAGATCGCCGACCCGTCCACCACGTGCAGTCCCGGGTACCCGTACAACCGCTGGTACGGGTCCACCACGCCGGTCTCGGGAGAGTCCCCGATCGCGCAGCCGCCGATGAAGTGGCCCGTGATCGGGATGTTCGCCAGGTCCGTCCACGCGCCCTGGGGCAGGCCGCCGATCTTCGACGCCACCCGGCGCGTCACCTCGTGGCCCGGGGGGATCCACGACGGCGACGGCGCTCCCGCGCCCTGGCGCGTGGTCATGCGCCGGCCGAAGAGGCCGCGTTTCGTGTACGTCGTCACCGAATTGTCCAGCGTCTGCATCACCAGCAGGCCGATCATCCGCTCCGACCAGCGGCGCGGGTTGTGGATCCGCAGCAGGTCGCGGCGGGCGCGCCACAGCTCGCGCACGCCCAGCGCCCAGCGGCGGCGGCCGGGCTCGCCGTCCACCAGCACCGTCGCCAGCAGGCCCATCAGGTTGCTGCCGCGCCCGTACCGCACCGGCTCCACGTGCGTCACCGCGTCCGGGTGGATCGACGACGTGATCGCGACGCCGCGCGAGTAGTCCGTGTCCGCCCGCAACGACCGGGCCGCCAGGACCGCCTCCGAATTCGTGCGGGCCAGGAGGCCGAGCCGGGGCGACAGGGCAGGCAGAGTTCCGGTGTCCCGCATCCGGTGCAGCAGTCGCTGGGTGCCCAGGGCGGCCGCGGAAAACACCACCTGCGACGCCGTGAACGTCCTCCGGGAAAGCCCGCCGGTGCGCCGCGTCTGCACCGCGTACCCGCCGGAGATCGGCCGGACGGACATCGCGGTCGTCAAGGGGTGCACCACCGCGCCCGCCCGCTCGGCCAGGTACAGGTAGTTCTTGACCGTCGTGTTCTTCGCCCCGACCCGGCAGCCGGTCATGCACTCGCCGCACAGGGTGCAGGAGGAGCGCAACGGGCCCGCGCCGCCGAAGAACGGGTCCACTCCGGACTGTCCGAAGTAGACGCCGACCGGGGTGCGGCGGTACGTGTGGCCGACGCCCATGTCGTCGGCGACGTCCTTCAGGACCCGGTCCGCCGCCGTCGTCGCCGGGTTCTCGACCACGCCGAGCATCCGCTTCGCCTGGTCGTAGTACGGCGCCAGCTCGACCTTCCAGTCCGTGATGTGCGCCCACTGCGGGTCGGCGTAGAACCCGTCCGGCGGCTCGTACAGCGTGTTCGCGTACACCAGCGAACCCCCGCCGACGCCGGAACCGCTCATCACGAACGTGTTCTTCAGCAGCGTCAGCCGCTGGATGCCGAAGCAGCCCAGCGCCGGCGCCCACAGGTACTTGCGCAGCCGCCACGACGTCTTCGCGAACTCGTCGTCGGCGAAGCGGCGGCCGGTCTCCAGCACGCCGACGCGGTAGCCCTTCTCGGTCAGCCGCAGCGCCGTGACGCTGCCGCCGAACCCGGAGCCGATCACCAGGACGTCGTAGTCCATCACGCCACCACCCGGTAGTCCGCGACGTCGAGCCGCCGCGTCCGCCGGTCGTACTCGGTGACCAGGCCCGGCCAGTTGGTCGTCACCCGGCCGTCGGCCTGGCGGTACCAGCTGGTGCAGGCGCTCCACACGCTGTGGCCCAGCCGCCGCTGCACCTCCCGGTCGTACCGCTGCTCGACCTCGGGCCGGACGTCCAGGTAGGACACCCCGGGCCGCGCGAGCTGCTCCACCGCCTGCCGGACGTACCGCGCCTGGCGCTCGATCATGTAGATGATGGACCCGGCGCCGAGGTTCGTGTTGGGCCCGTAGACGCAGAACAGGTTCGGGAAGCCGGGCACGGTGATGCCCAGGTACGCCCGCGCGCCGCCCGACCACTCCTCCTGCAGCGACCGCCCGCCGAGGCCGCGCACGTCCATCCGGTGGAGGAACTCCGTCGCGGCGAACCCGGTGCCGTAGATCAGCACGTCCGCCTCGAGTTCCGTGCCGTCCTCGACCCGCACGCCCTTTTCGGTGATCTCGCGGATCCGCCGCGTCTCGACGTCGACGTCCGGCTGCGCCAGCGCGGGCAGGTACTCGTTGGTGAACAGGATCCGCTTGCAGCCCAGGGGATAGGACGGCGTCAGCTTCGCGCGCAGCTCCCGGTCCTTGATGTGCCGCCGGCGCAGCTGCGCGGTCCGCAGCTCGAACATCTTCGCCAGCACGGGGTGGCGCGTCATGGCGTAGGTGGCGTACTCGGCGAGCAGGAAGATCCGCAGCCGGCCGAGCAGCTGCGTGGGCGGCACGTGTTCGAACAGCCAGTGCTGCCACCGCCGGTAGCTCGGATCGGACTTCGCCATGACGTACGGCGGGGTGCGCTGGAAGACGGTGACGTGCTGGGCGCGTTTCCGCAGCTCGGGCACGAACTGCACGGCACTGGCCCCGGTCCCGATCACGGCGACGCGCTTCCCGGTCAGGTCGACGCCGTGGTCCCACCGCGCGGAGTGGAACGCGTCGCCGGCGAAGCTCTCGCGGTTCGGGATGTCCGGCAGCACCGGCCGCGACAGCTGCCCGACGGCGGGCACGAAGACGTTCGCCTCGAAGGTTTCGCCGCCCTTCGTCTCGACCCGCCAGAGGTTCCGCGTTTCGTCGAACGCGGCCCCGGTGACCTCGGTCCGGTACCGGATGTGCGGGTCCAGGCCGTACTTGGTGATGACCCGCCGCAGGTAGGCGAGGATGTCCGGCTGGTGCGAGAACCGCTTCGGCCAGCGCGGGTTCGGCTCGTAGGAGAAGGAGTACAGCGGCGAGGGGATGTCGCAGGCCGCGCCCGGGTAGGTGTTGTCCCGCCAGACCCCGCCGGGCTCGGCGGCGCTCTCCAGGATCGTGAAGTCGGTGAACCCCGCGCGCTTCAGCTCGATGGCCGTCCCGATGCCGCCGAATCCGGTGCCCACGATCAGCACCGATGGCCCCTTCGCCGCACTGCTCATGCGGGAAAAGCTACGCACCGGACGCCTGTGACAACAGGCCACGAGCGGTCACACAATCGAGAATTCCGGCCAGCCTCAAGCCGGCGCGTGCACGCGCACCTCGTGCGTCGCCGACCCCGGCTCGGCCCACCGCACCAGTTCTCCCGCCGACTTCTCCAGCGCCGCCGCATCCCGCTTCCGCAGCTTCTCGAACGGCGACAGCTCGATCACCGCCGCCTTCCGCGACGCCTGGATCTCCCAAAGGCCGCACACCTGCCCGTCGACCAGCAGCGTGCCCTTGACCAGGCCGTTCTGCGTGATCACCCGCTTGCGGTAGGCGTCCGAGACGACTCGCGCCCGGTTCGCGTACGAAAGGATCGTCTGGTCGAACGGCCCCAGCAGCCGCGGCGGCGCCGGGACGTCCTCGGGCGGCACCGTCAGCTCCGGCAGGTCCAGCAGCTCGCGGCCGTCGTCGTCGCGGTAGCGCCGCAGGTCCATCGACGCGGCCACCTCGCCCAGGCGGGTGATGCCCGCCCACGTCTGGACGTCCGCCACCGTGGCCGGGCCGAACGCGCGCAGGTACCGCGCGATCAGCGAAGCGGGCGAAGGCGGCGGCAGGGGAGCGCCCACCCACTCGTCCAGGCACGCGTACGTCGTCTGGCCGGCCTTGCCCCAGATCGCCCGCGGCGGGGTCTGCACCAGCGGCAGCCGGCCCCGGGCCAGGTGCGTCAGGGAGGACGGCGGGACGTCCCAGGTCTTCGCCAGCTCGGCACCCAGCGCCGTGCTCGACCACGCCGACGCCGTCAGCAGCTCGCGGGCGGCCGAGGCGACCGCGTCGTGGTCGAGGCCGGCCAGCGCCCGCGCGTGCAGGGTGTTCGTCTTCAGGTCGCGGTCGTAGAGCGGCTGCACCACCGGCCGCCACGCCAGCGCGTCCGCCGCCGTCACCAGGTGGACCGTGCCGCGCATCAGCGCGATCCGGACCACGCGGCGGCTCTCCAGCAGCTCCGCCAGCTCCGCGGGCCGGAACCCCGCCAACCGCGTCCACAGTCCGAAGTACGGCGGGAACGGCGCCTGCGCCTGGAGCCCGGCCAGGTGCTCGACGGCGTCGAAAGCCGACAGCTTCGCCCGGCTCAGCAGCAGCTGGCGGTCCAGGGTCGCGCGGTTCAGCGCGCGCCGGCTCAAGGTCTCCACGTCGTCACCCTAACGATCACCCCGGACAGTTCCGGTCCTCGATTGGACACCTTCTCCGCCGGTGATCCATGATTCCGGCCATGGCCGAGCTCGCCGCGCCCGCCGTCGGGGACTGGGACTTCCCGCGCGGCACCGCGAGCATCGAGCTGATGACCCGCTTCGCCGCCGCACGCGGCCTGCCGGCCGGGAAACTCCTGGCCGCGACCACGCTCACCCCGGAACACCTCGCCGACCCGGCCGTCCAGGTCGACGCGCGCCAGGAGCTGGCCGTCGTGCGGGCGCTGGCCGCCCTGGACGGTTCGGACGCGGCCGCGCTGGAGCTCGGGCGCCGCTACCGCGTCACCACCTTCGGCATCTTCGGGTTCGCCTGCATCAGCAGCCCGACCCTGCGCGACGCGATGCTGCTCGCGCTGCGCTACTTCGACCTGAGCTTCGCGTTCTGCATCCCGCACGTCGTCCTCGGCGGCGACCGCCTGACGCTGGAGCTCGACGACAGCCGCGTGCCCGCCGACGTCGCCCGCTTCCTCGTGCTGCGCGACCTGGCCGCGATCTTCGCGGTCATGCGCGACCTGCTGCCCGAGATCGCGCTGGAGGACCTGACCTTCCGGCACGAGCCGGTCACGCCGGAGCCGTACCTGGCCGCGTTCGGCGTGCGGCCGCGGTTCGGGGCGGACGCCTGCCGCGCCACGCTCGACCCGGCGCTGCTGATCCGGCCCCTGCCGCAGGCGAACGAGCAGACCGTCGCCCTGTGCGCCGCGCAGTGCGAAGCGCTCGTCGAACGCCGACGGCAGCGTTCGGGCATCTCGCAGCAGGTGCGGGAACGGCTGGTCCGGCTCGGCGGCGTCGACGCCGGGATGGACGAGATCGCCCGCCAGCTGACGCTCAGCACGCGCACCCTGCGCCGCCGCCTGACCGAAGCCGGCACGAGCTACCGCGCCTTGGTCGACGAGGTCCGCCAGACGCTCGCCGAAGAGCTCCTGGACACCGGCGTGCTGTCGGTCGAGGACGTCGCCTACCGCCTCGGGTACGCCGAGGCGTCGAGCTTCATCCACGCGTTCAAGCGCTGGACCGGGATGACGCCGGCGGCGTTCGCCCGTCGCTACCGCGCCGCTCGGCAAGCACCGCCGGGTAGGTCAGCTTCAGCAGGTTGAGCAGCGATTCGGTGAGGAAGGTGCGCAGGGCGGCGCGGTCGAGCGCGCCGCGGATCAGCCACTCCCGCGACGCCGCGCGCAGCATCCCGCCGAACGACCGGATCATCGCGCGCAGCTCTTCGCGGCCTTCGGTCACGCCGGTCATCAGCGCGGCCTCCAGGACCCGGTCGGCGGCGACCTCGTCGGCCTCGCGCATGATCCGCTCGATCTCGGGGTCGCGCCCGGCCGCCTCGGGGCCGATCACGGTCAGCCACGCGTCGCGGTTGCGGTCCACGACCTCGATCCACCGCTCGACGCCGATCGCCAGCCGCTGCTCCATCGTGGTGTCCGGCAGCGCTTCGGTGACCGGCGCGGGCACGATCATCAGCTGCCGCACCACTTCCAGGTACAGCTCGCGCTTCCCGCCGAAGTAGTGGTTGATGAGCGGGCGTGCCACCCCGGCCGCCTCGGCGATGTCCGAAGTGGACACCGACGCGTAGCTGCCCGCCCCGAACAGGTGCCGGGCGGCGGCGAGGATCTCGGCCCGCCGCTCGGCCGGTTCGAGCCGGCGGCGCCGGGGCCGGGTCCCACTCGTCATCCGCTCAGCCTCGCCGGGGATCGGCATGCTGTCAACAAATAGTTGACCCGACGTCAAAAGAGTGACTCCGGTGGCGGGCGGGCGGTGTTTCGGGCCAACCTTTGTCGTTACGCAACCGGAACAACCCGCCGGTAACTTCCCGGCACCCGGATGCGACGAGACGGCAGGGGCCCGCGACCGGGGGTAGGAGCAGATGAACGAAGAAGACGCGCCGATCCGGCCGGCCGGACGCTGGGTCAGCGTCCGCCTGCAGCATCGCCACGTCAGCTTCGACGACGGCTTCGAAGCCGAAGAACCCCTGCCCGACGGCGACTGCGCGGACGAAGAGTCCCTGTCGTACTCGGGGATCGTGATCACCAGCTACGACCACGGCGAGAAGGTGTCGGAGCGCTGGATCCCGCTGGGCGTCGACCCGTCCGAAGCGGACGACGAGCGGCTCATCGGCCAGCTGCGCGAGGCCCTGCTGTGGCAGGCGGGCCGCCCGCCCCAGACCGCCGAGGACTAAGCCCTCGTGAGTGAGAAACAGTGTTAGAACACTGTTTCTCACTCACGACCCCGTGCGCAGGCCCTCGAAGGCCACTTTGCACACCGCGTCCGCGACCTCCGCCGCCGACGAACCCCGGCGTGGCCGGTACCACTCGATCAGCGAGTTCACCATGCCGAACACCAGCCGGGCGGTCACCGCCGGGTCGACGTCCGGGCGGATGTCGCCCTCCGCCGCCGCCTGCTTCACCAGGTCCGTCACCAGGCGGTCGAACTCGCGCCGCCGGGCCAGGGCCGTGCGTTCCACCTTCGTGTTGCCCCGCACGCGCAGCAGCAGCGTCACGAACGGGAGCCGGTCCGCCAGCACCAGGACGCTGCCGCGCACCAGGTGCTCCAGCCGGTCGATCGCGCGCCCGTCCAGCTGGTCGGTCGACGCGGCCACCTCGAACAGCCCGTCCAGGGCCCGGTCGACCGCCAGCCGCAGCAGTTCCTCCTTGCTGGGCACGTGGTGGTAGATCGCCGACTTCGTGATGCCGAGCTTGCGGGAGAGGTCCTCCATGCTCGTGCCGTCGTAGCCGCGCTCGTTGAACAGCTTCACCGCCACCTGCAGCAGCGATTCGAGGTCGTAGCCGGGCCGGCCGCGCCGCGGCGTCGTCACGGCCGCTCCCGCTGGTCGACGATCCGCCGCATCTTGCCCATCGACCGCTCCAGGGTGTCCGGGTCGACGACGTCCACCGACACCGTCACCCCGACACCGTCCTTCACCTGCGAAACCAGCGAGGCCGCCGCCTCCGAACGAGCCGCCGGAGAGGCGTCGTGGCGCGCCTCCACCCGCACGGTCAGGTGGTCGAGCCGGCCGCGCGTGGACCGGACGAGCTGGAAGTGCGGGCTCAGCGCCGGCGTGCGCAGCACGATCTCCTCGATCTGCGTCGGGAAGACGTTGACCCCGCGCAGGATGATCAGGTCGTCGGTGCGCCCGGTGACCTTGGCCATCCGCCGGAACGCCGGCCGCGCGGTGCCCGGCGACAACGCCGTCAGGTCGCGGGTGCGGTAGCGGATGATCGGCAGCGCCTGCTTGGTCAGCGACGTGAACACCAGTTCACCCGTCTCGCCGCCGCCCAGGACGTCCTCGGAGTACGGGTCGATCACCTCGGGGTAGAAGTGGTCCTCCCAGATGTGCAGGCCGTCCTTCGTCTCGACGCACTCCTGCGCGACGCCTGGGCCCATCACCTCCGACAGCCCGTAGATGTCGACGGCGTCGATCGCGAACCGCTCCTCGATCTCGGCGCGCATCTGCTCGGTCCACGGCTCGGCGCCGAAGATGCCCACCTTCAGCGAACTGGCCTTCGGGTCGACGCCCTGCCGCTCGAACTCGTCGAGCAGCGTCAGCATGTACGACGGCGTCACCATGATGATCTCGGGCTGGAAGTCGGTGATCAGCTGCACCTGCCGCGCGGTCATGCCGCCGGAGGCCGGGATCACCGTGCAGCCCAGCTTCTCCGCGCCGTAGTGCGCGCCGAGCCCGCCGGTGAACAGGCCGTAGCCGTAGGCGACGTGCACCTTGTGCCCCGGACGGCCGCCGGCCGCGTGGATCGAGCGGGCCATCACCGTCGCCCAGGTGTCGATGTCCTGCTCGGTGTACCCGACGACGGTGGCCTTGCCGGTGGTGCCGCTGGAGGCGTGGATGCGCCGGACCTGGTCCTGCGGCACGGCGAACATCCCGAACGGGTAGTTCTCGCGCAGGTCCTGCTTGGTGGTGAACGGGAACTTGGCCAGGTCGGCCAGTTCCTTGCAGTCGTCCGGGTGGACGCCGGCCGCGTCGAACTTGCGCGTGTAGGCGGGCACGTTCGCGTAGGCGTGCCGGAGTGTCCACTGCAGACGTTCCAGCTGGAGGGTGGCCAGCTCGCCGGCGCCGATGTCCGTCTCGATCATGGTCGGTCCCGTTTCGCGGAGATGGCGCGGCTGCGGCCGCGGAATTCGGCGACGACCTCGGGCCCGGCGGGGGTCTCCCGGTGCACCGTGACGTCGTAGATGCCGTTGCGGCCGTAGCGGGTGCGCTCGGTGGCCGTCGCGACGAGGTGGTCGCCGAGCCGGCCGGCGGCGACGAAGGAGATCTCCGCACCCGCGGCGACCGTCACCGGGCCGTGGGTGTTGCAGGCGCAGGCGAACGCCGTGTCGGCGAGGAGGAAGACGTACCCGCCGTGCGCGATGTCGTGGCCGTTGACCATCGCGCGGGTGATCGTCATGGTCGCCACGGCGTGGCCGTCGCGTGCTTCGACGAGTTCGATGCCCAGCGCGCGGGAGGCCTCGTCGGCGGCGAACATGGTGTGCGCGGCGTTGGTCATCTGCCCTCCGTCCCCACTGACCGAATGGACGGTCACCTCGCGGTGCCGCCCAGTAAAGGCAGTGGTCCGGGCCGGTGTCAAGCGTCGCCCCCTTCCGATCTTCGGGCGCGACGGCTACCATGCGATTAACTGAACGTCCGGTAGGTAATTCGGCGAGAGGGACCTGATGGCATTGCTGCGCAGCTACGTCTCCGGGAGCTGGCACACCGCGGCGGACGAGGGCGTCCCGCTGCACGACGCGGCCACCGGCGAGGAGGTCGCCCGGATCTCGTCGAAGGGTGTCGACTTCGCGGCCGCCCTGGAGTACGGCCGCCGGGTGGGCGGCCCGGCCCTGCGCGAACTGACGTTCCACCAGCGTGCGGCGCTGCTGAAGGCCCTGGCCTCGCACCTGCGCGAGCACCGCGAGGAGTTGTACGCCCTCTCCGCGCGCACCGGCGCCACCCTCGGTGACTCGAAGTTCGACATCGACGGCGGCATCGGCGTCCTGTTCAGCTACGGCTCCAAGGGCAAGCGCGAGCTGCCGAACGACACCGTCTACGTCGAGGGCGCGGTGGAGCCGCTCTCCCGCGGCGGCACGTTCGTCGCGCAGCACATCGCGACCCCGCTGCGGGGCGTCGCCGTCCAGATCAACGCGTTCAACTTCCCGGTGTGGGGGCCGCTGGAGAAGTTCGCGCCCGCGTTCCTGGCCGGGGTCCCGAGCCTGGTCAAGCCGGCCAGCTCGACGGCGTACCTGACCGCGCGGCTGGTCGAGCTGATCATCGAGGCCGGCATCCTGCCGGAGGGCTCGCTCCAGTTCGTCGCCGGCAGCGTCGGCGATCTGCTCGACCACGTCACCGCGCAGGACCTGGTGTCGTTCACCGGCTCGGCGTCGACGGCCCAGAAGCTGCGGACCCACTCGGCGATCGTGCGCAACGCGGTCCGGTTCAACGCCGAGGCCGACTCGCTGAACTGCTCGATCCTCGGCCCGGACGCGGTCAAGGGCACGACCGAGTTCGACCTGTTCGTCAAGCAGCTGACCACCGAGATGACGGTCAAGGCGGGCCAGAAGTGCACCGCCATCCGCCGCGCGTTCGTCCCGGCCTCGCTGCTGGACGACGTCGCTGAGGCAGCCTCGGCCCGGCTGGCGAAGGTGACGGTCGGCAACCCGGCGGCCGAGGGCGTCCGGATGGGTGCGCTGGCCAGCCTGGAGCAGCGCGAGGAGGTCCGGCGGTCGCTGAAGGCGCTGCTGGACGCCGGCAGCGTCGTGTTCGGCGACCCGGAAAACGTCTCTGTGGTCGACGCCGACGCCGAGCGCGGCGCGTTCATCTCGCCGGTGCTGCTCAAGGCCGACCCGGAACGCTCCGAGCCGCACGAGGTCGAGGCGTTCGGCCCGGTCTCGACGCTGATGCCGTACACGTCCACCGAGCAGGTCGTCGACTTCGCCGCGCGCGGCGGCGGCAGCCTGGCCGGGTCCGTGGTCAGCGCGGACCAGGAGTTCGTGCGCGAGGTCGTGCTCGGCGCGGCGCCGTTCCACGGCCGCCTGCTGGTGCTGGACGCCGAGGACGCGAAGGAGTCCACCGGGCACGGCTCGCCGATGCCGCAGCTGGTCCACGGCGGCCCGGGCCGCGCGGGCGGCGGCGAAGAGATGGGCGGCATCCGGGGCGTGCTGCACCACATGCAGCGCACCGCCGTGCAGGGCTCGCCCGCCGTGCTTTCCGCGGTCACCGGCCGCTGGGTGACCGGCGCCCCGCGCACCGAGGGCGACGTCCACCCGTTCCGGAAGTCCCTGGCCGAGCTGCGCATCGGCGACTCGGTCGTCGCCGGGCCGCGGGTCGTTTCGCAGGCCGACGTCGACCACTTCGCCGAGTTCACCGGCGACACGTTCTACGCGCACACCGACCCCGAGGCGGCGGCCGCCAACCCGCTGTTCGGCGGGATCGTCGCGCACGGCTACCTGGTCGTCTCCTTCGCCGCGGGGCTGTTCGTCTCGCCCGAGCCGGGCCCCGTGCTGGCCAACTACGGCCTGGAGAACCTGCGGTTCCTGACCCCGGTCAAGGTCGGCGACTCGCTGACGGTGACGTTGACCGCGAAGCAGATCACCCCGCGGATCGACCAGGAGTACGGCGAGGTCCGCTGGGACGCCGACGTCACCAACGCCGAGGGCGAGTCGGTGGCCAAGTACGACGTCCTGACGCTGGTTTCGAAGGAGCAGCCGTGACGGCCACTGTTTCGCTGGAAGGACACTTCGAGCACACCATCGAGCGCGACCAGCGCATCGAGCCGCGCGACTGGGTGCCCGAGGGCTACCGCAAGACGATGATCCGGCAGATCGCGCAGCACGCGCACTCGGAGATCATCGGCATGCAGCCCGAGGGCAACTGGATCACGCGCGCGCCGTCGCTGCGGCGCAAGGCGATCCTGCTGGCCAAGGTCCAGGACGAGGCCGGCCACGGGCTCTACCTGTACTCGGCCGCGGCGACGCTGGGCGCCGACCGCGCCGACCTGACCGACAAGCTGATCACCGGCCGGCAGAAGTACTCGTCGATCTTCAACTACCCGACGCTGACCTTCGCCGACGTCGGCGTGATCGGCTGGCTGGTCGACGGCGCGGCGATCTGCAACCAGGTGCCGCTGTGCCGGTCGTCGTACGGGCCGTACGCGCGGGCGATGATCCGGATCTGCAAGGAGGAGTCCTTCCACCAGCGGCAGGGCTACGAGCTGCTGATGACGATGATGAAGGGCACCCAGCAGCAGCGGGACATGGTCCAGGAAGCCGTGGACCGCTGGTGGTGGCCGTCACTGATGATGTTCGGCCCGCCGGACGCCGACTCGCCGAACACCGCGCAGTCGATGGCGTGGAAGGTCAAGCGCCACACCAACGACGAGCTGCGGCAGCGGTTCGTGGACATGTCGGTGCCGCAGGCCGAGGCCCTCGGCGTCACCTTCCCGGACCCCGACCTGAAGTGGAACGCCGAACGCGGGCACCACGACTTCGGCGCGGTCGACTGGGACGAGTTCAAGAACGTCCTGAAGGGCAACGGCCCGTGCAACGCGCAGCGGATCGCGCACCGGCGTCGCGCGCACGAAGACGGCGCGTGGGTGCGGGAAGCCGCCGTCGCCCACGCCTCGAAGAAGGAGCGCAAGTGACCGACCTGACCGCCGAGGGCGGCCACGGAGCCGTCCCGCTGGAGGGCGTCCCCGCCGCGCCGGGCCCGCTCAAGCACGACTGGCCGCTGTACGAGGTGTTCGTCCGCGGCAAGCGCGGCCTCAACCACGTGCACGTCGGGTCGCTGCACGCGGCCGACGACCAGATGGCGCTGCACCACGCGCGTGACCTCTACACCCGCCGCAACGAAGGCGTGTCCATCTGGGTCGTGCGGGCGGCGGACATCACGGCGTCGTCGCCGGACGAGAAGGACCCGTTCTTCGCACCCAGCGGCGACAAGGTCTACCGGCACCCGACGTTCTACGAAATCCCCGAGGAGGTGCCGCACATATGAGCTTCGACAACGTCTACGAGTCGCTGACCGAGGAGAACGACGCCCGCTGGGCGTTCGGCACCGGCTTCGAGGACCCGCTGTCCGGGGTGGACACCTCGGTTCCGTCCGGTGTGGACGGTGCGGCGCTCGCCGCGTACGGCCTGATGCTGGGCGACGACGCGCTGATCTTCTCCCACCGGCTGCAGGAGTGGTGCACCAACGCCCCCGAGCTGGAGGACGAGGTCGCCATCGCGAACATCGCCCTGGACCTGCTGGGCCAGGCGCGCCTGCTGCTGGCGCGGGCCGGGAAGGCCGACGGCTCCGGCCGCTCGGAGGACTCCTACGCGTTCGAGCGCGCGGAGCACGAGTTCCGGCACGTCCGGCTCGCCGAGCTGGGCGGTGGCCACTTCGGGCACCTGATCGCGCGGCTGTTCGTGTTCTCGACCTGGCGGCTGGCGCTGTTCCAGCGGCTCGAGTCGTCGGTGGACCCGGTGCTGGCGGCCATCGCGGACAAGGGCGTCAAGGAACTGACCTACCACCGCGACTACGCGGCGCAGTGGCTCGTCCGCCTCGGCGACGGGACGCCGTTGTCGCACGAACGGATGCAGGAGGGGCTCGACGCGGTCTGGCCGTACGTGGGGGAGCTGTTCCGCACGCACCCGCTGGAGTTCGTGGACGCGGCCTCGCTGCGGCCGGAGTTCGACGCGGTCCTGGACCAGGCCCTGGCCGCGGCCACCTTGGTGCGGCCGTCGTCGGGCGAGCTGGCCGGCGTGTCGGGCCGGACGGGCCGCGACGGCGTCCACACCGAGTCCTTCGGCTACCTGCTGGCGGAGCTGCAGAGCGTCGCCCGGGCCATGCCGGACGCGAAGTGGTGACCGCCGCCGCCGTGGCCGCCACGGTCACCGACCCGGAGCTGCCGATGCTGACGCTGGCGGACCTGGGCGTGCTGCGGTCGGTGTCGGAGTCCGAGGGGCGGGTCGTCGTCGCGATCACGCCGACGTACACGGGCTGCCCGGCGATGGACACCATGCGCGACGACCTGGAGCACGCCCTGCTCACGGCGGGTTTCTCCGACGTCGAGATCCGGACGCAGCTGGCGCCGGCCTGGACGTCGGACTGGATTTCCCCGTCGGGGCGGGAAAAGCTGGCCGCGGCCGGTATCGCGCCGCCGGGTGCGGCGCCGCGGCGGTCGGGGCCGATCCCGTTGACGCTGTCGGCGCCGGTGTCGGCGGTCCGCTGTCCGTTGTGCGGGTCGGCGGACACCGAAGAGCAGTCCCGTTTCGGCGCGACGGCGTGCAAGGCGCTGCGGCGTTGCCGCGCGTGCCTGGAGCCGTTCGAGCACGTCAAGGAGATCTGAAGTGGCGCAGTTTCACTCGCTCAAGGTGGCGGGCGTCGAGCGGCTGTGCGACGACGCGGTCGCGGTGACGTTCGACGTGCCTGCGGATCTTTCGGCGGAGTTCGCCTTCAAGCCGGGTCAGTCCCTGACCCTGCGGCGGTCGATCGACGGCCGTGACGAGCGCCGCTCGTACTCGATCTGCGCCCCGGCGGGCGCCCCGCCGCGGGTGGGCGTCCGCCTCGTGCCGGACGGCTGCTTCTCGTCGTGGCTGGTCGGCGAGGTGCGCCCGGGTGACACGATCGAGGTGGCGCCCCCGACGGGCTCGTTCACGCCGGACCTGTCCGCGGGCGGTCACCACGTCCTGATCGCGGCGGGCTCGGGCATCACGCCGGTGCTGTCGATCGTGGCGTCCCTGCTGGACACCCCGGACGCGACGGTGACGGTGCTCTACGGCAACCGCCGCACGGACACGGTGATGTTCGCCGACGAGCTGGCGGACCTGAAGGACCGGGCGCCGTCGCGGCTGGAGCTGATCCACGTGCTCTCGCGCGAACCCCGCGAGGCGGAGCTGTTCAGCGGCCGCCTGGACGTCCCGAAGCTGCGCACGCTGTTCTCGACCCTGGTGCCGGTGCCGTCGGTGGACCACTGGTGGCTGTGCGGCCCGTTCGAGATGGTGACGGGCGCGCAGGAGCTGCTGGCGTCCCTGGACGTGCCGCGCGCGCGGATCCACCAGGAGCTGTTCTACGTGGACACGCCCCCGGCCCCGGTGGAGCACCTCGACCCGGCGGTGGCGGGCGAGTCGTCGGAGGTGTCGGTGGTCCTGGACGGCCGGTCGACCCCGATGACGCTGCCGCGCTCGTCGTCGGTGCTCGACGGGGCGCAGAAGTTCCGCCCGGACCTGCCGTTCGCGTGCAAGGGCGGGGTGTGCGGGACGTGCCGCGCGAAGGTGACGGAGGGCAAGGTCGACCTGCGGCGCAACTTCGCGCTGGAGGAGGCGGAGGTCGAGGCGGGGTTCGTGCTGACGTGCCAGTCGTACCCGGTGTCGGACACCCTCACCGTGGACTTCGACGCCTGAGTCACACCAGGTCGGACTCGTCGGCGTCGGCGTAACCCCAGCCGCGGGCCAGGCGGGTCAGGGCTTTCGCGGCCCAGTGCCGCCGCTGCAGAAGGTCGAACCCGATCGGGGCGACCACGGTCACCGCCCCCTCGTCCCCCGGCTGCCCGTCGCCGAACGCGGACAGATCGAACGGGTCCGGCCACGGGCTGTACGTCTTGACGTGCAGTTCCACCGTCGGCGGAGCCAGCAGCGCGGCGGTCTCGGGGTCGGGTACGAGGACGCCGGGCACCGTGGTGGTCGCGGTGCCCCACGCGGCCGTCCACAGGTCCACGATCTCGGGCGCGGTGATCCGCGGGGTCGCCTCGACTTCGACGGAAACCGTGATCGCCGAGGACAGGGTGTTCGGAAGGATGAGGCGCACGGACGCCGGGCCGTCGATCCGGTCGTACCGGGCGTCACGTCCGGTCTGGCGACCGGCGCGCTCCCACGAGCCTGATGTGTGTGCGCTGATCTCGGCGTACGAGAGGGCCGCTTCAAGCCGCTCGCGAGTCCGCCGGGTGATCTCGAGGTCGTCGTCCAGCCGCAACGGCAGGGTCGCGATGGCGCGCACGGTCAAGGTCAAGGGGTTGGCCACCGGCAATTGGAAAGCTTCCCAGGCCTCCATGCTGAGCCGCGGTTGGGGCTGCCACCGCGGTTCGAGGTCACGGAGGAGGGTTCCCGCGCCCCAAGCTCCGCCGTCGAGGTCGACCACCCGGGCGGTGGCGTCGGCGGACTCGGTCGGGAAGCCGGTGCTGTCCGGGAAACCCGGCAAGGCCGAGAGGTCGTCCCAGACGGGACCGGCGACGGTCACCGCCTTCCTCCCGGCGAGGGCACACAGGACGGTGTCGTCGGCGAAGTGCTGGACGAAACCCGGTCCTTCCGCGAAGACCGGGCCGGTCGGATCGCCCAGCCCCGCGGCTCGGCAGGCGGCCTCGAAAGCTCGTTTCGTCCGCGGATCGGCACCTTCGCCGGGTCGGACGCCGGACGGCCCGGGAACCGTCATCGAGCCCACGCTGCCGACCTGGATCAGGAAGCCGCTGACGTCGTGGGCCTCGTTGTGCACGTGGGCGGGGTGCCGCCGTACCGGTGTGGACGGTGAAGCCTTCCGCGGCTTCAGATCCGGCTTGGCTCCCAGCGGCGGCTCGACGATCTCCGGCTGGTCGGTGAGCAGCCGCAGGAGCCGCTCCGCGCCTTCGAGCGTGAAGTCCGTCACCGGGTACACGTCCGATCCCAGGAAGTCCGGCACATCGTGCTCGCTCCGGCCGGGCAGGACGACGGGGACGACCCGGTGCAGCGTCCGCTGGTCGGCGAAGAACGCGTCGCGGATCAGCCGCGCTTCCCATTGGACGCTGCGCTCCTCGGACGCCTCACCGCGGCCCTCGGCATGCCGGCGGTACGCGGGCGAAGCGATCACCAGCACGTAGCCGGCTTCCCGAATCTGCTGCGTCCGCCACAGCGCCCAGTCCCGGCGCTGCGACGCCTCGGCCAGGTCGAGCCGGGCGTCGACCCCGTAGGACCGCAGCAACTCCCACAGCCGCAGCACGGACTCCTCGTGGGCCGGGTCGTCCTGCTCCTTGGCGTACGAAATGAACACCGCGGACGACCGCGCCGCCCCCTTGCCGGCTTCGGCGTAGTGCCCGGCCACGCGTACCTCCCACCGTCACGCGAAAGCCGAAAGTGTACCCACCGGGCGGGCTTCGTCGTGCGCGCTCGCCGGCCGGCCGAGCCCGTTCAGCGCAGGCGTCCCCGACGGCGGCGGCGTGGGCGCGGCTCTTCGCTCTCCGGGATCGCCGCGTCGGCGGCCGGGTCCGTGAGCCCCAGCATCTCCGCCGCCAGCTGCTGGGAACTCGCGAACATCCCCGTCGGCGCCTCCTGGGCGCGGCGCAGGGCCGCCGGGCGGAGGCGGTTGTAGCCGCGGACCGTCACCGGCCTGCGGACCCGCAGCTCGTACGCCGCCTCCTCCGCCAGCTCCGTCGCCAGTTCGCGGTCGACCAGGATCGTGCCCGGCCGGGCCACCGACGTCAGCCGGGCCGCCAGGTTGACCACCGAGCCGTAGACGTCGCCGAACCGCGACAGGATGCGGCCCGAGGCCATGCCCGCGCGGACCGCCGGCAGTGTCTCGTCCGCCGACGTGCGCTCGGTCAGCGTCAGGGCGATCTCCGCCGCGTCGACGGGGGAGTCCGCCACGAACAGGACCTCGTCGCCGATCATCTTCACCACGCGGCCGTGGTGCTCGGCGATCACTTCGGTCGCCAGCGTCTCGAACGCGTCGAGCACCCGGCTCAGCTCGTCCTCGCCGATCTGGCGCGTCAGGCGCGTGTAGCCGACCATGTCGACGAACCCGACCACCTCGGTGCGGGCCTCGACGTTGTCGCCCGCAGCCGCGAACGCCCGGCCCGCGTACGCCGCCAGGTGCCGCCGCCAGACGAAGTTCTGCACCCGCTCGAGCTCGGGCAGCAGCCGGTCGACCAGGCGGGTCACCTGGCGTTCGCTGCGGCCCAGCTCCGGCTGCTCCCGGATCAGCTCCCACAGCATGTCGACCTGCCACTCGGCCAGCCGCGACAGGTGCTGGCCGAGCGCGCGCGTCACCGGCACCTCGATGCTCGGGTCGATCAGCCCGGACTGCACCAGCTGGTCGGCGGTCCGCATGGCTTCGACGTCGGCATCGGTGAAGACCACCTCGTCGTCGCGCACGGTCGCGAAGCCCAGCGCGCGCCAGAGCCGGCGTGACCGTTCGTCGGGCACGCCGGCCTTCTCCGCCACCTCGAGCCGGGTGTACTTCCGCCTGCCGCCGAGCAGGACGCGTTCGAGCCGCTGCTGAAGCTCCTCGCTCGGATCGGTCACGTCAGGTCGTGTGGACGATCAGCACGTCCACGCCGGACTTGCGGGCCACCTCGGATGGCACCGAGCCCAGGATCCGGCCGGCGATCGTGTTCAGGCCGCGGTTGCCGACCACCAGCAGGTCGGCCTCGCGCTCCTTGACCACCTTGCGCAGCGAGTCGACCGGGTCGCCCTTGACCGCGACTGTGTCGATCTTCTCGGCCCCCGCGCGCGCGGCCCGGTCCCGGGCCGACTGCAGGGTGTCTTCGGCCGGCGCCGAGCCGACGACCTGGTACGCCTCGTCACCGAGGGCGTCCTGAGCCTTGTCGACGTCGGACTGGCTGGCCGGGTAGAACGCACACGCGATGACGAGCGTGGCGCCCGCGTCGCCGGCCACCGCCGCCGCGCGGTCCACCGCCGCGAACGAGGACTCCGAGCCGTCCGTGCCCACCACCACGGTCCGATATGCCGCACCCATGCGCAAAACCTCCAGGTGATCCCGCGTGAGCAGGGACGATAGCCGGTCGGTACCGACCGCGCAGGCTCGTCCGCGCCCGTGTCGGGTGGAAGGTTACTCGCCAGTCGGTTTCCGCGCTCCGCTCGGCCGGGGAGCCGGCTTGGGGGTGGGCTTCGCCGCGGGTTTGGCCCCGGGCCCGGTCGCGGCCTTCGGCTTCGGGACGTCGCTGGCGCGGATCCGGATCGTCTCCTCGACGTCGGGCACCCGGACCGTCTGCTCGGTCTCGTCGACGGCGTCCTGGGGCGGCGCCACGTCGGCCTTGACCTCGGCGGGCACCTTGACCTCGTCGCCGAGGACGGTGTGCGCCTCGGCCAGCACCGCCCGCGCCGCGCGCACCTGCTCGGCCAGCCCGCCGCGCACCTTGCGCAGCGCGTCGACCCGCTCGTTGGCCTGGGTGATCCGCCGGTTCGACTCCTCGGTGGCGGTCGTCACCCGGCGCCGCGCCTCGTCGGCGGCCTCGGCGAGCCGGGCGTTGGCCTCGGTGATCGAGTCCTGGCGGCGCTTGTTCGCCTCCGCCACCGACTCCCGCTGACGGCGGTCGATGTCGGCCTTCGCCGCCTTCTCCTCTTCGAGGACCTTCGCGCGGATGTCGGCGGCGTCCTGCGTCGCCTCCTGGACGCGCCGCGCGGCTTCGGCCTTGCTCGCCGCCTCCTGCTCGGCCAGCACCCGCATCGCCTCGGTGCGGCGCGAGGCCATCGCGATCTCGAAGTCCTCTTCGACCTTGGTGCGGCGCTCCTGCGACTCGGTGTCGAGCCGCTTGCGCTCCGCCTCGGCCTCGTCGGTGATCTTCTTGGCCTCCGCGCGCGCGTCCTCGAGGACCTTGCGGTGCTCGGCCTCCATCTCCTTGCGCCGCAGGTCGAGCTCGGTGAGCAGCTGCTCGTAGCGGGCGCGCATGGCGCTCGCGTCCGTCTCGGCCTTGGCCCGGATGTGCCCGGCCTCGGCTTCGGCGCGGGCCCGCGTGTCGGCGGACTCGTCCTGCGCCAGGCGCAGCATCCGCTGGAGGCGCTCGGACAGGCCTTCGACGCTCGTCGGCGGCTGGGCCAGCCGGTCGACCTGCCCGCGCAGGTCCGCGATCTCGCCGCGCGCGATCTCCAGCTGGCGGGCCAGGTCACCCGCCTGCGCGATGGCGGCGTCCCGATCCGCGGTGAGCATCTTGAGGTCGGCATCCAGCCGTTCGAGGTGCTCGTCGACCTGCGCTCGGCTGTACCCGCGCTTCGCCACGTCGAAGCCGGCTCCCAGCGGCACAAGCTCCCGTTCATCGCCAAGGCTCATGGGCCTACCGTAGTCGCAGGCCGGTCACGGAAGGGTGAGCACCCGTACCGTGCGCCGAACGCACGGCCTGCCGCGGCGAAGGGAACTGGCGGATTCCGGCCGGTCCCGGTCGGTTTCCGACGCCGGGAGCGAGCCCGCTCCCGGCGCCGCCCGCGTGTCACTCACCGCGGAACGCGTTGATCCCTTCGAGGTGCTTCGCGCGCTTCTCCTCGTCACGAACCCCCAGACCCTCCTGCGGCGCGAGCGCCAGCACACCGACCTTGCCCTGATGGGCGTTGCGGTGCACATCCAACGCAGCCTGCCCGGTCTCCTCCAACGCATACGTCTTCGACAACGTCGGATGGATCAACCCCTTCGCGATCAGCCGGTTCGCCTCCCACGACTCACGGTAGTTCGCGAAATGCGAACCGACGATCCGCTTCAGGTTCATCCACAAATACCGGTTGTCGTACTGATGCATGTACCCCGACGTCGACGCACACGTCACGATCGTCCCGCCCTTACGCGCGGCATACACCGACGCACCGAACGTCTCCCGCCCCGGATGCTCGAACACGATGTCCGGATCCTCCCCACCGGTCAGCTCCCGGATCCGCGCCCCGAACCGCTGCCACTCCCGCGGATCCTGCTCGTGCTCGTCCTTCCAGAACCGATACCCCTCCGCACTGCGATCGATGATCAGCTCCGCCCCCAGCTTCCGGCAGATCGCCGCCTTCTCCGGACTGGACACCACACACACCGGGATCGCACCCCCGTTCAGCGCGTACTGCGTCGCATACGACCCCAAACCACCCGAAGCGCCCCAGATCAGCACGACATCACCCTGCTTCATGTCCGCGCCGTTACGCGAGACCAGCTGCCGGTAGGCAGTGGAGTTGACCAGCCCCGGCGAAGCCGCCTCCTCCCACGTCAGGTGATCCGGCTTCGGCATCAGCTGATTCGCCTTGACCAGCGCAAGCTCCGCCAGCCCCCCGAAGTTCGTCTCGAACCCCCAGATCCGCTGCTCGGTGTCGAGCATCGTGTCGTTGTGCCCGTCCGGGCTCTCCAGCTCCACACTCAGGCAATGCGCGACCACCTCATCGCCCGGCTTCCAGTTGTGCACCCCCACCCCGGTCCGCAGCACCACCCCCGACAGATCCGAGCCCACCACGTGATACGGCAGATCGTGCCGCTTGGCCAGCGGCGAAAGCCGCCCGTACTTCTTCAGGAACTTGAACGTCGGGATCGGCTCGAAAATCGAGGTCCACACGGTGTTGTAGTTGATGGCACTGGCCATCACCGCCACCAGCGCCTCACCCGGACCCAGCTCCGGCACGGGCACGTCATCGACGTGCAACGACTTACGCGGGTCCTTGTCCCGGCTCTCGAGGCCCTCGAACATGTCGACCTCGTCGGCATGCACGGTCACCCCACGGTAGCTCTCGGGCACGGGCAACGAGCCGACCGCGGCGGACTCGCCGGTCAGGATGGCCTGCTGGATCTCGCCGAGCTGCGTCATCGGTTCCTCCGCGGAGATGGGGGGTCAACGGCGTTGGCGGCAGAAATTACTCGCCGGTAACACGCGCCCACAACAGTAGGAGACGGACAGCACGATTACACGCCGAACTGTAACCGATCAATCTTGACCGGCCGGCCAGTCAAGCGGACCATTCGAGGTGGCCAGCTGTTCCACCCGACGGAGGTGAGCACGAAATGAGGGAAATCTCTATGCGCGCGTGGTCCCGCCCCCACGACTGGGCCGAGGTCGTGATCGGGGTCGTCGCCGCTCTTTCACCCCTTTGGCTGAGCACGGACACGACCGCACTGTGGACGATGGTCGTCCTGGGCGCCTTGATCGCCCTCGACGGACTGGTCTCGCTGGCGATGCCGGGCATGGTCTACGGCGAGGGCGTCCAGATCGCGCTCGGCGTGCTGCTGTTCATCGCGCCGTGGGTGATGGGGTACACGGAGTTCAACGGCGCTTCCTGGACGTCCTGGATCGCCGGGGTGCTGACGGTCATCGCCGGCGCGGCAGCGATGCCGGTCGCGAACGCCGCACACCGCACGGCCGGCCAGCACTGACACGTAGGAGGCACGGATGACCGAGGATTCGGCGAAGGAGCGCATCCTCTGCGCCGCCGAGGCGCTCTTCGCCGAGTCCGGCTTCGACGCCACCCCGACCTCCCGGATAGCCGAGCAGGCCGGGGTGCCGAAGGGGCTGGTGCACTACTACTTCCGCCACAAGTCGGACCTGCTCACGGCGCTGGTCGAGCGCCTGCCGGACGAGCGCATCGAGCCGGCGGTGGTGGTGGTCCCGGGCGACCTGGCGGGCAGCCTGCGGCGCTTGGTCCGCGAGCTCGACCACCGGTTCAGCAGATCGTTGGGCCTCTCCCACCTGCTGTGGCGCGAGGCCGACACACACCACGTGGTCCGCGACGCCCTCCACGAGCGGTTCCAGGTCCTGGTCCGCCAGGTCCGAGCGGTGATCCAGGCCGCAACAGGCGGAGGCCTCCCCCCGGCGGACGTGGACCGCGCGTCGGGCCTGCTCGCCCGGGCGGTCAGCCACCGCCACGCGACGGCCCGCCATTCGGAAGACGACCTCCCAGCGGAGTTCGACGGCGAGCTGACGTTCATCGCCGACGCACTGGCGTCGAAGGCCGCCCCGGCGTAGCGGGGGGTGCTTGGCCGGGCGGCGCGGTGCGCCGCCCGCCGTCCCGCGCTCGGCGGCCCGCCGCTCGGTGGCCTGCCGCCCTATGGCCCGGCGCCCGTCCCGCGCTCGGCGGCCTGCCGCTCGGCGGCCTGCCGCCCGGCGGCCCGGTGGCCAGGCGCTCGCCGCCCGGCAGCCAGGCGCCCCGCGGCGCGGCGGCCGCGCGGCGCGGCGGGGCGCGCCGCGGTGGCGGCGTACCGAGCCCGCGCCCGACCGCAATGGCCGGCTGACCTTCCGGCGCCGCCAGCCTGCCGACCGGCCACCCTTTCCTGCCGCCGTCGGGCCGCCGACCGGTCGCCGGCCTGCCGACGGCCGCCTTTCCTGCCGCTGCCGGCCTGCCGCCGGCCGCCAGCCAGCCGGCCCGCCGCCGACCGCTGGCCGCCTGCCGGGTCGGCCGCGCGCCCGGGTTCTGTCATGGGCGTGCGGCCGCGCGTCGGTGGCCTTGTTGCGGTGGAACGGGTTCGCCTGGGGTCAGTGCGCCGTGGTGTCCTTGGCCGGCTCGACCAGTTCCACCAGCACTCCGCCCGTGTCCTTCGGGTGGACGAAGTTGACCCTGCTGTTGGACGTGCCCCTCTTCGCCTCCTCGTACAGCACGCGCAGGCCCTTTGCGCGCAGGGCCGCCGCCGCTGCGTCCACATCGGACACGCGGTACGCCAGCTGCTGCAGGCCCGGGCCGCTCTTGCTCAGGAACTTGCCGATCGGTGAGTCTTCGCGGATCGGCGCCAGGAGCTGGACCTGCGTCTCCGTGCCCGCCGCGCCGGGGGCGCGCAGCATCGCCTCCCGCACTCCCTGCTCTTCGCTCACCTCCTCGTGCGTGAGTTCCAGGCCGAAGTGCTCGCGGTGGAACTCGATGGCCGCGTCCAGGTCCGGGACCGCGATGCCGACGTGGTCGATGGCCGTCACGAACGGCCGCAGGGCGTCATTCATGGAGGCAGGATAGGGGGCTCGCGCGCCGCCGGGAGGCGGAATCGTCGCGTGCCCCGCCTCACACTGGCTCCATCAAGAAGCCCTGCTCCCGGGTATGGTCGGGAAAACTGCCCATGCGCCGATGCTTGGAGGACGCCGTGTCCGGTTCCGTGATCCTGGGTGCCGCCCGTACGCCGATCGGGCGCCTGCTGGGCTCCCTCAAGGACTTCACGGGTGCTCAGCTGGGCGGGGTCGCGATCAAGGCGGCCCTCGAACGCGCCGGGGTCTCCCCGGACGCGGTCCAGTACACGATCATGGGCCAGGTGCTGACCGCCGGCGCCGGCCAGATCCCGGCCCGCCAGGCCGCGGTCGCCGCGGGCATCCCGATGAGCGTGCCCGCGCTGACGATCAACAAGGTCTGCCTCTCCGGCCTCGACGCCATCGCGCTCGCAGACCAGCTCATCCGCGCCGGCGAGTTCGACCTCGTCGTCGCCGGCGGCCAGGAGTCGATGACCCAGGCGCCGCACCTGCTGCCCAAGTCCCGCTCCGGCTTCAAGTACGGCGACACCACCCTCGTCGACCACATGGCCTACGACGGCCTCTTCTGCGCCTTCGACCAGGTCGCCATGGGCGCCTCCACGGAGAAGTACAACTCGCGCTACGGCGTCACCCGCGAGCAGCAGGACGCCTTCTCCGCCCGCTCGCACCAGCGCGCCGCCGAGGCCATCAAGAACGGCTACTTCGCCGACGAGATCGCGCCGGTCTCCATCCCGCAGCGCAAGGGCGACCCGGTCGTCTTCGACACCGACGAAGGGGTCCGCGCCGACACCACCGCCGAAGGCCTCGCCAAGCTCCGCCCGGCCTTCGCCTCCGACGGCACCATCACCGCGGGCTCGGCCTCGCAGATCTCCGACGGCGCCGCCGCTGTCATCGTGGCCAGCAAGGCGAAGGCCGAGGAACTCGGCATCACGCCGATCGCCGAGATCGGCGCGCACGGTGTCGTCGCCGGGCCCGACGCGAGCCTGCACGAGCAGCCGTCGAACGCCATCCTCGCCGCGCTGGCGAAGGCGAACCTCTCCGCCGACGCGCTCGACCTCGTCGAGATCAACGAGGCGTTCGCCGCCGTCGGGCTCGTGTCGACCGAGAAGCTCGGCCTCGACCCGGAGAAGGTCAACGTCAACGGCGGCGCCATCGCCCTCGGCCACCCGATCGGCGCGTCCGGCGCCCGGCTCGCCGTGCACCTGATCCACGAGCTGCGCCGCCGCGGCGGCGGGCTCGGCGCGGCCGCCCTCTGCGGTGGCGGCGGCCAGGGTGACGCCCTGCTGCTGCGGGTGCCGTCGGCGTAAGTGAGCGGACCACTCGACCTCGACGACCTCGTCGGCCGCGCGCGGGACGGGCAGCCCCGTGCCGTCGCGCGGCTGCTGTCGCTCGTCGAGGACGCCCACCCCCGCGTCGCCGAGATCGCGCGGGCGCTGACCCCGCACACCGGGCGGGCCCGCGTCGTCGGGCTCACCGGACCACCCGGGGTCGGCAAGTCGACTTCGACGTCGGCGTTGCTCACCGCGCTGCGCGCGGAGGGCAAGCGGGTCGGGGTCCTCGCCATCGACCCGTCTTCGCCGTTTTCGGGCGGAGCGCTGCTCGGCGACCGGATCCGGATGACCGAGCACGCCACCGATCCCGGCGTGTTCATCCGCTCGATGGCCACGCGAGGCCACCTCGGCGGGCTCTCGTGGGCGACCCCGCAGGCCGTGCGCGTGCTCGACGCCGCCGGGTTCGACGTCGTGCTCATCGAGACCGTCGGGGTCGGTCAGTCCGAAGTGGACGTCGTGAAGCTGGCCGACACCACGGTGGTGCTGCTCGCGCCCGGGATGGGCGACGGCATCCAGGCCGCGAAGGCGGGCGTGCTCGAGATCGCCGACGTCTTCGTCGTCAACAAGGCCGACCGCGAGGGTGCCGACGCCACGGTGCACGACCTCAAGCAGATGATCTCCTTGGCCCGCCGGGAAATCCGTGGGGCGAGCTGGCGGCAGCCGATCGTGCGGACCGTCGCGGCGAAGAGCGAGGGCGTCGACGAAGTCGTGCAAGCGCTGGCCGCGCACCACGACTGGCTCGTGGCGCACGACGAGCTGGCCCGGCGCCGGGTGGCGCGGGCGCGGGACGAGGTCGAGGCCATCGCGCTCCGCCGGTTGCGGGCCGAACTGGTCGACCTGCGCGGCGGGGGACGGCTCGCCGACGTCGCCGAGCGGGTCGTGGCGCGGGAACTCGATCCCTTTGCGGCGGCCGGGGAACTGATCGCGGACCTTCGAGGCTAGCGCGGACGCGAGCCGGGCGAGCAGGAACCGTGCCACCGCAACGGGTCTTCGCCGGACTTTCATGGTGACCTCCCTCTGTGCGCGGCGGGTTTGCCGCGTGCTGCCCATCGTGCGCCGGGGGTCCGACAATTTCCGGGGTGCGGGCGCCGAGGTTCACCCGATGGGCTGACGAGGGCGACTTTCGCCGGTTCTGGCTGTCGGTGCCGGGCCCTAGACTGCGGGGCGCTCCGGAACCGGGCGATCACTGGGAGGGCGTGCAGATGAAGAAGACACTCGTCACCGCGCTGGCGGCAGGCGCGTTGTTCGTGGCCGGGAACGGCGTCGCTACGGCGGCCGACGCCCCGCCGCCGAAGACGACCCACGGGCCCTGCCAGTACACCGAAACCCCGGACGAGCCGCCCGCGCGGCCGGTGCCGCTGCCGCCCGACCCGCGGCACACGCCGAGCCACGGCAAGGTCGACGTCGCGATCCCGACCAGCCAGGGTGCGCTGCCGCTGCGGCTCGACCGCGCGAAGGCGCCGTGCACCGTGCAGAGTTTTCTGCACCTGGCGCGGCACCGGTTCTACGACCACACGGTGTGCCACCGGCTCACGGCGTACCCGACGTTGAAGGTGCTGCAGTGCGGCGACCCGACCGCGACCGGCGAAGGCGGGCCGGGCTACAAGTACAAGGACGAGCTGCCGGTCGATCTGCCGCCGGCGCCGACCGACCCGACCGGCGCCCGTCGCGTCTACGCGCGTGGCCTGCTCGCGATGGCGAACGCGGGCCCGGACACTAACGGCTCGCAGTTCTTCGTCGTGTACGGCGATTCCGCACTGCGGCCGAACTACACGGTGTTCGGCACGGTCGGTGCGGAAGGGTTGAGGACGCTGGACAAGGTGGCGGCCGGCGGGATCCAGCCGACCGCGGAGGACCCGGCGCCGGTCGACGGCACGCCGGTGCTGCGGACGGAACTGCTGCGGGTCCGGCCTGACTGCTGGTTCTGACGGGGACCGCGGGCCGCTCCGGTGGGGTGGCCCGCGGGCATCACACGTACCTGGAGGGTCGACTCGCGTACCTGGGCGGTCGGTTCGCGTATCTGGGGGGTCGGTTCGGGGGAGGGGGTTAGGTGGTTATTTCTTGGAGGGCGTCCATCAGGGTTTGGGTTGCTCCTGCGAAGGCGTGTTTGGGGGTTGCCGCGTAGCCGACTACCAGGCCGCCGGGGGCGTTGGGGGTCATCCAGTGGCTGGACAGGCCCTCGATGCCGATTGCGCGGCGGCGGCAGGCCGCCAGGGCCGTGACCTCGGAGGGGCCGTCGGGGGGAAGCATCAGCAGCAGGTGCAGGCCGGCCGCGATGCCGTGCGGGCGGACGGAGGTCGGCAACGCGGACAACAGGTGCGCGCGGCGGGAGCGGTACTCCGCCCGGCTGCGGCGGACGTGCCGGTCGTACGCGCCCGAGTCGATCAGCTCGGCCAGGGCCAGCTGGTTCAGCAGGGCCGGCCGCGAACCGCTGTCCACCATCGCCGCGCGGACCGGCTCCACCAGTGACCGCGGCAGCACCAGCCAGGCCAGGCGCAGGGCCGGCGCAAGCGTCTTGCTGGCCGTGCCCGCGTACACGACCCGCTCCGGCGCCAGGGCCTGCAACGCTCCGACCTGCTGGCGGTCGAAGCGGAACTCGCCGTCGTAGTCGTCCTCCAGCACGAACGCACCCGAGTCGCTCGCCCGGCGGGCCAGCGCCGCACGCCGGGGCGGGGCCAGGGTGACGCCCGTCGGGTACTGGTGCGCCGGGGTGACGACCACCGCCGGGCTGTCCCACGCCGACACGTCGAGGCCGTGCTCGTCGACCGCCACGCCGACCACGCGCGGTCCCTGCGCGGCCGCGATGGACCGGTACAGCGGCAGCGACGGGTTCTCGAACGCCATTTCGTCGACGCCCAGGTCGGCGAGAGCCCGGGCCAGCACCGCGATGGCGTGGGAAAACCCGTGGCACACCACGATCCGCGCCGGGTCGGCGACCACCCCGCGGGCCCGGGCCAGGTAGCCGGCGAGGGTGTCGCGCAGCTCCGGCGCGCCCGATTCCGACTCGTAGCCGAACGCCGACGCCGGCGTCCGCAGCAGCGCCCGCCGGGTCGCGGTGATCCACGCCTGCCGGGGGAACGCCGTCAGGTCCGGGCGGCCCGGGCGCAGGTCCCAGCGCGGGGCCGGGTCGCGCGGGGCCTGCCGCGGCGCCGACTGGGGGAGCGACCCCGCCGTCGCCACGCGGGTCGGCGCGCCCTGGGCCGTGTGCAGGTAGCCTTCCGCGGCCAGGTCGGCGTACACGCGGGTGACCGTGCCGCGGGCGACGCCGAGGTCGTGGGCCAGGGACCGGGTCGAGGGCACCGCCGCACCCGCCTGCCACCGGCCGTCCCGGATGGCCGCGCGGATGGCCGCCGCGAGACCGGCCCGGCCGGAAGCGGGCTGCCAGCCGAGGTGGACGTCGAACCCGGAACTGGACCACGAATCCGTCATGTGACTGGACCATACCCGTGGACCAGTTGCCGCTAGCGTGGACGGCATGACCAAGCGAATCGGGCTCGGGGGCGCTCCCGAGCTCTACCAGGCGATGGCGAACCTGCAGGCCGAGGTGAACAAGGCCGGCGCCAACGCGGGGCTCGACCCGAAACTGCTGGAACTGGTGAAGACCCGCGCGTCGCAGATCAACGGCTGCGCGTTCTGCCTCGACATGCACACCCGCGACGCGCTCGAGCTGGGCGAGTCGCCGCGCCGGCTGTTCGTGCTCGACGGCTGGCGCGAGACCGACCTGTTCAGCGAGCAGGAGCAGGCCGCCCTCGCCCTCACCGAGGCGATGACCAAGCTGTCCGCGACGCAGTCCGTGCCCGACGACGTCTACGAGCAGGCGGCGAAGGTGTTCACCGAGGACCAGTACCGCGCGGTGGCCTGGGAGGCCATCGCGATCAACAGCTGGAACCGGATGACCATCACCAGCCACACCCCGCTGCCGAAGCGGGACGCGTGAGCGCCGCCGCGCTCAAGGCGCTGCACGTCCCCGGCAAACCCCTGGTCCTGCCGAACGCGTGGGACGCCGACACCGCGAAGCTCGTCGAGGCCGCCGGGTTCCCCGCGTTGGCGACCAGTTCGGTCGCCGTCGCGGCCGCGCTCGGGTTCGCCGACGGCGAAAAGGCGCCCGCGGACGAAATGTTCGCTGCGGCAAGACGCATCGCGAACGCCGTGGGCGTCCCGGTGAGCGTCGACGCCGAGTCCGGCTACGGACTGTCCGGCGCCGAACTCGCCGGTCGGCTGCTCGACGCGGGGGCCGTCGGCTGCAACTTCGAGGACACCGACCACGCCACCGGCGGGGTCCGGCCGGTCGCCGAGCAGGCCGGGCGGATCGCCGCGCTGCGTGAGGCGGCGGGCGACGGGCTGGTCATCAACGCCCGCGTCGACTCCTTCCGCGGAGTGGACCCGAAGGAAGCGCTCGAAGCCGGAGTGGCCAGGGCGAAGGCGTACCTGGAGGCGGGCGCCGACTGCGTCTACCCGATCCACCTGCGCACGCCGGAGCTGATCGCGGAGTTCGTGCAGGGGGTCGGCGGGGCGGTCAACGCGCCCGCGTGGCCGGGCAGCCCGGGCCTCGAAGGCCTCGCCCACCTGGGGGTGGCGAGGATTTCGCTGGGCGGCGGGCTGTGGCAGTACGTGCGCAAGCAGCTGGAAACCACCCTCAAGAGCGTCGCCGAGGGCAAGCTGCCGTACTGAGAGCTGGCCGAAGGCCGTCGCGAGAGGATCGGGAACACCCTCGCGACGGCCTTCGGGGTCAGTGCACCTAGTGGGCGACGGCCTTCTCGGCGCCCGCGCCGGTCAGGGAGCGGACCTCCATCTCGGCGTACTTCTTCTCGTTGTGCTCCTTGGACAGGATCGTGCCGAGCCAGCCGAGGATGAACGCGGCCGGGATCGAGACGATGCCCGGGTTGCTCAGCGGGAACCAGGCGAAGTCCGCGGTCTTGATCATCGACGTGCTCTTGCCGGACACCGCCGGCGAGAACACGATCAGCACGACCGTGATGGCCAGGCCGCCGTAGATCGACCACAGCGCGCCCTGGGTGTTGAACCGCTTCCAGAACAGCGAGTAGAGGATCGTCGGCAGGTTCGCCGACGCCGCGACCGCGAAGGCCAGCGCCACCAGGAAGGCGACGTTCTGCCCGTTGGCCAGGATGCCGCCGCCGATGGCGAGGGCGCCGATGACCACCGCGGTGATCCGGGCGACCCTGACCTCCGAGTCCGGCGACGTCTTGCCGCGCTTGACGACGTTCGCGTAGACGTCGTGGGCGAAGGACGCGGACGCCGTGATCGTCAGGCCGGCGACCACCGCGAGGATCGTCGCGAAGGCGACCGCGGAGATCAGGCCCAGCAGCACCGGGCCGCCGAGCTCCAACGCCAGCAGCGGAGCCGCGGAGTTGACGCCACCCGGTGCCTTCTTGATCGTGTCCGGCCCGACCAGCGCACCGGCGCCGTAGCCCAGCACCAGCGTGAACAGGTAGAACACGCCGATCAGGACGATCGCCCAGACGACCGAGCGACGCGCGTCGCGAGCGGTCGGGACCGTGTAGAACCGCATCAGCACGTGCGGCAGGCCCGCGGTGCCCAGCACCAGCGCGATGCCGAGGGAGAAGAAGTCCAGTTTGGACGTTCCGGTGGCGCCGTACTGCTTGCCCGGGCCGAGCAGCGTCTCCCCGGCCTTGCCCGCCTTGTCGACGGCGGCCTGCAGCAGGCTGGAGAAGTTGAAGTTGTACTTGCCGAGCACCCACAGCGTGATCACGAGCGCGCCCACGATGAGCAGCGCGGCCTTGATGATCTGCACCCAGGTGGTGCCCTTCATGCCGCCGATCAGGACGTAGGCGATCATGATCACGCCGACCACGGCGATGACCAGCGCCTGCGCGCCGGACCCTTCGACGCCGAGCAGCAGCGCGACCAGGCCACCGGCGCCCGCCATCTGCGCGAGCAGGTAGAAGAACGACACGGCCAGCGTCGACGTCGCGGCCGCGGCCCGCACCGGGCGCTGCTTCATCCGGAACGCCAGGACGTCGCCCATGGTGAACTTACCGGTGTTGCGCAGCAGTTCCGCGACGAGCAGCAACGCCACGAGCCACGCCACCAGGAAGCCGATGGAGTAGAGGAAGCCGTCGTAGCCGTTGATCGCGATGGCGCCGGCGATGCCGAGGAAGGACGCGGCCGACAGGTAGTCACCCGAGATCGCGATGCCGTTCTGCGGTCCGGTGAACGCGCGGCCGGCGGCGTAGTAGTCCGACGCCGTCTTCGTGTTGCGGCTGGCCCGGAACACGATCACCAGGGTGATGACCACGAACGCGGCGAAGATCAGGATGTTCAGGAGCGGGTTGCTGCCCTCCACCCCCGCGGCGATGTTCGTCATGCCTGCTCCTTCTCGATGTCCTCACGGATCTTCTCCGCGACCGGGTCGAGCTTCCGGTTCGCGTACCGGACGTAGAGGCCGGTGATGACGAACGTCGAGACGAACTGCAGGAGGCCGAAGATCAGGCCGACGTTGATGTTGCCGAACACCTTCGTGCTCATGAAGCCGTGCGCGTAGTCGGCCAGCAGCACGTACAGCAGGTACCAGATCAGGAACAGCGCCGTCATCGGGAAGACGAACCGGCGCAGCCGGCTGCGCAGCTCGCGGAACTCGGTGCTTTCGTGCGCGCGTTCCCAGATGGTGTCGGACGTGTCCGGGGGGCCGCCCGTCTCCGTCGTGCTCATCGCTGCTCCCTGCGACGTTGCGGAAAGTGACGTGCGCCACCGTAGGGAGGTGTGAGTCCTTCGTGAAGATTCAGCGGTTCAACAGCCGAGCCAGACGACGAACGGTTGACGAACGGTCACGCGGTCCCGTCGAGCGGGGTTCGTCCAGGTGCAGGCGGAGCATCGCCGCCGTCGACCAAGTGGGGGGCCTGCCCCGCAACGAGACCAGCGCCATTGCGCCGAACGCCAGCGGTACCGACCAGGGTGCCGGTTGCTGCACCAGGATCGCCACCCAGCCGTGCAGCGGCGGCCCGGCGAGGGCGAACAGGATCGAGCCGGACGACGCCACCAGCCCGGTCAGCACCCCGGCGATCCCGCCGGTCGCGGTCAGCCGCGGCCACCAGATGCCGAGCACCAGCAGCGGGCAGAACGTCGACGCGGCCACCGTGAAACCCCACGTGACCAGGACTCCGGCGTCGAGCTCGGCCGAGCGCAGCGCCAGCAGCACCATGATCCCGGCGACGCCGAACACCGCGATCCGCAGCCGCCGCAGGCCGCCGGGGACGAGGTCGTGCGCGATCGCGCCCGACATCACCAGCAGCAGGCCCAGCGACGTCGCCAGGAACGCGGCGAACGCACCCGCGGTCAGCAACGCCGTGAACAGGTCGCCGGCCCAGCCGCGGTCGACCTGGTAGGGCAGCGCGACGACCACGGTGTCGGTGGCGCCGGAGAGGTACAGCCCGGGAACGAGCACCCGCCCGAGCACGCCGTAGACGCCGGGGAAGAGGTAGAAGACACCGAGCAGCGCGACGGTGATCGCGGCGGTGCGGCGCGCGGCCCGGCCGTCCGGGCTGGTGTGGAAGCGCATCAGGACGTGCGGCAGGCCCATCGTGCCGAGCATGGTCGCGATGAGGACGGCCCAGGTGCCGAGCAGCGGGTAGCCCTGGTCGCCGAGGTCGAGCAGCGGGCGGCGCCAGTCGGGGCCGCCGAGCGCGGCGCCGCCGCGGACCGCCGGGACGGCCGCGCCCGTGCCGAACACGACCTCGTCCTGGCTGTGCGCGGTGAATTCCCCCGGCGGCAGGACCTCGACGACGCCGTTGCGGCGCACCGGGGTCGGCTCGCGGATCTCCATCGTGACGTCGACGTCGAACCGCACCGGGGTCTCGCGGGCGAAGTGGGTGAACTCGACGGGGTTGAGCGCGTCGGTCCGGTTGACCGCGCCGGCCTGCAGCACCAGCCAGATCGCCGGGATCAGGAACAGCAGCAGCTTCAGCACGAACTGGAACGCCTGCACGTACGTCGCCGCGCGCATGCCGCCCAACGCCAGGGTGACGCTGACCGCGGCGCCGGCCAGCACCACGCCGACCCAGTACGGCGTGCCGCCGACGGCCGTGAGGACCAGGCCGGCGGTGCGGAACTGTGGGACGACGTAGATCGTGCCGATCACCAGCACGACGACGGCGGCCAGGCGGCGCAGCGCGGGGGAGTTGAGCCGGGCTTCGGCGAAGTCGGGGACAGTCAGCGCGCCGGACCGCCGCATCGGCGCCGCGACGAGCACGAGCATCGCGATGTAGCCGGCGGTGAAACCGACCGGGTACCACAGCGCCCCGATGCCGTCCTTGACGACGAGCCCCGCGACACCGAGGAAGGAAGCGGCGGACAGGTATTCGCCGGAGACGGCGGCCGAGTTGACCAGCGGCGAGATCCGGCGGGACGCCACCAGGAAGTCCGACGTCGTGCGCATGGCGGCGACCCCGCGGACGCCGATCAGCAGCGTCACGAGCACGACCGGCGCGACGGCGAGCGCGATGCCCACTACTCGTCCTCGAGCCGCTCGGCGCGCCGGAGCTGCCAGCGGGCCAGGAGGGCCATCGCGGGGTAGGGGAGGACCGCGAGCATCAGCCAGGACACCGGAATTCCCAGCAGCCGCAGGGTGTCCAGGGCCGGGAAGAGCGCGAAGACGCCGGGGAGGCCGAGCAGCAGCGTGAACATCAGGACCAGCGCGGGAATGCCGCGGCGGCGCTGGGCGGCGTAGAGGGCGGTGGCGCGCTGGGTGTCGCCCGCGGGGAGCCGCGGCTGGCGCCAGCGGCCGCGCGACCGGCGCCGGGCGTGGGCGAGGCGGGTCTGCGGGCTGGTGACGGCGACCCGGCGGATCCTGCTCATCGCGGATCGGACCCGAGCTGGCCGCGCTGAGCCGCTTCCAGCAGCCGGTCACGCAGATCGCGCGCGTGGCGGCGGCTCACCGGGACGTCCCCCGCCTCGGTGTGGGCCAGCAGCCCGCCCGCGGTGTCGCTGCGCAGCTCCAGCACCGCCCCGACGGCCACCAGGAACCCGCGGTGCACCCGGCTGAACCCGGTTCCTTCCCAGTACTCCTCCAGCCGCGAGATCGGCATCCGCACCAGGTGGACGCCGCCGCGCGTGTGCAGCCGGACGTAGTCGCCGTGGGCCTCCACGAACAGGACGTCGTCACGGCGGACGTACCGCGTCCGCCCGCCCGACTCCACCGGCAGCGCTGCCATCGCGTCCGGCGTCGGCCGCGACGCCGGGGTCGCCATCCGCATGACCTTCGCCAGCGCCGTCGACAGCCGTTCGGTGCGGACCGGCTTGAGCAGGTAGTCCACCGCGCCGATGCCGTACGCCGTCACGGCGTGGCCGTCGTGCGCCGTGACGAACACGATCACCGGCGGCTCGCTCAGCTTCGCCAGCAGCGACGCGAGTTCGAGCCCGTCGAGGCCCGGCATCGAGATGTCGAGGAACACCGCGTCGAAGCGATCCGCCTGAAGCAGTTTCAACGCCTTCAGCGCATCACCCGCCCCGACGACTTCGCCGACTTCGGGCGCTTCGCGCAGCATGCGGCAGAGCTCGTCCAGGGCGGGCGGGAGGTCGTCGACGGCCAGTACCCGAAGCGAAGTCACGGCAGCACCCCCGGCTGGAACCGCGGCACCCGCACGACCACCCGGGTGCCCGCGCCGACCTCGGTCTCCACGGTCAGGCCGTACCAGGCGCCGTAGACGTCCCGCAACCGTCTGTCCACATTGGCCAGTCCCATGCCCGCGGCATCGTCCTCGCCGATGCGCCCGGCCAGGATGTCCGCCGCGCGCTTCGGGTCCATGCCGACCCCGTCGTCCTCGACGAAGATCACGCAGTCGTTCCCTTCCGCCTGCCCGTGCACCTGGACCTGCCCGGTGCCCGACCGCGGCTCGATGCCGTGCCGGATCGCGTTCTCCACCAACGGCTCCAGCACCAGGTACGGCACCGCGACGGCGAGGATCTCCGGCGCGACCCGCACCTGGACGCGCAGCCGCTCGCCGAGCACCGCCCGCTGCAGCGCCAGGTACGTCTCGATCGCGCGGAACTCCTCGGCGACCACGGTGTACTCGCCGTGGCGCGCCAGGCTGTAGCGCGTGTAGTCGGCGAAGTCGAGCATGAGGTCGCGGGCCCGGTCGGGGTCCGAACGCACCAGTGACGCGATGACCGTCAGCGCGTTGTAGACGAAGTGCGGCGACATCTCCGCCCGCAACGCGCGCAGCTCGGCCTGCGCCGCCTGTTCGGCCGACGCCTCGAGCCGCCACCGTTCCAGCGCCTGCACCACGAGGTCGGCGGCCTGGGCCGCGACCGCGTCCCGGACGTCCCCGACCACCAGCAGCGCCCCGGCCAGTTCGTCGTGGACGTGCAGCGGCAGCACCAGGACGTCCGGCGCCGAGCCGGGTTCTTCGGTGTGGAGGACGCCGTCGAGCACCGACGCGACGACCGCGTCCGGCCCCGGCCGGCCCGACCACAGCAGCGAGCCGGACAGGTCGGTGAGACCGAGGCCGGGGAAGCCGAAGAGGCGGCGCAGGCCGTGCGCGGCGCGGCGCGCGCGGGTGCCGGACAGGCCGTCGCGCAGGTTGTCGGAGACGCGGCGGGCCGCGGCCAGCACCGGCAGCGGGTCGGCGCGGGACGCCGGGCGCAGGTGCACGGTCATCGGGCCTCCCCTCGGCGGCGGTGTCCAGGGCAGTAGATCCTACGGCTACGCGGGTCCGTCGCGGTCGGCCAGCACCTGGGCGTGGCGGCGGAAGCGGCGCCAGGTCCGGTAGTGGTCGATCGACGTGAGGCCGCCCAGCAGGCTCGCGTTCGCCGGGTACGGCCGGTCCGGCAGCGAGATCCAGCCGGTCGTGCGGGTCTCCTTGACCGCCACCGGCACCGGCCGGAACGTCGTCGGGTCGAGCCCGTCGCTGTGCCGGACGACCTCGTCGAAGAACCACGCCGACGTGATCAGCGCCAGCACCCCGCGTGACGCCTTGAGCGCCTCCTTCAGCGGCTTCGCCTCCAGCAGGCGGAACGTCTGGTTGATCGCCGGCGCGGTGACGCCGTGGTCGTCGTAGGCGATCTCGCCCGCGTGCAGCGCCATCCGGAGCCGGATCCGGGCGCCGGGGTCGTGCGTGCGGTTGTGCCGGTGCAGCGCCACGGCGAGCGCGGCCGGCAGGAACTCCACGAAGAGTCCCTTCGGGACCTCCGGCGGGGCGAGCACGAACACGCCGTCGCCGCAGTCTTCGGGCCGGCAGTCCCGCCACGGGACGCCGGCGTCGTCGAACGCCCGGTCCAGCGCGCGGTAGAGCCCCGCGCGCAGCAACAGGCGATCGGGTGTGGTTCTGCGCTGGTCGCCGTAGCCCTCGACGTCGACCGCGAAGACCGTGCGATGCACGGCCGGCCGGTACCTCATCGCACCCTCCCTGCGAGCATGCATGTGCCGATGCATGTGCAAGTGAGTGTGACGCGTACCACCCGCGCGGGGGAACCGGTCCTGCGGTGAGCGGTTCTCCCACCGCGGTGACCGGCAGGGGGTGTTCACCAGCAGTGAACACGCTGGTCAGGACCCTGCGGACGGTGCGCACACCGCCCGCAGGACCCTGACGGACGGGTCAGCAGCTCTGCTTGTAGAAGTACTGGGAGTTGGCGTCCATGTCCGCCTTGGTGATCGAGTGCAGCTGCGCGGTGAGGTTCCGCGTCACGGACTTGCCCTCGACGGCCGCGACCGCCTGCTGGACGCCCTGGGTGCCGATCGAGGCCGGGTCCTGGGCGATCAGGGCCTGGTACTGACCGTTCTTCAGGCCCTCGACCTCGGACGGGCTGGCGTCGAAGCCGATCAGGTTGACCGCGCCGACCTTGCCCGCGTTGCGCAGGCCGGTCGCCGCGCCCTCGCCGGTGTTGAGGTTGGTCGCGAAGACGCCGATCAGGTCGGGCGTCGACGACAGCGCCGCCGTCACCTTGGCCGCGGCCTGCTCCGGCTCGTTCTGGGTGAACTGGACGCCGATCGACTTCAGGTTCGGCGTGTTCTTCAGTTCCTCCTCGAAGCCCTTGGCGCGCGCGGCGGTCGTGGACGTGCCCGCGATCGTGTCGAGCACCAGCACCGAGCCGCTCTTGCCGCCGGCCAGCTTGGCCATCGTCTGCGCGGCGAGCTTGCCGCCCGCGGCGTTGTCGGAGGAGATCGACGACGCGGCCACGCTCGTGTCCTTCAGCGCGGTGTCGACCTCGACGATCTTCGTGCCGCGCGCCTTGACCTGCTGGATCGGCGCCAGCATCGCGGTGTCGTCGGTCGGGGCGATGAGCAGTGCCGCCGGCGGGTTCGCGCCGAGGGCGTTGACCAGCTGGGTCTGCAGGGGAGCGTCGAACTTCTGCGGCGCCTGGGTGGTCAGCTCGTAGCCGAGCTTCTTCGCCTCGGCTTCCGCGCCGCACTGCAGCGAGATGTAGAACGGCTCGGCCTGCACGCCCGGGATCAGCGCCAGCTTCTTGCCGCCGACCGGCTGGGCCGAGCTGCCGGACCCGCTCTGCCCGACCGTGCCGGAGCCGCACGCGGACAGCAGGGCGGCGGCGGAGACCACGGCACCCATGGCGGTGAGAGTCTTGGTCAGTTTCATAAGCACCTCGTTGTACTCGGGGGACCGTACTTGGGGACTCAGCGGGAGTTGCGGCGACGGCGGCGGCGCTGGTCGAACCAGACCGCGGCGACCAGGACCCAGCTGACGATGAACATCTGCCAGAAGTCCTGGACGTGGATGATGTTGAAGCCCTTGCGCAGCACCGCGGGGATGAACACCCCGATCACCGTGCCCAGGATCGTGCCGACGCCGCCGAAGAGGCTCGTCCCGCCCAGCACGACCGCGGCGATGGCGTTGAGGTTGTCGGTGGTGTGCCCGGAGATGGTGGTCGAGTTGTAGTAGGCCAGCGAGAGGAACCCGGCGATCCCGGCCAGGAACCCGGTCAGCGTGTACACCTTCAGCAGGTGCGCGGTGACGCCGATGCCCGCGCGCCGCGCGCCCTCGGCGTTGGAGCCGACCGCGAACGTGTACCGCCCGAACTTGGTCGTCCGCAGCAGCCAGGCGCCGATCACGGTGATCACGATGGCCACGATGACCAGGTTGGGCACGATGCCGAAGGACGTGCCGTAGCCCAGGGTCTTGGTGAGCTGCGCCGGCACGGTGCGCAGGTCCGAACCGCCGTTGAGCAGGTAGGCGGTGGCCAGCGCGGCGCCCATCGTGCCGAGGGTGACGATCAGCGCCGGGATCTTGGCCACGGCGACGAGGACGCCGTTGATCACGCCCCAGACCGTGCCGGTGACGACGGCGACGACGAGCCCGACGGCGATCACGCCCCAGCCCGCCTGCGACGCGTCCCCGCCGGACATCGCCTCCATCACCTTGCCCGCGACCATGCCGGCGAGGATCAGCACCGAGCCGACCGAGAGGTCGATGCCGGAGGTGATGATCACGAACGTCATGCCCACCGAAAGGATGAGCAGGACCGAGGACTCGATGAACAGCGTCTGGAAGGTGAACAGCGTCGGGAAGCTGTCCGGCGCGATCGCGCTGAACAGCACGACCAGCGCGACCAGGACCAGCCCGATCCAGAACGTGTTGGCCTCGACCAGCCGCTTGCCCAGCGGCCGCTTGCCGAACCCGGCTTCGGGTGTCTCCTGGATGTCCTTCTGCGCGGGTGTCGACACGCTCATGCCGCCTCCTCCTGCACGAGGGCGCCGGTCATCGCGGCGACGAGGTCTTCGAGCTTCGTGTCCGCGCCCGCGAACCGGGCGACCCGCTTGCCGAGCCGCAGCACCTCGACGCGGTCGGCGACCGACAGCACCTCGGGCATGTTGTGGCTGATCAGCACCACGGCGATGCCCTTGTCGCGCACCTTCTTGATGACGTCGAGCACGCGCTCGCGCTGCACGACCCCGAGCGCGGCCGTCGGCTCGTCCATGAACACGACCTTCGACGCCCACACGACCGAACGCGCCACGGCGACGCTCTGCCGTTGCCCGCCCGACAGCGAGCCGATCGGGACGTCCGTGCTCTGCAGCGTCACGCCGAGGCGCTGGAACTCCTCGATCGCCCGCCGCCGCATCTCGTTCTTGTCGAGCATCCCGAGCTTGCCGAGGATGCCCTTGCGGTGGATTTCGCGGCCGAGGAACAGGTTGGCCGCCGGGTCGAGCTCCGGGGCGACCGCGAGGTCCTGGTAGACGGTCTCGATGCCGAGGCGCCGCGCGGTGGTCGGCGAGTCGAAGTGGACCTCCTTCTCGTCCAGGAGGATCTTCCCCGACGTCGGCTGCTCCGCACCGGAGAGGCACTTGACCAGCGTCGACTTGCCGGCGCCGTTGTCGCCGATCAGCGCCGTCACCTCGCCCGCGCGCGCCTGGAACGACGCGCCGCGCAGGGCTTCGACCGAGCCGTAGTGCTTCGTCAGCTCGATCGCGTCCAGCAGGATTTCGCTCATCCGTGCCTCTCTTCCGGCGCCGGCGGGCGGCAGCGGATCGCCGTCGCCGTGCCGGACAGCTCGGTCTGGCCGGCGTCGAACGGGACGACGTAGGTGTCGCCCTTCGCCAGCGCGAACTCGCCGCCGTGCTCGGTGCGCAGGGTGCCTTCGCCGTCGAGGACCACCAGAACCGCGAACGACGGGTCGAGTGACAACGTTGTCACCTTGTCGGTGCGCAGCTGCTCGGCTCGGAAGAACCGCTCCGATCCGCTGGCCAGCAGGTCCACAGTGGAGGCGGTGTCGCCCGCCGTGCGCCTGATGATGGTTTCGAGGCGTTCGGTGTCCCAGCCGGAGGTGTCCAGTGCCTCGATGGCGGTGTCGAAGCCCAGGCCGAGGTGGCCCTTTTCCGGGGACGCCAGGAAGTCGCGCCACTCGATGGTGAGGGAGAAGTCCGTCGGCTGCTGCAGCTCGACGACGAACACGCCCTCGCCGATCGCGTGCGGCAGCCCGGCCGGGATGTAGACGGTGTCACCCGCCGACACCGGGATGCTGTTGAGCGCGCCCAGCATCGACGGCACGTCCTGCTCCCGCGTCCACTCGGAGACCGTCGCCTTGGACAGCGTCTCCTTGAAACCCGGGTAGACGCGCGGGTCGTCGCCGTAGGTGCCCACGACGATCCACGCCTCGGTCTTGCCGAAGTGGGAGTCGAAGTGCTGCTTGGCGAAGGTGTCGTCCGGGTGGAAGTGCACGGGCAGCCGCTGGCCCGCGTCGAGCAGCTTGACCAGCAGGCCGGTCGACGTCCCGAGCGCTTCGACGTGCTTCGCGCCGAGCCAGCCGTTCGGGTTCGCCACGACGGCGTCGCGCAGCCAGGCGCCGTCGGGGAGCCGGGTGAGGCCGTTGGTCTCCTGGCCGAACATCGTGGTCGCCGAGGCGACCCAGTCCTCCGGGCCGAACTTCTTGTCCGGCGAGGCACCGCGCAGGGCCGCGATGGCGTCGCCGCCGCGGTAGAACTGCGGCGGCTGGTTGGCCGGGAGGCGGATCGGTTCGAGGGTCACGGGGCGACCTCACCGGAACCACGGGCGACGAGATGCACGGGCAGGACTACCTTTCTCGGCGGTGACTGATCTCCTTGGACGCGGGCGAAGAGCAGCTCGGCCGCGGCGTGGCCCAGCGCGCTGACGTCGTGGGCGACCACGGTGACCGGCGGGTTCAGCAGGTCCGCCAGCTCGAAGTCGTCGAACCCGACCATCGCCGGCCGCCGCTCGGCGTGGGCCAGCGCGCGCAGCAGGTGCACGGCGACCCGGTTGTTGCCGGCGATCACCGCGGTGGCCGCGTCAGGGCCGTCGAGCAGCCGCTTGACGGCGTCGCCGACCGAGTCCGGCGTCGGCGTCCCCATCGAGACCAGCGACTCGTCGTAGGAGATCCCGTTGCGCACGCAGCCCTCGCGGAACCCGCGCAGGCGCTCGGCCGCGGTGAAGATGTCCGGGCTGTCGCCGAGGAAGGCGATCCGGCGGTGGCCGTGCTGCGCCAGGTGCGTGACCGCTTCGATGGTGCCGCCGAGGTTGTCGACCAGCACGGTGTCGGCCACGATGTCGCCGGCCGGGCGGTCGATGAACACCACCGGCGTGCCCGCGCGCATCTCCGGCACCAGGTAGCCGTGCTGCAGGCCGGCCGGGACGACGAGGATGCCGTCCACCCGCCGCGCGCAGAACTCCAGCACGAGCTCGCGCTCGCGGTCGGAGTTCTCCTCGGAGGAACCGGTGAGCACCTGGCGGCCGAACGACGTCGCGATCCGCTCGACCGCGCGGTTCAGCTCGGAGTAGAAGGGGTTGCCGACGTCTTCGACGATCAGCCCGATGGTGCCGGTCGTGGACCCGCGGCGCAGGTTGCGCGCGCCCAGGTTGCGCCGGAAGCCCAGCTGCTCGATGGCCGCCATGACCCGCTCGGCGGTGTCCGGGTGCACGGCGGGTTCGTCGTTGACCACGCGCGAGACGGTCTTGATGCTCACGCCGGCCAGCCGGGCCACGTCGCTCATCGTGGCCCGCCTGCTCGCGGTGCGCGTGTTGCCGCCGGAGTCCCGGCCCGCAGGAGACAACGTTGTCATAGTGTCCGGGATTGAACGCCAAGACCCGGTGGCTTGTCAACGGTGCGGGCGCGGATTGTGCCGATTCGGCTACCGAAGTCGTAGAGCAGACGGCTGATCACGCTGTCCCGAAGTGGACAGGACTTGACGGATCCCTTGACTGTCCGGTGAGCCGCTGCCCAAGGTGGCCCGGTTCGACCGACTGCGCGACAAGGTTGTCATTTCGGTCGCGCTGACGACGTGGAGAGGCGATGGCCATGGCGCGAGCGCGCTTCAGAGCCGGTTTAGCTTTCCTGACACTGGCGGTGACCGCAGCGGTGGCTCCCGCTGTTCCCGCTGCCGCCGCTACCAGCACGGATTACGCGAAGTGGGTGAACCCCTTCGTGGGCACCCGGCCCGGCGGGGCCGACCACGGCACCGGGGGCGGTGCCGGCAACACGTTCCCGGGCGCGGTGGCCCCGTTCGGCATGGTCCAGTGGAGCCCGGACACGGTGAAGTCCCAGCCGGGCGGCTACTTCTACGACGACAACGCGCTGACCGGGTTCAGCCTGACGCACCTGTCCGGCGCCGGTTGTTCGACCTACCAGGACATCCCGTTCATCCCGTACGTCGGTGAGGTGACGACGTCCCCGGCGACCGACCCGGCCCACTACACGTCGAAGTTCTCGCACACCAACGAACACGCGACCGCGGGCGCCTACGACGTCACCCTCGACAGCGGCGCGAAGGTCGAGCTCAGCGCGACCCAGCGCACCGGGTCCGCGCGCCTGACCTACCCGGCCGGTGCGTCGTCGACGCTGCTGGTCAACACGTCCGGCTCGGTCAACGGCACCGACGACGCGTCGATCACCATCGGCAAGGACACCATCAGCGGGTGGGCGACCAGCGGCCGCTTCTGCGGCGCGCGCAACAGCTACCGCGTCTACTTCTCGGCGAAGTTCGACACGCCGTTCGCGTCGATCGGCACCTGGAAGAACGGCGCCGTGACGCCGAACAAGGCCGCCGAGACCGGCGGGGCGAAGGCGAAGGTGGCGCAGCCCAACGGCGTCGACGCCTCGATCGCGCGCCCGGCCAAGGCGGCGCCGCAGAACACCACCGTCAGCGGCCCGGGCAGCGGCGGGTACGTCACCTTCGCCAACCTCAACGGCGCCCAGGTGAACGTCCAGGTCGGACTGTCCTTTGTGTCCGTCGACGGCGCGAAGGCCAACCTCAAGGCGGAGAACACCGGGAAGTCGTTCGACACCGTGGCCGCGAACGCGCGCAAGGCGTGGAACGCGCAGCTCGGCAAGATCGCCGTCACCGGCGGCTCGGACGCCGACCAGACCACCTTCTACACCTCGCTGTACCACTCGCTGATCCAGCCGAACGTGTTCTCCGACGTCAACGGCCAGTACCCCGGCTTCGACGGGCGGATCCACACGGCCGACAGGGGCCACGCGACGTACACGAACTTCTCCGGCTGGGACATCTACCGCTCGGAGATCCCGCTGCTGGCGACGATCGCGCCGAAGGAGACGTCGGACATCGTCCGGTCGATGATGGCCTACGCCGAGCAGGGCGGCTCGTGGGACCGCTGGACGGTCGCCAACGACTACACCGGCGTGATGAACGGCGACCCGTACCACATCATCGTCTCCAGCGCGTACGCGTTCGGGGCGCGGGACTTCGACGCCCAGAAGGCGTTGCTGCTCATGATCAAGGGCGCCACCCAGCCGACCCAGGGCTACACCGAACGCCCCGGTCTCGAGGACTACCAGAACCTCGGGTACGTCCCGGGCGCGGGCGCGGACACGCTCGAATACACGAGCGCGGACTTCGCCATCGCCCAGTTCGCCAAGCGGCTCGGCGACTCCGCGACGTACACGACGTTCATGAAGCGCGCGCAGAACTGGCAGAACCTCTACAACCCGGGCACCGGCCACCTGCAGCCGCGCAACGCCGACGGCTCCTTCGCCGGCACCTACAACCCGGCCAGCTCGCAGGGCTGGGTCGAGGGCAACGGCGCCCAGTACGACTGGATGGTGCCCTACGACCTCGGCGGCCTCGTCACGGCGTTCGGCGGCAACACCGCCGTCCAGTCGCGGTTGGACACCTTCTTCACCCAGCTCAACGCGGGAACGCAGCTGCCGTACGCGTTCATGGGCAACGAGCCGAACTCGAACGCCCCGTGGGTCTACTCCTACGCGGGTGCGCCGGCCAAGACGCAGTCGATCGTCCGGCGGTCGATGAACGAGCTCTACAACCCGCGTCCGGAAGGGCTGATCGGCAACGACGACCTCGGCCAGATGTCGTCCTGGTACGTCTGGGCCGCCCTCGGCATCTACCCGGAGATCCCGGGCCGCGCCGAGTTCGTCCTCAACACGCCGCTGTTCCCGAAGGCCGTGCTGACGACGGGTGCGGGCAAGAAGGTCACGGTGACTTCGTCGGGCACCGGTGACTACATCGCGGGCTTGAAGGTCAACGGCGGCGACGCGGCGAAGGCGTGGATGCCGGAGGCGCTCGTTTCGACCGGCGGGAACCTGGACTACACGCTGTCGGCGACCCCGACCGCGTGGGGCAGTGCGGCGGCCGACGCCCCGCCGTCCTTCCGCGACCAGGAGAAGCCGAGCCTGTCGTTCGTCAACCCGGCGCGGGCGGTGACCCCGGCGGGGTCGACGTCCACGGTTTCGGTGGGTGTCCAGGACCTTTCGGGTACCGCGCGGAACTGGACGTACTCCGCGGCCAGTGTCGACGGCATCACGCTGACCCCGGCGACCGGCAGCATCGCGGTGCCCGCCGCGGGCAAAGCGCAGGCCGAGCTCACGGTGTCGGTGCCCGCGGGGCTGGCCGACGGGGCCCGGCGCATCCCGGTGACGTTCTCCGCGCCCGGCCTGGCGTCGTCGCAGGCGGTGCTGACCGTGCTCGTCGCGCAGCCGAACAGCTGGCTGGCGACGGTGAACAACGCCGGCATCTCGCCGGACGCCAAGCCCGCCGCGGCGAACTTCGACGGCGGCGGCTGGAGCTACTCGGCCGACGCGCTGGCCGCGGCCGGGGCCGCGCCGGGTGCGACCGTCACCAGTGACGGGCTCAAGTTCACCTGGCCGTCGTTCCCGGCCGGGGACCCGGACAACGTGATCGCTTCGGGCCAGACGGTGAACGTCAGCGGCTCCGGGCGGCTCGCGCTGCTCGGCTCGGCGTCCAACGGCAACGCGTCCGGCACGCTCACCGTCACCTACACCGACGGCAGCAAGTCGACCGCCACCGTCGGGTTCTCCGACTGGACGCTCGGCGGCGGCGGCGCGCAGCCGGCGTTCGGCAACCGGATCGTGCTGTCCACGCCGTACCGCAACGCCTCGGGCGGCGACCCGCAGCAGATCCGCACGATGGTGTTCGGCACGAACCCGATCACCCTCGACGCGGGCAAGACCGTGGCGAGCGTGACGCTGCCGGGCAACGTCAGCGGCGGTGCGCTGCACGTGTTCGCCATCGGGATCGGCGCATGACGGGCAAGTTCCTGGCGGGCGTCCTGACGCTCGCCGCGGCGGCGACGGTGGTCACCCCCACCGTCGCCGCCGCGGCCGGCGGGGACGCCCTCGACGCCGTCAACACGTTCATCGGCACGCAGGACGAAGGCAACACGTTCCCGGGTGCCTCCGCGCCGTTCGGGATGACGCAGGTCAGCCCGATCACCTCGCACTACGCCGGTTACCGCTACACCGACACCGCCATCCGCGGCTTCGGGCACTTCTTCCTGTCCGGCGCGGGCTGCTGGGAACAGGGCGGCCTCGTCTCGACGCTGCCGACGACCGGGGAAGTGGGCCCGGGCAAGGCGTTCGACACGGCGAAAGCGTCCACTTTCGACCAGAAGCAGTACGCCTCGCCGTTCACCCACGACGGCGAAGTCGGCAAGCCCGGCTACTACAAGGTGCACCTGACCGGCTACGGCGGTGTCGACGTCGAGACGACGGCCGCCACGCGGGCGGGTGTCGAGCGGTACACCTTCGCGAAGCCGGGTGACGCCAACGTCTTCGTCAACGTCGGGCAGGCGAACGACAAGGAACCGGTGACCGGCAGCAGCGTCCGGGTCGTCGACGACCGGACCGTCGAGGGAACCGTGGAGTCGCAGGCGTTCTGCGGCGGCAAGGCCTACACGACGTACTTCACGACGAAGTTCGACAAGCCGTTCAAGACGTTCGGCACGTGGTCGCCGTCCGGTGGCACGCCCGGCTCCCGCACGTCGGAAGGCGGTGCGGGCCTGCGCGGCGCGTGGCTGACCTTCGCCGGCGGCGGCCAGGTCACCGCGACCACGGCGATCTCCCAGGTCGACGCCGCCGGTGCCCGGCTGAACCTGGCCTCGGAGCGCATCCGGTCGTTCGACGCGGCCAAGGCCGACGTCCAGCGCACCTGGCGGCGTGAGCTGTCCACAGTGGACATCAAGGGTGGCACGCCGGACGACCGCACGGTGTTCTTCACCTCGCTGTACCACGCGCTGCTGCAGCCGCTGACGGCGAACGACGCCGACGGCCGCTACTACGGCTTCGACAAGAAGGTCCACCGCGCGATCGGCTGGACGTACTACGACTTCTTCTCGTTGTGGGACACCTACCGCTCGCAGAACCAGCTCCTGGCGCTGCTGCGGCCCAGCCGCGCGAAGGACATCGCCAAGAGCATCCTGGCCATCCACGACCAGGGCGGCTGGCTGCCGCGGTGGGCGTACGCGAGCCAGGAGACGAACACGATGACCGGTGACCCGGTCACGCCGTTCCTGGTCGACCTGTGGCGGTTCGGCGCGCTGTCCGGCGAGGAAGTGCACGCCTACCAGGCGCTGCTGCAGAACTCGCGTGAAATCCCGCCCGCGGCGTCGCCGTTCCAGGGGCGCTCGGGCAACGCGAGCTACCAGCGGGACGGGTTCGTCCAGTACGACCCGGACTTCCCGAAGAAGGGGCAGGACACCGACCCGAACCACGGCGCTTCGGCCACCCTGGAGTACGCGCTCGGTGACTGTTCGCTGTCGGTCATGGCGGCCGCGCTCGGCAAGAAGGCCGACGCCGCCGCGTTGAAGGAGAAGGGCCGGACCTACCGGACGCTGTGGGACGAATCGCAGACCGACCGCGGCTTCACCGGCTTCTTCCGGCCGAAGATCCTCGGCGGCGCGTGGTTCTCCCCGGCCGACAAGCCGTACAGCCCGCAGAGCCAGGACGGCTTCCACGAGGGCACGGCCTGGCAGTACCAGTGGCTCGTCCAGCAGGACGTGCCCGGCCTGGTGCAGCGGATGGGCGGCCCGGCGGCGACGGGAAAGCGCCTCGACGACTTCTTCGCCTACGACGAACTGGTGAAGGATCCGGCGACGGCGGTGCGCGAGAACTGGGTCGTCGGCCCGTACGACTACTACGACCAGTTCCGCTACAACCCGAACAACGAGCCGGACCTGCACTCGCCGTGGATATACGCGCTCACCGGGCAGCCGGCGAAGACGTCGACGGTCGTGCGGGCGGCGCACACGCTGTTCACCAACGCGCCCAACGGCGTCACCGGGAACGACGACCTCGGCACCATGTCGGCGTGGTACGTCTTCAGCGCGCTGGGCCTGTATCCCGCTGTCCCGGGGACTGGGAACTTCGTGCTCAACGCGCCCCGGTTCGCGAAGTCCGTCCTCCACCTGGAGAACGGGCGCGACATCACCATCAAGGCGCCGGGCGCGGACGGCTCGAAGCTGCAGAGCATTTCGAGCCTGCGCGTCGATTCGCGGGCCAGTGACCACGTGTACGTCAACGTGGACCAGCTGAAGCGCGGGACGACGCTCGACTTCCGCCTGACCGGGGACGCCGCCGCGGCGACGTGGGGGACATCACCTTCGTCCGCCCCGGTTTCGCCCTGCGGGGAGTAGACAACGCCCGCCCACGGCCGTGGTCCAGACCACAGTGGACCACGGCCGTGAGCAGGGTCACGGGCCCCGGTGTTCCCGTGAGGGCCGTCACGCCTCACACTGGGTACCAGCACGTCCGACAGCGCCGTTGACGTACAGGGCAAGTCCGCCTTGGACGGTGTGTCGGGCGTTTTTCTGTGCCCTACAGCGTGTGCCAGTACCAACGTGGTGAGACCCCACAGGAGGAAGCAGTGTCCAGCAAGGCCGCTCTCGTGTTCCGCGTGGCCGCAGTAGCCGAAGCCCTGTCCTGGGCCGCGCTGCTGGTCGGGATGTTCCTCAAGTACGTCGTCCACTCTTCCGGCGAGGGCGGCGTGCCCGTCATCGGCATGGTGCACGGCGTGATCTTCGTCCTCTACGTGGTCGTCTCCCTGTCCGTGGCGAAGCCGCTCGGCTGGCGCCCGAAGACGCTGGTCCTGGCCCTGCTGGCCAGCATCCCGCCGCTGTTCACCTGGCTGTTCGAGAAGTGGGCGCTGCGCAACGGCAAGCTCGACGGCCCGCAGCGGCTGTCCCACGGCGGGGTCGGCCTGTTCCGGGTGAAGGAACCCGTCGCCGCCTGATTCCCAGCACGTGAGAAAGGCCCGCGCTTCCGGCGCGGGCCTTTTCTCTTGTGGACGGTCCGGAGCGGCCCGCTTACTCGCTGAAGTCCCCGGCGGCGCGGCGGACCTTGGTCAGCAGGTCGGTCAGCTGCTCGGTCTGCCGTTCGGTCAGCCCGCTGAGCCCGAAGTCGATGGCGGTGACGGCTTCGGTCGCGGCCTCGCGGCGCTTGCGGCCCTCGTCGGTGATCTCCACCAGCGTCGTGCGGCGGTCCGTGGGGTGCGGCACGCGCTTCACGAGCCCGTCGCGCTCCAGGCGGTCGACTATGTTGGTGACACTGGTGGGGTGCAGCTGGAGCCGCTCGCCCATCACCCGCATCGGCAGGCTGGCGCTGCGGGCGAAGGTGAGCAGCACCAGCGCTTCGTACCGGGCGAAGGTGAGGCCGTGCGGCTTGAGCGCGCCGTCCACCGCGGACTGGATGATCTGCTGGACCCGCATCACCCCGGTCACCGCGGCCATGGTCCCGGAGGGCCCGATCCGGTCCTCCCAGATCCGGGCCGCGCGGGCGATCGGGTCGAACGGCAGCGGACGGTTCATGACACGCGAAGTTACCAGCGGGTACCGGCGGGTGTCGCACGACTGGCGGAAATGACCACCGAAGAAGGGACTTCCGAGCATGATCGTCGCGTTCAGCGTGAGCCCGTCCGGCGGGGACCCCGACGGCGGGGTGAGTGAAGCCGTGGCCCGCGCGGTGAAGGTCGTCCGCGATTCGGGCCTGCCCAACTCGACCAACGCGATGTTCACGAACATCGAGGGCGAGTCCTGGGACGAGGTGATGGACGTGGTCAAGCGCGCGGTCGAGGCCGCGGGCGAGGGCTCGGCCCGGGTCAGCCTGGTCCTGAAGGCGGACATCCGGCCGGGCTTCTCGGGCCAGCTGGAAGCCAAGGTCGACCGCATCGAAGCCCACCTGCGCGAATCCTCGTGAGTGGTAAGGCGAGTTAGAACTCGCCTTACCACTCACGAGCGGGTCAGGGGAGGGGCGGGGTGAAGGCGACCGTCCAGCGGCCGTCTTCGCTCGTCACCGTCAGCGGGTAGCTGAACGCCTTGCCGTCGCCGAGGGCGCCGGAGACCGTCGCGCGGGTCGGGGCCGCCGCGTCCGGGCCCAGGTCCACGTGCACGTCGTGGACACCCCGGCCGGCCAGCACGGAGACGTAGTCCTTGGCGAAGTCGCCGCCGCCCGAGCCCGGGTAGTCGAGGAGGTCGGCGAAGGCGTCCGCGTCGTGGCCGGAAAGCGCGGAGGCGAGCTTGTCCCGCAGCTCGCCCGGCGAGGCGGCGCCGGGATCGGGTTCGTGCACGATGAGCAGCGTCACCGCCCCGATCCAGACGACGGCGGCCGTGATCGACAGGCCCACCTTCACGTCACGCCGGATGTGCACCCGGCCGAGCCTGCCCCAGCGGTGCCGTCCTGCCAAGCGGACGGGCCGTGCGGAGTGCGGAAACCCCGGCGCGGGCGTGTGAGCAGCCCCCGTTTTCACGCTACCGGTGACCACCGACAGTGCGCGGAGCGCTGCGCGCGCGCTCCGGAATCGTCGGTGCCGCTCGGTAAGCTGGACACCGGGGGCCGGAGGCCCGAACCCGGGCAAGCGTCGAGGCGGGCCGTCCTGCCAGGCGGACGGGCCGGGCACCCGTGAAACTTCTCCGGCGCGCGTGCCAGGATGGAACCGTGACACAACCACGCGGATCTGCAGCGAAGTCAGCGGCCCTGTCCGCCGCCCTTTCCGGCGCGGTCGACCTGTCCGCGCTCAAGGCCCGCGCCGATGCGGCGCAGCGGCAGCCGGCCCCGTCGGCCGGCCCGGCCGGTGGCGACGGGCCGCCGCGGGCCGCGTCGGGTGAGGCCGTGATCGATGTCACCGAGGCCACCTTCCAGGCCGAGGTCGTGGAGCGGTCCCTGCACCAGCTCGTGGTCGTCGACCTGTGGGCCGAGTGGTGCGGCCCGTGCAAGCAGCTGTCCCCGGTGCTGGAGCGGATGGCCGCCGAGTCCGGCGGGGCGTGGGTCGTCGCGAAGGTCGACGTCGACGCGAACCCGCGGATCGCGCAGCTGTTCGGCGCGCAGTCCATCCCGACCATCGTCGCCATCGCCGGCGGCCAGCCGGTGGACGCCTTCTCCGGCGCGCTGCCCGAGCCCGAGATCCGCAAGTGGATCAACGCGCTCCTGGACGCCCTGCGCGACAAGCTGCCGGGCATCCGCGACGCCGAAGCGGCGGCGGGCGGCCCGGTCGAGGAGCCCGAGGACCCGCGCTTCACCGAGGCCGAGGACGCCTTCGAGCGGGGCGACTTCGCCGCCGCCCAGGCCGCCTACGAGCGCATCCTCGACGTCGAACCGGCGAACGAGCTGGCCAAGAACGCCCTGGCCCAGGTCAAGTTCACCGCCCGCGCCGAAAGCGCCGACCCGGACGCCCGCGCGAAGGCGGACGCCGACCCGGCCGACCTGTCGGCCCAGCTCGACGCGGCCGACCTCGACATCGCGGCCAACGACGTCGAGGCCGGCTTCAAGCGCCTGATCGACACCGTCCGCCGCACGGCGGGCGAGGACCGCAACAAGGTCCGCGAGCACCTGGTCGCCCTGTTCGACCTCTTCGACCCGGCCGACGACCGGGTGATGAAGGCCCGCCGCGACCTCGCGAGCGCCCTCTTCTAGACACGAGAAGGCCCCCACCCGCGCGGGTGGGGGCCTTCTCGTGACCAAGATCAGGCGTACGACTTCGAGCAGACCGACGAGCCCTCGAGGTACCCGCGGCGCAGCGCCTCGACCCGGTCGAAACCGCTGTCCGGGCGCTTCCCGTTGACGTCCGCCGAGACGAGGCTCTCCGGCTGCAGCAGGTCCGCGATGGCCTCGTCGAGGTCACCGGCCGACAGCCGCAGGTCGCCCGGGCGGTTCGTGAACGCCGCCCACGCGCCGACCAGGCACGCCGTGCGCAGGCCCGCGTTCGCGTTGTCGATCGACGCGCCGACGCCCTTCTGGATGCCCAGCGCGTACCGCGACGCGACCTCCGAGAACGCCGCGAAGTCGCCCATGCCGCCCGGGTCCTGGCCCTTCATCTCGGCCTCGCGGTCGATCGGCTGGGCGAGCTGGGCCAGCTTGGCCATGTCGATGCTGACGGTGTTGTCGCCCGGGCAGTAGGACGCCGGCGGCGTGGTCTGGCAGCTGCCGCCGTCGGTGATCTCCGGCGCGGCCACCCCGGCGCCCTTGAAGGCCTCGTCGAGGCTCTTCTTCAGCAGCTCGACGGCCTGGCCGGTGAACTTCGCGTCGCCCTTGCCCTTGTCGCCCTTGTCGAACGGGCGCTCGGTGAGCCGCGCCTTGACGTTCTCCGCGGTCATCCCGGCGCACTCCTTCGGGCCCTTCTCGAACCCGGCCTGGAACGCGTAGGTGCGGTCGAACGCCGTGCCGTGCGCGCCCTTGTCGGCGGCGCTGGTGCCGGCCTGGTCGCGGATCAGGAACATCGACGCCATCACCTGGTTCAGGCCCTCGGACGTCGACACCCGGTAGAACTTGCTCTTGTCCTCGGCGACCCAGCGGAAGTAGCCGCCGGCGAAGCAGTCGGCCTGCTGCTCCTTGACCACGGTCGGGGTGCTCTTGCTCACCCCGGCCTTGTCGCCGAGCCGGTACTGGACGGCGTGGCCGAACTCGTGCGCGAGCACCACGACCACCGACATCGGGCCGAACCGCTGGCGCAGCATCGGCAGCAGCACGCCGCGGTCCCAGGCCACCGAGTCGTCGACCGGGCAGTAGAACGCGTTCACGAGCTTCTTGACGCTGCCGCAGCCGGTCTCCTCGGTGTCGGTCTGCGCGTCGTAGGACAGCAGCGACTTCACCGGCTCGAACTGCTGCCCGAAGTTCGCCGGGAGCATCTCGCCCCAGTACGCCTGGACGTCGGCGATCGCGGCGGTGGCGAGCTTGTCGTCGTCGCCGCCGTCGGCGTTGCGGACGTTCAGGTCCGGCGACGGCGCGTTCGGCTTGAGCCCGCTCTCGAAGTGCGTCACCGGCAGCCCGGACACGGATCCGGCGCCGGTGTCCTTGGCCGGGTCCCCGGTCGCGCCGCCCTTGTCGTTGCACCCGCTCACGGCGACCGCCGCGACGGCCAGCAGCGCGACCAGCGCGCGCCGTCCTCCCCCTGGGTTCATCTGTCCAACTCGCTCTCGTGCCCACCCGGTACCCGACGCGCAGGACCCTACCCAGGGCATACGCCGAGCGTGCAGGTAATCCCCGAACTTGATGAGGCTTATTCAGCCGTCGGCCGCCGCATGACTTTCGCGCTGGTCAGCGGTCTGCAGGCGGGGCGCGGCGGCCTAGCCCGAATAAGCCTCACTCCCTGCGCATCGCGGCCCGTCGCCCGATATCGTCGCTTCCCATGCGTGCAGTCCGCCGGTTCACCGTCCGCGCCAGCCTCCCGGACTCCCTCGCCGGCCTGGGTGCGCTGGCCACCAACCTGCGCTGGACGTGGCACCCACCGACCCGCGACCTGTTCGCGTCGATGGACGCCGAGCTGTTCAACGCCGTGCGCGACCCGCTGCGGATGCTCACCGCGCTGCCGCCGGCCCGGCTCGACGAGCTCGCGGTCGACGACGACTTCCTCGCCCGCGCCCGCGAAGCGGCCGGCGACCTGGAGAAGTACCTGTCCGAGCCGCGGTGGTACCAGCGCCGCGAGGACGCCGACCTGCCGGCCGCGGTCGCCTACTTCTCGATGGAGTTCGGCGTCACCGAAGCGCTGCCGAACTACTCCGGCGGCCTCGGCGTGCTGGCCGGTGACCACCTCAAGGCCGCGTCCGACCTGGGCGTGCCGATGGTCGGCGTCGGGCTGCTCTACCGTAACGGCTACTTCCGGCAGTCGCTGTCGCTCGACGGCTGGCAGGTCGAGCACTACCCGGTGATCGACCCGAACGCCTTCCCGCTGGAGCTGCTGACCGCCGGCGGGAGACCGGTGCTGATCGGCGTCGCCATGCCGGGCGGGCGCGAGCTGTGCGCGCAGATCTGGCAGGCCCGCGTCGGGCGCGTCCCGCTGCTGCTGCTCGACACCGACACCGAGGCCAACGACGAGGACCTGCGCGGCGTCACCGACCGGCTCTACGGCGGCGACGCCGACCACCGGCTGCGGCAGGAGATCCTGGCCGGCATCGGCGGGTTCCGCGCGGTGCGCAAGTACTGCGAGCTGACCGGGCACCCGCAGCCGATGGTGTTCCACACGAACGAGGGACACGCGGGGTTCCTCGGCCTCGAACGCGCCCGCGAGATCGTCCAGGCCGACGGCCTCGCGTTCGACGAGGCCATGCCCGCCGTCCGCGCCGGGACGCTGTTCACCACGCACACGCCGGTCAGCGCGGGCATCGACCGGTTCCCGGTGGACCTGGTCCAGCGCTACTTCGCCGACGGCAGGCTCGTCCCGGACATCGACCCGCGCCGCGTGCTCGCGCTCGGCGCCGAGGACAACCCCGGCCTGTTCAACATGGCGCACATGGGCCTGCGGCTGGCGCAGCGCGCGAACGGCGTGTCCCAGCTGCACGGACGCGTCACCCGGAAGATGTTCTCGCGGCTGTGGCCCGGGTTCGACCACGACGAGGTGCCGATCTCGTCGGTGACCAACGGCGTCCACGGCCCGACCTGGGTGGCGCGCGAGCTGAGCACGCTGCTCGGCCGCGAGTGGGGGCTCGACGTCGGCGAGGGCCCGCTGCGGGACGGAGTGTCCGACGCCCGGCTGTGGGGCCTGCGGCGCGACCTGCGCGAGAAGCTGGTGCACGAGGTCCGGCGCCGGGTCCGGGCGGCCTGGCTGCAGCGCGGGGCGTCGCCGCTGGAGCTGGGCTGGGTGGACTCGGTGTTCGACCCGGACGTGCTGACCGTCGGGTTCGCCCGCCGCGTTCCGACGTACAAGCGGCTGACGCTGATGCTGCGCGACCCCGAGCGGCTGCGGACGCTGCTGCTGCACGAGGAGCGGCCGATCCAGGTCGTCGTCGCGGGCAAGTCGCACCCGGCCGACGAGAACGGCAAGCAGCTGATCCAGCAGATCGTCCGGTTCGTCGACGGCGCGGACGTCCGGCACCGGATCGTCTTCCTCCCGGACTACGACATGTCGATGGCCCGCTACCTGTACCGCGGCTGCGACGTCTGGCTGAACAACCCGGTGCGGCCCCTGGAGGCGTGCGGGACGTCGGGCATGAAGTCGGCGCTGAACGGCGGGCTCAACCTGTCGATCCGCGACGGCTGGTGGGACGAGTGCTACGACGGCAGCAACGGCTGGGCCATCCCGACGGCCGACGGCGTCACGGACCCCCTGCGCCGCGACGACCTGGAGGCGGCGGCGCTGTACGAGCTGCTGGGCCAGCAGATCGCGCCGCTGTTCTACGACCGCCCGGCCGACGACGTCCCGACCGGCTGGCTGTCGATGGTGTGGCACACGCTGGAAACGCTCGGCCCGCGCGTGCAGGCGTCCCGGATGGTCCGCGAGTACGTCGACAACGGCTACCTCCCGGCGTCCCGCACGGTGGCGGCGGCCACGGGCGACGGCTACCGGGGCGCGCTGTCGCTGGCGGACTACCGCACGAAGCTCGAGGTGTCGTGGCCGCGCGTCCGCATCTTCGACTCGGAGCTGCTGGTGGCGGCGACCGAGCCGCTGGTGGTCGGCACGGAGGTGACGATCCGCGCCCGGATCGACCTGGCCGCCCTCGATCCGTCCGAAGTGGACATCCAGGCGGTGGTGGGCCGGGTGGGCGACGACGACGAGCTGCGCGACCCGGTGACGGTCGCGATGACCGCGGACGGCATCGGCGCGTTCGCGGCCCGGGTGAAGCTGCCCCGACCGGGATCGATCGGCTACACGGTCCGGGTCCTGCCGAAGCACGGGTTGCTGGCGACCCCGGCGGAGCTGGCGCGGGTCGTCCTGGCCTGAGGTCACCAGTACGGCGGCGGTACCACCGGATCCGGGTGGCGCGGCGGGATCCGGTGCGGTGCCGGCGGGGCGAGCGCCCCCAGTTCCTGCAGCCCGGTCCGCGCGACCGGATCGCCCGGAACGCATTCTTTCGGCTCCCGGCGAGTGGTTCACCCTGCTCGCTTCCCACAGCATCGACGTGTTCCTGGCCGGACCGCGCCACGCACCGGTCGCCGCCCGGGAGGCGCCGGTCCAGCCCCGGCCGCTGCTCGCCGGCCTGGATCCGCGGGCGGTCGTCGACGTGCCCGTGTTCTACCAGCGGGTCCAGGACCTCAGCGACGCCGTTTACGACCACCTGTCCGAGTCGTGAACCGGCCCCTGGGCTGGAGCTGCTCCAGCCCCTAAATCACGCCGCACCGGCCCGGGAGCCGGGTTAAGTTGTAGGCATGCGCTTCGGAATGTTCGTCCCGCAGGGCTGGCGGCTCGACCTGGCCGGCATCGACCCCGCGGACCACTGGCAGACCATGCTCGGCCTCGCGAAACACGCGGAGGCCGGCCCCTTCGAATCGATCTGGGTCTACGACCACTTCCACACCGTGCCCGTGCCGACCGAGGAGGCCACGCACGAGGCGTGGTCGCTGATCTCGGCGTTCGCCGCCGCGACCGACACCATCCGGCTCGGGCAGATGTGCACCTGCATGGGCTACCGCAACCCCGCCTACCTGGCGAAGGTCGCCGCCACCGCCGACCTCATCTCGGGTGGCCGGGTCGAAATGGGCATCGGCGCCGGCTGGTACGAGCACGAGTGGCGGGCCTACGGCTACGGCTTCCCGTCCGCCGGTGAGCGGCTCGGCCAGCTCGACGAAGGCGTGCAGATCATGCGCGACCTCTGGACCACCGGCAAGTCCACATTGGACGGCAAGCACTATCGGACGGACGGGGCGATCCTCCGGCCGCTTCCCCTGCAGGAGGGCGGCCTCCCGCTGTGGATCGCCGGCGGCGGGGAGAAGAAGACGCTGCGAATCGCGGCGAAGTACGCGAAGTACACCAACTTCTATCCCGAGCCGGAGATGTTCACGCGCAAGTCGGAGATCCTGGCGGCGCACTGCAAGGACGTCGGCACCGACTTCGACGCCATCGTGCGCTCGGGCAACCTCAGCGTCGTCCTCGGCGAGACGGAAAACGACGTCCGGGAGAAGCAGGCCTGGCTGAAGGCACACTACGAGAAGTACGTCCCGGCCGAAGACGCCGAGCGGGCGGTCGCCACCTTCGCGAGCGGTCCGACGGCCGGCACGCCGGAGCAGGTCGCCGAGTACCTCGCCGCCCTGGGCAAGCGGGGGATGTCGTACGCGATCCTGAACTTCGCGGAAGCCGCGTACGACCGCTCCGGCATCGACCTGTTCACCAAGCACGTCGCCCCGGCGCTCGCCGGCTGAGGCAAAACTGTCGGTGCTCCTCGGTAGCGTGGAAAACGGGGGCTGCTAAGGCACCGCCGGGCTCCCGCCGGCCTGCACGGGCAGGCCGGCGGCGGCCCAGGCGCGGAACCCGCCCTCGAGGTCGGTCGCGGCGGCCAGCCCCAGCCGTTGCAGGTCGGCCGCCGCCAGGCTCGACGAATACCCCTCGTTGCACACCACGACCACCGTCGTGTCCGGCGTCACCGCGGGCAGCCGCCATTCGCTGTCCGGCGCCAGCCGCCACTCCAGGTGGATCCGCTCGACGATCACCGCGTCCGGGATCTCGCCCTCGGCCGCGCGGTTCGCCAGCGGCCGGATGTCGACCAGCAGCGCCCCCGCCTCCTGGAGTTCGCGGGCCCGGACGGGCGTCACCCGGTCCAGGCCGGACCGCGCGGAGGCCAGCAGGGAATCGACAGCGCTCATGACCGGACGATAGCGGGCAGCGGCGGGATTTCCGCCGGAACGTCGGCGAGCGAGTCGTACTCCCGCGTCGCCACCAGCGGCGGCGAATACGCGTGGACGCTGGCCGCCGGCTGGTCGCCGAGGCCGGTGACCCGGTGGGCGCGGCCGGCGCCGAAGCCGAGGCCCTGGCCGGCGGCGTGCGTGCGGCGCCGGATCGGGCCGCCGGGATAGCGGTACTCCTCGCCGAGTTCACCCTGCAGGACGGTGAACGAACCGGACGCGCCGCCGTGGTCGTGCGGCTTGGTCTGCTGGCCGGGCAGCCACGACAGCAGCCACAGCTCGACGCCGTCGGTCAGCGCGAGCCGCGCCCACCAGCGGCGGTCCTCGTCGAACCGCAGGATGCCGCGCAGGCCCGCGGTCAGCTCGGTGGTGACGGTGGCGGTCAGGTCGGCCAGCTCACGCGGTGTCCAGAGCAGCCGCGACGGGTGCAGCAGCTCGGGCAGCAGCGGGTCGGTCAGCTGCGGGTGGATCTCGACGGACGGGCGAACCAGGGAAGTGGTCAACGCGGGTGCTCCTCGCGACGCGCAGGGATCGGGACGCCGGGGCAGCGCGGCACCGCACGCGCCCGTGGGCGCGAGTGATCAGCGGAGCCGCGCCCGCGTACACCCGGCCGAAGCGACGAGGAGCAGGTCGATGGTGCGACGGCGCCAGAACGAACCCCGGGTCACCGGGGGGACGGGCGCGTCGGCTGACATGCCCGCGATCCTGCCACAACGCCGCCGCCGGCTGCTCTCCCGCGGTGCGGCGTTCCACGTCGTGGACACTTCCCGACCTGCCGGTTCGCCGTCTCACCCGGGCGGGTGCGCACGCGCGCGCGACGGAAGACAGAATGGGCCTCGTGAGCGAGCCGATCCAGCCCAGCGAACTTGACGACCTCGTGGTCCGGATGGCCGGTGTCGGCGTCCGCCGGGGGACCAACGACCTCCTCGCCGGCCTCGACTGGACCGTCGAACTGGACGAGCGCTGGGTGGTGCTCGGCCCGAACGGCGCGGGCAAGACCACCCTGCTGCGCCTGGCCGCGGCCGAACTGCACCCGACCACCGGCGAGGTCGACCTGCTCGGCGAGCGGATCGGCCGGGTCAACATCTTCGACCTCCGCCCGCGCATCGGCTTCACCTCGGCCGCCATCGCCCAGCGCGTCCCGGGCGACGAGCTGGTCAAGGACGTCGTGGTCAGCGCCGGCTACGCGGTCCTCGGCCGCTGGCGTGAGGAATACGACACCCTCGACACCGCCCGCGCGACCGAGCTGCTCGACGCGATGGGCATCGGCAACCTGGCCGAGCGCACGTTCGGGACGCTGTCCGAGGGCGAGCGCAAGCGCGCGCTGATCGCCCGGTCGCTGATGACCGACCCGGAGATGCTGCTGCTCGACGAGCCCGCCGCGGGTCTCGACCTGGGCGGTCGCGAAGACCTGGTCGCGCGGCTGTCGGACCTGGCGCTGGACGCCGAAGCACCCGCCCTGGTCCTGGTCACGCACCACGTCGAGGAGATCCCGCCGGGATTCACCCACGCGCTGCTCCTTCGCGACGGCCGTGCGGTCGTGGCCGGCCTGGTCGACGACGTCATCACCAGCGAAAACCTGTCGAAGACGTTCGACCAGGACCTCGTGCTGGAGCGCTCCGGCGATCGCTTCTTCGCTCGCCGTCGCTAAGCTGTCGCTTACCGACCGGTAGCCTGCTGGCACCCGTTCAACGAGGAGGAGTGACGTGGGAGAGTTCGTAACCCTCGAGGTCAAGGACGGGGTCGGCACCATCCGGCTCGACCGGCCGCCGGTCAACGCCCTGAACGCCCAGGTCACCGCCGAACTCGCCGAGCTGGCGAAGGAGGCCACCGAGCGCGACGACGTCCGCGCGGTGATCCTCTACGGCGGCGAGAAGACCTTCGCGGGCGGCGCGGACATCAAGGAGATGGCCTCCCGCAGCTACCCGGAGATCGCCAAGTTCGGCGCGAACCTCACCGGCACCCTCGCGGCCATCGCGAACATCCCCAAGCCGGTCGTCGCGGCCATCACCGGCTACGCCCTCGGCGGCGGCCTCGAACTGGCGCTGACCGCGGACCGCCGCGTCGCCGGCGACAACGTCAAGGTGGGCCAGCCCGAGATCCAGCTCGGCGTGATCCCCGGCGCGGGCGGCACCCAGCGCCTCGCCCGGCTGATCGGCCCGAGCAAGACCAAGGACATCGTCTACACGGGACGGTTCGTCAAGGCCGAAGAGGCCCTGCAGCTGGGGATCGTCGACGAGGTCGTCGCCCCGGACGACGTCTACGCGGCCGCGCACAAGTGGGCGGCGCAGTTCGCGAACGGTCCCGCGATCGCCCTGCGCGCGGCGAAGGCGGCCATCGACGGCGGTCTCGACACCGACCTCGCGAACGGGCTCAAGCTCGAATCGCACCTGTTCGCCGCCCTCTGGGCGACCGAAGACCAGAAGAACGGCATGAAGTCGTTCATCGAAAACGGGCCCGGCAAGGCCACTTTCGAAGGGAAATGACGCCTTGACCGACGTGAACGACCCGGCCCCGAACCCGCACGCCACCGCCGAAGAGGTCCAGGCCGCGTACGCCGACCCCAAGCTGGCGAACGTGCTCTACCACGACTGGGAAGCCGGCACCTACGACGAGAAGTGGTCGATCTCGTACGACGAGCGCTGCATCTCCTACGCCACCGACGTGTTCAACGCCGTCGCGGGCGAGGACGGCCAGCCCTACCAGCACGCGATGGAGCTGGGCAGCGGCACCGGCTTCTTCCTGCTGAACCTGATGCAGGGCGGCGTCGCCAAGAAGGGGTCGGTCACCGACCTCTCGCCCGGCATGGTCCAGGTCGCGCTGCGCAACGCCGAAAAGCTCGGCCTCGACGTCGACGGCCGGGTCGCCGACGCCGAGCGCATCCCGTACGAGGACAACACGTTCGACCTCGTCGTCGGGCACGCGGTGCTGCACCACATCCCGGACGTCCAGGCGGCCTTCCGCGAGGTGCTGCGCGTGCTCAAGCCGGGCGGCCGGTTCGTCTTCGCGGGCGAGCCGACCAAGGTCGGCGACTTCTACGCCCGCAAGCTCGGCCAGTTCACCTGGTTCCTGACGACCCGGGTGACGAAGCTGCCGGTGCTGAGCGGCTGGCGGCGTCCGCAGTCCGAACTGGACGAGTCCTCGCGCGCCGCCGCGCTGGAAGCCGTGGTCGACATCCACACCTTCGACCCGTCGGAGCTGGAGTCGTGGGCCCGCGGGGCGGGCGCCCAGGACGTGCACGCGGTCACCGAGGAGTTCGCCGCGGCCCTGGCCGGCTGGCCGATCCGGACGTTCGAGGCCGCCGTGCCGCAGGAGAAGCTGACCGTGCGGTGGCGGCTGTTCGCCTACCACCTGTGGCTGCGGCTGTCCGCTGTGGACAAGAAGGTGCTGTCGAAGATCCTGCCGCGCGAGCTGTTCTACAACGTGATGATCACCGGGACCAAGCGGCCGTCCTGACTTGGGTTACTCGTTCAGCCTCGGTGACGTCGCCTACCTGCGTTCCGGCGCGGGTGGGGCGGCGCTCGCCGAGGTTTCGGCGTTGCCGCTGACCGACCGGATCGCCTCGGTCGCGGCGGTGCGCCGCCTGGTCGGCGAGGAGCACGCGAGCGCGGTCCTGGAAACCGTGCTGCTGCGCCGCAAAGCCGTGTCCAAAGTGGATTCGGACTGCTGGCTGTTCACCTCCGACGCGCTGCAGCAGGCGAGTGCCACTCCGGTCGCGCGGCACCGAGCGGCGCGGCTGGCCGGGCTCGACGTCCACGACGTCACGTGTTCGGTGGGGGCGGACCTCGTCGAAATCGCGCGGGTGGCGCGGCGCGCGCTGGGGTCCGATCTGGACCCGGTGCGGCTGGAGATGGCCCGGCACAACGGAATCACCGCGGGTGTCGCGTTCGGACTCGTCCGGGCCGACGCGCTGCACCCGGTGAGCCGGTCCGGGGTCGTCGTCGCCGATCCGGCCCGGCGGGACTCCGCCGGCCGCCGGGCCTGGAAACCCGCGGACTTCGCCCCGCCGCTGGACGGCCTGGTCGAGGCGTACCCGGGGCGTGCGCTGTCCGTGAAATGCGCGCCGGGTCTCGACTTCGCCCTGACGCCGTGGGCCGAAGAGGTCGAACTCGTGTCCCTGGACGGCCAGGTCCGCGAATCCTGCCTCTGGCGCGGCCTGGGCGCCGGCGTCACCCGGCGGGCGACCGTGCTGCGCTCGGACGGGACACAGTGGACGGTCACCGACGCCGAGCCGGACGAGCTGCCCACGCGGGAGCCGGGGGAGTGGATCGTCGACCCCGACGGCGCCGTCGTGCGCGCCGGGCTCGTCCGGCACTACGCGGCGCGCCACGGGTTGTGGCAGCTGGACGAGCGCATCGCCTACCTGACCGGTGACGCGCCGCCGCCGGGCGTGCGGGCCTTCCGCGTGCTGGAGCACGGGCCGTACAGCGAGAAGGCGCTGAAGGCGGTGCTCAAGCGGCACGACGTCGGCCGGCTGGAGATCCTGGTCCGCGGCCTCGACGTCGACCCGGACGCGTTGCGCCGTCGGCTGAAGCCGCGCGGCGAAGCGGAAGTTTCGGTCGTTTTGACGCGGATCGGCCGCGCGCCGGTGGCTTTCGTCTGCCGGGCGGAGCGGGCGACGTAGGTTCCCCGGGTCGTCATGTTCCGCTACTGCCTGTCTGATCGCGGAATATCGGCCGGGTCCGGCGTGCTGCTCCCTGTACACAGGAGTCTTAGGGAGCTGACATGGCGAAGAAGGTTCTGCAGCCGGGTCCGGACCACCCGATCACCGTCGAGCCGACCCAGGCGCGAGTGGTGGTCAAGGCGGGCGGGCGCGTCGTCGCGGACAGCCGCAACGCGTTCACCCTGCAGGAATCCACCTACCCGGCGGTCCAGTACATCCCGCTGGCCGACGTCGACGCGGCCGTGCTCGAGAGCACCGACCACGAGACGTACTGCCCGTACAAGGGTGAGGCGAGCTACTACTCGCTGAACGCGGGCGAGGTGCGGGGCGAGAACGCGGTCTGGACGTACCGGCAGCCGTACGACGCGGTGGCGCCGATCAAGGACCACGTCGCGTTCTACCCGAACGTGGTGGACTCCATCGAGCTGGTCGAGGACTGAGCTGGACCTCGACCTGCTGCGCACGTTCCTGGCGGTCCACCGCGCGGGTTCGCTGACGGGCGCGGCACCGTCGCTGGGCCTGTCCCAGCCGACGGTGACCGCGCAGGTCAGGGCCCTGGAGGAGCACCTGGGGCAGCAGCTGTTCGTCCGCCGCGCCCGCGGCGTGACCCCGACCTCGGTGGCCGACGAGCTGGCGGCCCGGATCGCCCCGCACGTCGACGCGCTGACGTCCGTGGCGGTCGGCGAGGCCGGGCCTTTCACCGCCCCGGTGCACCTGGCCGGGCCCGCCGAGCTGACGACGGTCCGGGTCCTGCCGGCCCTGGCCGGCCTGGTGGGGCGCGGGCTCGAGCTGCGCGTGACGTTCGGCCTGGCCGACGACCTCCTGGCGGGCCTGGCCCAGCGCCGGTTCGACCTGGTGGTCTCGACGATCCGGCCGCGCGGCCGCGGTTTCACGGCCACCCCGCTGACGGACGAGGAGTTCGTCCTGGTCGGCCCCCGCGGCTTCACGGGCGACCCCCGGACGGCGCCGCTGGTGGCGTACGCGGAGGACCTGCCGATCATCCGCCGCTACTGGCGCACGGTCCTGGGCACCCGCCCCCCACCCGGCCCGGCGGTGGTGGTCCCGGACCTGCGCGCGGTCCTGACGTGCGTGCTGTCGGGCTGCGGCGTCAGTGTGCTGCCGCGGTACCTGTGCGCGGCCGAGCTGGCGTCCGGTCGGCTGGTGCAGCTGCTGGAGCCGGCGGAGCCGCCGATCAACACGCTGTTCGTGGTGACCCGCGCGGAACCGTGCCGGGCGGGGCCCGCGGCGGTGCGGGACGCACTGCTCGCGGACGCCGCCCGGTGGTGACTCAGCCCGTGTAGCCGGCGAAGATCTTCGCGAACTCGTACTTCGACTGCGGCACGTTGGTGCACTTGTACAGCGCTCCGGTGCACGCGTTCGCGTCGCGGCCCTGCTCCCAGAACGACAGCATCCCGAGGTGGACCGTCTTCGCGAACGCCACCAGCGCCTTCGCGTCCTTCTGGTAAAAGATCTCGTTCTGGGAATCGTTCACGCCGATCATCGGGGTGACGCCGACCTTCTTCCACGCCGCCGCGTCGCTCAGGCCGTACAGCGACTTCAGCTGGGCCTGCGTCGCTTTGGCCGCCGAGATCGCCTTCGCTCCCTGGTCGCCCGCGCCCTGGTAGTAGTCCATGGCCATGATGTTGACCAGGTCCAGGTTGACGCCCGCGTTCTTGGCCGCCTTGACGACGTTGAGGCCGTCCGCCGTGAGGCCGTTCGGCAGCACCGGCAGCGTCAGGGAAATCTTCAGCCCGGGGTTGTTGGTCTGGAGCGTTTTCAACGCCTGCGAACGCCGGGTGATCGACGCCGGATCGGCGACCGCCGCGCCCTCGATGTCGAAGTCGGCGTACTTGAGGCCGTACGCCTTGACCACGGCGTCGTATTCGGCCGCGACCTGGGCGGACGTGCTGCACGCCTGGGCCAGCTCGATGCCGGACGCGCCGCCGAAGGAGATCTTGACGTCGCCGCCGCCGCTGCGGATCTTGGCGATCTCCTCCTTCTGCCACGCCGTGCGCGGGTCGTAGGCGCCGAACCAGCTGGCCTTGCAGCCGTAGGAGTTGACGAACGCGAGCGTGAACCCCTTGACGCCGCTCGCGGCCGACATCGCCGACAGGCTGGGCGTCGGCCACGCGCCCATGTCGACGTAGGGCCCGACCGGGATCGGCGAGCCGGCCGCGGCGCCGGCGGGGGCGGCGAGCCCGGCGCTCAGCAGGGTGACGCCGGCCAGGGCGGCCAGCAGGGAACGGAGACGCATGGGGAACCTCCACGACGACGAGCACGGCGGCGGGGAACTGCGGTCTCCATTGGTATAGACCATTTACCGTGGTGTGGACCATCGGCCGATCGGGCTACGCCGGTGACGGTGCGTCGCCGCGGCGGCGGGGACGGCGGCCGAGCCACCACTCGGCGACCAGCAGCGGCAGCACCCAGCCGGTCCACGTCGTGATGCCGGCGATGGCCTGGCCCAGCGCGACTTCGCTGCCGCCGAACGTCGTGTCCAGCTGCGGGGTCAGCACGATCGCGCAGACCACGCCCCAGATCCGGTTGCTGATGATCGACATGCAGAGCGCGAAGCTGCGGACCATCCAGCGGCGGTGGTCGCCGAACCGGCGCGCCCGCGCCGCGCGGTAGCCCTGCACGGTGCAGCCGAACCAGAGCGTCGCCAGCAGGACGTTCGACACGGCCCCGACCGGCCCGAACGGCGCCGCGAGCGCGATCACGAACCCGGCGATCGACGCCGGGATCGCGCCGGCGAAGACGTACACGCGCCCGGTGCGCCGGTGCACCACCGGGTGCTTCAGCCGCAGCCACGGCCAGATCTGCAGCGCGCAGGTCACCATGGCGATGGTCGCGAAGCCGATGTGGGTGACCAGCACCGGGTAGTACCAGCCGGTCGGCGCCGGGATCCGCGACCGCGCCGGGTCGAGCCCGAGGTAGGGCGGGAGCGAGAACACCAGGAACGCCGTGACGAGCAGGCCCAGCGGGAACACCCACGGGCGCCGCCACCACGGTGTCGCGGGCCGGACCCGGGTGGCCGGCTGTTCGGTCGTCGTCATGGTTCCCCCTTGCGTTTTCGTACGGTGTATCCGAACCGTATTGAGAGACGGCGGACAGCGGCAATCCTTGCGAGCGGTATTGGGGGAGTACCCTGAAACCGTTCTAGGTGCTGCGGGCAAGTGTTCTAGTACGGATCGGGGTGTTCGTGGCGGAGGCGCCCTACCTGCGGATCGCGGCGGACCTGCGCCGCCGGATCACCGCGGGCGAGCTGCGGCCCGGTGACCGCGTCCCGTCGACCCGGGCGCTGGTCCGCGAGTGGGGCGTCGCGATGGCGACCGCGGCGAAGGCGCTTTCCGCGCTGGGCGAGCAGGGCTGGGTGCGCGCGGTGCCGGGCAGCGGCACGGTCGTCGCCGACCGGACCCCGGTGAGACCGCCGCTGGGCCGGGACAGCCTGGTGCGCGCGGCCATCGCGCTGGCCGACGCCGAGGGTCTCGCCGCGCTGTCGATGCGGCGGCTCGCGGCCGAGCTGGGTGTCGGCCCGATGGCGCTGTACCGGCACGTGCCGGACAAGGACGAGCTGCTCCGGCTGATGGCCGACGTCGCGCTCGGGGAGGCCGAGCTGCCGGAGCCCGGCCCGGTGCCGTGGCGGCCCCGCCTGGAACTCGCCGCGCGGGCGCAGTGGCGGGCGTACCGGCGGCACCCGTGGCTCGCGCCGATCCTGCTCAACTCGCTGGTCCGGCCGCCGGTGCTGGCGGCCGGGCTGCGGCTGGTGGACTGGTCGCTGCGCGCGCTGGCCGGCACCGGCCTGAAGCGGCGGGTCAAGCTGCAGGTGGTCATGACGCTCAACGGCTGGGTCGGCGGGCTGGCGGTGAGCAACGCGTTCGAGGTCCAGGCCGAGCAGGACACCGGCATCACCGGCGACCAGCGCCTGGCGGCGGACATGGCGCTGCTGGGACGGCTGCTCGGGTCGGGCCGGTACCCGGAGCTGGCCGAAGTGATGACCGGCCTCGAAGACGTCGGCCTGGACGAGGCGTTCGAGTTCGGCCTGCGCCGCCAGCTCGACGGCATCGCCGTGCTGCTGGGCGAACACTAGAGTGGCCGCGATGCGGATCACCACGGAACGGCTCACGCTGCACGCGTGGTCCGAGGAGTTCTTCGACGACCTGTTCGCGCTGGCCCAGCTGCCCGAGACGGTCCGGTACGTGGGCACCGGAGAGCCGTGGAGCCACGAGTACACCCTCGCCAAGCACCAGGCGACGCTCGCGCACTGGGCCGAGCACGGCTTCGGCTGGTTCGCGGTGTCGGCGGCGCCGGGGTCGTTCGACGGAGTCGTGTCCCTGGTCCGCCGCACCGCGATCGAGTCGGGCCTCGGGTGGCCGGCGGTGGAGATGGGCTGGTGGATCGCGCCTTCGGGCTGGGGTCGCGGCTACGCGACGGAGGCGACGTCCGCGGTCCGCGACCGGGCGTTCGAGTCGGGCTGGGCGGACCGGCTGCTGGCGGTGTACGAGCCGGTGAACAAACCGTCGGCGCGGGTGGTGGAGAAGCTCGGGTTCACGCGGCACAGCCGGTTCACACTGGACGGCCGGGTGGAGCAGCGGGCGGTGCTGGACCGCCCGCGCTGAACCCCGTCAAACGGGCGCCGGGACGGTGCCGACCCACCGGTGCACCGCCGCCGCCAGCCCGGTGTCACCCGAATCCGGCGTGCCCACCCAGGCGACGTGCCCGTCCGGCCGCAGCAGCACCGCGTCGATGTCCGAAGTGGACGGACTCGCCGCCGCCACCACCGGCACCCCGGCCGACCACGCCCCGAACGTCCCCGACGGTGTCAGGTCCAGCAACACCGGCCGTCCCGAGTGCAGCAGTGTGGCCAGGTGCGTTTCCGCTCCCGCCACCAGCAGTGGGACGTCCGGGGCGAGGCGCCCCAGCCACGGGTGGCCGTCCGGCTCGTAGCACGCGTCCAGGCCCGTGATGATCTCCGCCAGCGCGCGGTTGCCCGCCGGGTGCGCGGCGACGCGCCGCATCAGGTCCGCCCACGGTTCCGCGCTCGACTCCTCCAGCGCGACCTGCGCGCGCGTGTTCGCCAGGATCCGCTCGCCCGCCGCGTGCCGCTCGGCGTGGTAGGTGTCCAGGAGGCCTTCCGGCGCCGTTGCGTGCACCGTGGCCGCCAGTTTCCAGCCCAGGTTGAAACTGTCGTCGAGCGCCACGTTCACCCCGATCGCGCCCGCCGGCGGGTGGATGTGGGCCGCGTCGCCCGCCAGCAGCACCCGGCCCTCGCGGTAGCGCGACGCCAGCCGGGCCGCGTCGCCGAAGCGGCTCAGCCAGCGGGGCGCCCTCAGCTCGACGTGCCGGCCCAGGACCGCGTCCACCTGGGCCTGCAGCCGTTCCAGCGTCACCGGCGTGTCCTTGTCCGACGGCGGGTCGTCCTCCCGGACCACGATCCGGACGTACCCGGGCCGGGGGATCACGAACAGGCTCCGCCCGTCCGGCCCGGCCGAAGGCCCGTACGGGAGCTCGCATTCGACGTCGCCGAGCAGCGCGAACCAGCGCGCGTCGACCCCGGGGAAGGCGATGCCGGCCTGCTTGCGCACCGTGCTGCGGCCGCCGTCGCAGCCGACGAGGAAGCGCGCCCGGATCGTCCGGCCGAATTGTCCGTTGTGGACGACAGCGGTGACGTCGTCCGCGGTCTGGGTGAACGAGCGCAGGTCGTGCCCGCGCAGGATTTCGACGCCCAGCTCGCGGGCTCGCGCTTCCAGCACCTCCTCGACGCGGGTCTGCGGGATGCCGAGGGAGAACGGGTGGCCGGTCGCCGCGCCGTCGAGCAGCAGCGGGCCGGGCAGGCCGGTGACCGGCGCGTGCGGCACCCGGTGCCCCTCCGCCACCAGCCCTTCGGCCAGGCCGCGCCGGGCCAGCAGGTCCAGCGCCCGCGAATTGAGGTTGAAGCCGCGGCAGTACGGCGGGCGTTCCGGCAGGCGTTCGACGATCGTGGTGCGGACGCCGGCCAGCGCGAGTTCGGCGGCGAGCAGCAGGCCCGCCGGGCCGGCACCGGCGATGAGGACATCGGGATCGGACACGGTTTCCCCTCAGAAGTTTTTGGGCCACGGCAGGGAGCCGGAGCGGATTTCGGCGGCGGTGTCGCGCGCCCAGTCGAGCTCCGCCTGCCAGGCGTGCCGGACGAACTCGACCTCGATCATGAACAGCCGCGGCGCGCCCTTGCCGACCGTCTCGGCCAGCGCGGTGTCCGCGCCGCCGATCCGTTCGGCGAGGTGGCGGGCGCGTTCCTCCAGGGCGTCGGCGGCGCGGTCCGGGCCGAGCGCGCCGAGGTAGCTCACCGCCGCGACGAACTTCGGGTACTCCGCGACCGGTTCGCGGACCAGTTCGTCGAGCCAGGCGACGAACTCCTGGCGGCCGAGTTCGGTGTGCGCGTAGACCGTCCGCTCCGGCCGGTTGCCCTCGCGGACCGTCTCGACGGGCTCGATCCAGCGGTGCTTGGCCAGGGCCTCCACGGTGTCGTAGAGCGAACCCGGGTTGATCTTGAACGTCGAGCCCTTGTAGCGCTCGCGCAGCGTGGACGCCATTTCGTACGGGTGCATCGGGCGTTCCAGCAGCAGGCCGAGCACGGCCAGGGCCAGGGTGTTGCGGACCTTGCGTGACACTAGTCGCTCCCTATTAGTCGGAACCGACTATATGGCACCAGTCAAGCTCGGGCCGGAGCCCGCGACCAAGATCAGTACCGTGGCGGGATGACTGGGGATCTGAAACGCGCCCGCTTGGGCGTTTCCGTTGTTTTCGCGGTGTGCGGTGCCGCGTTCGCGACCTGGCTGGCCCGCGTACCCGCGGTGCAGGAACGGCTCGGGCTCAGCACGGGCGAGCTGGCGACCGGGCTGTTCGGCCTCGCCGCCGGATCGGTGCTCGCGCTGCTGGGCGCGGGCGCACTGCTCACCCGGATCGGCAGCCGCGCGGCCGTGGTGCTCGGCGCGGTCGTGCTGTGCGCGGGGCTGCCGCTGGTCGCGTTCGCGTCGTCGGCGCCGGTGTTCTTCGCCGCGCTCGTGGTGCTCGGCGTGGGCAACAGCCTGCTCGACGTCGCGATGAACGCGCACGCGGCCCGCGTCGAGGAAGGCTACGGGCGCCCGATCTTCGCCGGCTTCCACGCCTTCTGGAACATCGGCGGCCTGGCGGGTTCGGGCGTCGACGCCCTGATGGAGGCCACGCACGTCCCGGTGAGCGTGCACTTCCCGGTGGCCGGCGCGGTGCTGCTCGCGCTGGCGGTGTGGGCGGCGCGCACCCGGTTCCTCGCCGGCGCCGACCGCGGCCAGGGCGAAGCGGCGTTCGCGTGGCCGAGCCGGGTGCTGGTGCCGCTGGGCGTGATCGCGTTCTGCGGGTTCGTCGCCGAAGGCGCGGTCAACAGCTGGAGCGCGGTGTACCTCGCCGACGTCACCGGCGCGACACCCGCCCTCGCCTCGCTCGGCTACTTCGCGTTCTCCGGGACGATGATCGCGGTCCGCCTGGTCGCCGACCGCATCGTGGCGCGGACGGGCGCGGTCCGGTTCGTCCGCGTGGCGGCCACGGTCGCGGTGCTGGGGTTCGCCGTGGTCCTCGCCGTGCCGTGGCCGGTGGCGGGGGTGTTCGGCTTCGCGGTCGTCGGACTCGGCGTGGCCGGGATCGTGCCGATCGCGTGGAGCGTGGCGAGCCGCAAGCAGGCGGACGCGCCGGGCCGGGCGGTCGCCGCCGTCGCGGCCTGCGGCTACCTCGGTTTCCTGGTCGAACCGGTGCTGGTCGGTGCGCTCGCGACCCGCGTCGGGCTGCACTGGGCCCTGACCTCGGCGGTCGTGGTCACCTTCGGGATCGTCTTCCTCGCGCCTTCGCTGCGGGTGCGGGCCCTCACCCGCTGAGCCGGCGTTCGCGCAGCAGCCGCCGGACGGCTTTCCGGTCGCCGCCGACGGCCACACGGCCGTCGGCGATCGCGGCGTCGAGCTCCGACGGCGTTTCGAGCAGCGCGTTCAACGTCGGCGGGTCGGTCCGGATGGTGGCGTCCGGCGCGGCGGGCTCGCCCGGCTCGACGGTCAGGCGGCCCGGCTCGGTGTGGACCGTCCACACCCGCGCGTCCAGCTCGACGCGGTAGCACGCGCGGCCGCGCGGGTGGGCGGAGCCGCGGAGGAACAGCAGCACGGACGTGGTGCCGAGGTGCGCGGACCGCGGCCGCGGCACCCGGCCGCCCCACGCGCCGAGGGCGAGCACGACCGGCTCCAGCTCGCGGCCCCAGGCGGTCAGCTCGTAGACGGTGGCGGCGGCCGGCGGCGGCATGGTCCGCCGGGCGACCACGCCGTGGTTTTCGAGCTCCCGCAGCCGGTCGGTGACGACGTTCGAAGCGGCGCCGGGCAGCGCGCGCCGGACGTCGGAGAACCGCTGCGGCCCGAGCAGCAGCTCGCGCACGACGAGCAGCGCCCACCGCTCCCCGACGACGTCCAGCGCGCGGGCGATCGTGCAGGCGTCCGCGTAGCTCCGGTTCGTCGGCATGCTTGTAAACTACAACTCAGTGGTTGTTTTTAACAACTCCGGCGGCGTACGGTGCCGGTATGAGCCGACCTGTCGTGCACTTCGAAGTCATCGGAACCGACCCGGCGCGCCTGCACGGGTACTACGGCGAGCTGTTCGGCTGGGAGTTCGACACGTCGGCCCCGGTCTCGGCCCAGGTGTCGGGCCCGGGCTACGGCTTCGTCGAAACGGAGACCATCCCGGGCGGCGTCGGCGGCGGCGCGGAGTACGAGAGCCACGTGGTGTTCTACGTGGGCGTCCCGGACGTCGCGGCGGCCTTGGCGGAGGCCGAACGGCTCGGCGGCACCCGCCGGATGGGCCCGGACCGCGCGCCGGGGCGCGACCTGGTGGTCGCCCACTTCACCGACCCGCAGGGCAACCTGGTGGGCCTGGCCGGCCCGGCGTGAACCGGCTCAATGCGGGCCTTGGACGTCGACGCGACACGCCTCCAGGAACCGGTCCCCGGCGTCGCTGATCCCGGTGAGGAGCTCGTCGAGGCTTTCCCGGCGCACCTTCGGGGCCCCGGCGTCCAGCTCGGCGAAGACGGCGTTCGCCCCGTTGCGGGCCGCCTTCCACAGCTCCTTCCCGCGCTGGCGCGGCTCTTCGGTGCCGAACAGCGCCACCTGGTTGTGCGCCTTGCGCAGCTCCGAGCGCCGTTCGCGCCACCGCGTCTCGATCTCCAGCCGCTCCTTCGGCAGCTTGATGAATTCGGCCCGGATCAGCTGGAACGCTTCTTCGCTCGCCGTCGACAGGCTCGCGTAGGCCTTGACGCGCTCATCGCGCAGCCAGGCGGCGTGGTCCGCCACCCGCTTCTGCGCCTCGGCGCGCTGGGTCGCTTTCAGCTTGCGGGCCTCCACGAAGGTGTTGGTCAGCAACGTGAGCACGACCCCGCCGAGCGTGGCGCCCACGGTGATCAGCTGCGTGGTGGTCCCCGAGTCCATGGCCGGAGTATCCCGGATCACGCCGAAGGCGTCCCGAACCAGCGGGCCAAGTGCCCCGCCAGGTCCGCTTGGTCGTCGCCGATCCAGGCGACGTAGCCGTCGGGCCGCAGCAGGAGGCCCGGGACGTCCAGCGCCGCCGTGGGATCCGCCAGGTGGTCGACCCGGTCGGCCCAGCCCGCGGCGGTCAGCAGTCCCGTGCGGTCCAGCAGCAGGCCGCGGCCGCGGCGCAGCCGGTCGTACAGCCGGCCGTCCCGTACGTCGATGTCGGGCAGGCGGCGGCCGAGCAGGTCGGGGCCCTCGCCGAAGTCGTAGCGGAGGGCCGTCGCGGCGATCTTCTCGGTCAGGTGGCGGTTCACATCGTCGATGTCCATCAGCTCGGTGAGCAGCCGGCGCACGGCCTGCGCGCCCGGTTCGGCCGACGACAGCGCCATCTGCGCCCGGGTGTTGTCCAGCACGTCCGCGGCGACCGGACGGCGTTCGGTTTCGTAGGTGTCCAGCAGGGTTTCCGGTGCCCGGCCGCGGATCTGCGCGGCCAGCTTCCAGCCGAGGTTGAAGGCGTCCTGGACGCCCAGGTTGAGGCCCTGCCCGCCGGTGGGCGGGTGGATGTGCGCCGCGTCGCCGGCCAGCAGGACCCGGCCGGCGCGGTACCGCTCGGCCAGCCGGGTGGCGTCCCCGAAGCGGGACAGCCAGCGCGGCGAGTGCACGCCGAAGTCGGTGCCGGCGATGGCCCGCAGCTGCTGCTTGAACTCGTCCAAAGTGGGCGGTGTCGCGCGATCGGCCACGCCCTCGGCCGGCACGACGACGCTGTAGACGCCTTCGCCGAAGGGCCGGATCCAGAACCGCCGGTGCGGCGCGCCGACACCGGCGAGCTCGGACGGCGGCACGCCCACTTCCATTTCGCCCATCAGCGTCTCGGTCCGCGAGGGCTCGCCGGGGAAGCCGACGCCGAGCAGCTTGCGCACCGTGCTGCGCGCGCCGTCACAGCCGACCAAGTAGCGCGTCCGCAGGCGTTCGCCGCCGGCCAGCTCGACGGTCACGCCGTCGGCGTCCGGCTCGAAACCGGCCACGGCGCAACCGTGGCGGACCTGCGCACCCAGCCGGACCGCGTGCTCTTCGAGGAGCCGGACGACCACCGGCTGCGGGATGCCCAGCAGGTAGGCGTGCGCGGAATCCAGGCCCGGGGGCACGGGCTTGGGGATGCCGGCGAAGAACCCGGCGGCCGGACGTTTCCGCCCGTGCTCGAGGAGGCGGTCCAGCAGCCCGCGCATGGCCAGCAGCTCGAGGCTGCGCATGTGCAGGCCGACGATGCGGACGAAGGACGCGGGTTCGGTGTCCCGTTCCAGAACGAGAACCCGCACACCGTGCAGCCGCAGCTCGGCGGCCAGCACGGCGCCGGTCGGCCCGCAGCCGGCGATGACGACGTCGAAGGGTGGAGTGTCCATGGTGGTGCCTTTCGGGAGTGCCTGTGGTCAGGGCGCTCCCGGCGACACCTGCGTCAGCCGCCGGCCGTGACGGAACCGGGGAGCACCCACGTCGATACAGCGTTCACGGGTCTCACCTCCTCGGCCGATGTCACGGACGGCTGCAAGGTACAAGCCTGGGCCGCCGCCCGTCCACTCCTTTTCCGGCGGCTCGGCCGGGTGAGCGCCGGTCACGCCGTCGGGCGGCCCGCTCCCGCGTAGTCGTCGCCGTCCCGGCGGTACGAGTGGACCTGGACCGCCTGGCCGGTCTGCGGTGCGTCGATCATCTGCTGGTTGCCGATGTACAGGCCGACGTGGTGGATCTTCGTCGCCGGCTCGCCGTAGAAGATCAGGTCGCCCAGCTGGGGGTCGGTCACGTGCGGGACGCTGCGGAACTGCGTGTCCGCCGTGCGCATCAGCTTGATGCCCGCGCTGCCGTACGCCGCCGTCGTCAGGCCCGAGCAGTCGAAGCCCGGGTCGTTGCCGCCGGTGCCGTTGCCGCCCCAGATGTACGGGAGGCCGATCTTGTCGATCGCGAAGTCGACCGCGCTCAGCACCGCCGGGTTCGGGGCCGCCGAGCCCTGGCCGACCGTGCCGTAGACGTTGACCGTGGCCAGCGTGCGGTGCAGGAACAGCGGCGCCGGCTGCAGCGTGCCGACCGAGTCCCACCACACCTGGCCCTGGGACAGGTCGTGGCCGTCGGCGCACAGCGCGCGGCCGGTGGTCAGCGCGGCGTCGTCGATGTTCTGGACATCGGGTTTCCCGCCGGACGCGCTCGCCTGGTACTTGCCCCAGATCGCCGGGGGCAGCTGCATCGGCCCGGCGGCGTTCGCCGTCGAGACGACCTTGTTGTAGAAGTCGCGCACCTCGATCGTGCCGAGCGGCTTGTCCAGGACGCCGGTGGTGCCGAGCTGCCCACCCCGCACCCGGCCGTGGTCCGTGGTCACTTTCCCGACCGCGGCCAGCGTGACCCAGGACAGGTGACACCCGGGGACGTCCTTGCTCAGCTTCGTCGTCGCCTTCGCGTAGCCGACCATTGCGCGCAGCGGGACGTCGAGCCACTGGCTGGTCTTGGACGCCCAGGCGTCGAACTCGCTCGCTTCGGGCACCTTCGGCGGCGTCGACGTCTGCGGTGTCGTCGGCGGCTTGACCGTCGGCCGGGACGTCGCCGGGCTCGCCGTCGCGGCGGTGTTCGTGGTCTCCTCCTGCTTCGGCGCGAGCAGGACGCCGGCCACCAGCGCGCCCGCGACGACGACCACCGCCGCGATCACGACCACGGGCTTCCGGCGGCGGGGTGCGGGTCCGGTCGCCTCGGCTTCGACGCCCTCGGGCTCCTCGCTCACCGGGCCGCTCCGGTGAGCCGGTCGAGGACGAAGCCGCGCAGGCCGTCGAGGTCGGTGTCCAGCGCGACCTCGATCGGGCGGCCGGGGGAGTACTGGGGATCGTCCTCGCCGAGCCGGCGCCGGTCGACCAGGGTCTGGCCGCGCGCCGGGCCGAGGCCGCAGTCGACGTCGACCCGGTAGGTCTCGGTGTGCAGGATGCCCGGCGAAATCGCCTCGGCCACCGCGACGGCGTCGTGCATGACCATCCGGTCTTCGCCGAACACGCGCGTGTAGTGCTGCCGGTAGGTCGACGTCAGGCCTTCGAGGGTGGCGCCGACCGGCCCCGACGCCGCGAGTTTCGCCAGCCACTCGCCGTCGACAGCGCAGCGGTGCGTCAGGTCCAGCGGGACGAGCACGACCGGGACGTCCTCCTCGACCAGCACCCGCCGGGCCGCCTCGGGGTCGCTCCAGATGTTGAACTCGGCGGCGGTCGTGCTGTTGCCGAAGGTCACCCCGCCGCCCATGATCACCAGCCGCGCGATTTTCGCCGCCGCGCCCGGGTGTGCCGCGAGCAGCGCGGCGATGTTCGTCAGCGGCCCGATCGGCGCGATGGTCACCGGCTCGTCGGCGGCTTCGAGGAGGTCGAGCATCAGCCGGACGGCGTCGCGCTCTTCCAGCGGACGGCTCGCCTCCGGCAGCGTGTACGAGTGGCCCGACAGGCCGTCGCCGCCGTGGACCTCTTTCGCGTCACGCGGTTTGGAGTACACCAGCGGCCGGGCGGCTCCGGCGGCCACCGGCACGTCTGTGCGGCCGAACAGCTCCAGCAGCTTCCGCGCGTTCGACGTCGTGCGGTCGAGCGGGACGTTGCCGAAAACCGACGTCACCCCGAGCAGGTCGACGTCCGGGGACAGCGCCGCCAGCGCGATCGCCAGCGCGTCGTCGACGCCCGGGTCGGTGTCGATGATCAGCTTCGTGCCCATCCCGCTCCCCTTGCCTGCGAACCCGTCCCGCACACAGGTTACGGTCACGGGCATGACGTCGATGTGGGGTGCGCCCGCGCTGTCGCGGGTGCGGGCCTGGCGCCGCGCCCGGCAGGACCCGCGGCAGGCGAAGTTCCTGACCGCCGACTCGCTGCGCTGGGTGCTGCGCAACCGCGCGTACACGCCGTGGTACCTCGTCCGGTACTACCGCCTGCTCAAGTTCCGGCTGGCCAACCCGCACATCATCCTGCGGGGGATGCTCTTCCTCGGGAAGGACGTCGAGATCCACTGCCGGCCGGGGTACGGGCGGCTGGAGATCGGCCGCTGGGTCCACATCGGCGACGGCAACGCCATCCGCTGCCACGAAGGCTCGCTGCGGATCGGCGACAAGTCCGTGTTCGGCCGCCAGAACGTGATCAACTGCTACCTCGACATCGAGCTCGGCGCGGCCACCCTGGTCGCCGACTGGGTGTACATCTGTGACTTCGATCACGTCATCGCGGACATCCACGTCCCGATCAAGGACCAGGGCATCGTGAAGTCGCCGGTCCGGATCGGCCCGGACACCTGGCTCGGCACCAAGGTCAGCGTGCTGAAGGGCACCCGCATCGGCCGCGGCAGCGTGCTGGGCGCGCACGCGGTCGTCCGTGGTGACATCCCGGACTACTCGATCGCGGTCGGCGCGCCGGCCCGCGTGGTCCGCAACCGCGAAGACGACTACGCCGCCGACGCCGCCCGCCGTGAGGCCGTCGCCGACATGGCCCGCAAGGCGAACAAGGCGCTGCAGAAAACGCTCAAGGAGCAGTAGGACTACTCAGGCCCGCGTGGCCGGTTTCCCGACATAGTGGCGGCATGGGGGAATTCCGCGAGGTCGCCGTGTCCGTGCTGCTCGCGGTGGGCGCGGTGGTGTGGCTGATCGTCGTCCCGCTGATGTTCGTCCAGGGCGCGCTGACGGCGTACGGCATCGGCCTCGCGCCCGGCGAACCCGACGCGGCGAGCCCGGCCTTCACGGCGGCGAGCTGGCTCGGCGCAGGCATCCCGGTCGTGGGCGTGGTCGTCGCGGCGACCACGCGCCGCCGGGGCTGGACCTGGTTCTACGGGATCGGCGTGGCCGTGGTCGCTTTGGTGGCGACGCTCCGGTGGGCGCAGACGCACCCGGCCCCGCCGCCCCCGCCGGAGCCGCGCCACTGCGTCGAGCGCAGCGGCGGCGGCAACGAGTGCCCGGGCGGCTGACCCGGGGTCAGAGGCGGGCCCGCAGCTGGTCGCGGACCTCCATCAGCGCGAAGCCGAGCAGGTTCAGCCCGCGCCAGTAGTCCGGCTTGGTGGCGTTCTTCTCCTCGCGCGCGAGGCCGGTGCCCCAGACGAGGTCCTTCTTGGACGCCTCGACGAGCACCTTGTCCTCGGTCCCGAGCAGGAACCGGCGCAGGTCGCGGTGGGCGCGGAACTTGGCCAGGTTGCCGTCGACGACGATGTCGAACCGGTGCCGCTCCCAGACCTCGGCGTCGAACCCGGCGACCTCTCGGCCGAGCACCTTCGCCGCCTTCGGGTCGGGCGTGGTCCGGATGAGCTCGGCCTTCTCGTGGTCGCCGAAGAGCAACGCCTTGCCGGCCATCATGTAGTGCTCGGCGGTCGGGTACTCGACGCCGTCGGCCTCGAACGGGTCGAGCCACCACTGGCTCAGGCAGCTCGCGGTCACCCGGCCGGACTTCGCCGGCGTGTGCCCGTAGAACAGCAGGTATTCGGGCTCCGCACCCTCGTGGACCTTTTCGCGCAACGCCTCGACACTGCGGACACCGTCGACCTTCACCATCCGACTAGTGGACCACGCGCTCAGAGCAGGAAGTGGAACAGGGGGCTGCCCGGCTCGATCCGCTCCACCTGCAGCGGGCTCGCGTCCATCCGGGCCAGCAGCCCCGGCAGGTCCGACGACCGGGCGATCTCGATGCCGACCAGCGCCGGTCCCAGCTCGCGGTTGGTGCGCTTGACGTACTCGAAGCGCGTGATGTCGTCCTCGGGCCCGAGCACCTGCTCGAGGAACCGCCGCAGCGCGCCCGGCTCCTGCGGGAAGCCGACGAGGAAGTAGTGCTTCAGCCCTTCGTGCATCAGCGAGCGTTCGAGGATCTCGCTGTAGCGGCTGACGTCGTTGTTGCCGCCGGAGACCAGGACCACCACGGTCTGGCCGGGTGTCACCCGGACCACCGAGCCGAGCGCGGCCGCGGCGAGCGCGCCCGCGGGTTCGGCGATGATGCCGTCGGACTGGTACATCGCCAGCATCTCGGTGCACACCGCGCCCTCGGCGACCGCGGTCAGCTCGGCGCCGCTCTCGCGGATCAGCGGGTACGTGACCGCGCCGGCTTCGCGGACGGCGGCGCCGTCGACGAACGTGTCGAGCTCCGGCAGCCGCACCGGGTGCCCGGTCGCCAGGGCCGCCGCCATGCAGGCCGCGCCCGCGGGCTCGACGCCGACGATCCGCACGTCGGGGTGGCGCTCGCGCAGCCAGCTGCCGACCCCGGCGAGCAGCCCGCCGCCGCCGACCGGGACGACCACGACGTCGGGCACGAACCCGAGCTGCTCGATCACCTCCCGCGCGACCGTGCCCTGGCCGGCGACCGTGCGGATGTCGTCGAACGCCGGGACGAGGGTCGCGCCGGTGCGCTGGGCGTCCTCGTTGGCCGCGGCGAAGGCGTCTTCGTACGTTTCGCCGACCACGACGACCTCGATGTGCGCGCCGCCGAGCGTCGCGATGCGCTCGCGCTTCTGCCGCGGCGTGGTGCCCGGGACGTACACGCGGCCGTTGGCGCCGAGCCGGCGGCACGCGTACGCGACGCCCTGGGCGTGGTTGCCCGCGCTGGCGCAGACGACGCCGAGGGCGCGGGTCGCCTCGTCGAGCTGGACGATGAAGTTGTAGGCGCCGCGGATCTTGTACGACCGGACCGTCTGCAGGTCTTCGCGCTTCACCCAGACCTGCGCGTCGACCCGGGCGGACAGCCGGGCGCTCGGCTCCAGGGGCGTCCGCGTCACCACCCCGGCCAGCCGCTCGGCGGCCCGGTCGATCGTGGCCGCGGTCACCGTGTCGATGTCGTGCACCCCGATGAATCTACGACTCGCGCGTCCCGGGCAACCTCCCGGGCCTCCGGGCGCATCAGAGGGGTGTCGAACAGGATGGGGGGCGCCGATGGACGCCGGATTCACGGAGTACGTGACGGCGCGGGCGGCATGGCTGCGCAAGGTCGCGTACCTGCTCTGCGGCGATTGGCACCGGGCCGACGACCTGGTCCAGTCGGCGATCACCCGGCTGTACGCGAACTGGCCGCGGGCCGCCAAGGCCGACAACGTCGACGGCTACGTGCGGCGCACGCTGGTCAACACGTTCCTGGCCGAACAGCGGACGTCGTGGTGGCGCCGGGTGGAGCTGCGCCGGGCCGACCAGGACCCGCCCGCGCCCGGCGCCGACGTCGAACTGGCCCTGGACCTGCGGGCCGCGCTGGAACGGCTGCCGGCCCGGCAGCGCGCGACCGTCGTCCTTCGCTACTTCTGCGACCTCCCGGTCGCGGACACCGCGCGGGCCCTGGGCTGCTCCGAAGGCACCGTCAAGAGCCAGACCGCGAAGGCCGTGGAAGCCCTTCGCGAGCTGCTGCGCGAACCCATCCGGGAGGGACGAGCATGACCGACCACGAGCTGGCCACCAAGCTGAAGGAGCTGGCCGAGACGCCCGCCCCGCCGCCGCGGATCGACGTCGATCGTGCGCGCCGGATCGGGGGACGCCGTCGTCGCGCGCGGACCACGGCGCTGGTCCTCGGCTGCGCCGCGGTCGTCACGGCCGGCGGCTTGACGGCGGTGTCGGTGGTCCGGCCGGCCCCGCCCCTCGCGCCCGCCCCGGTGGCCGGGCCACCCACGGCCGTCGCGCCGGCGCCCACCGACAACCCGATCGTGGCGAAGGCGAGCTTCGGCTGGTTGCCGGAGCAGATCAAGGGCGTCGAGTACGCCGTCGGCGCGCACGGCGACACCGCGCTGGCCATCGGCCGCGGCGAGCTGGCCCCGATGATCTGGTTGTCGGTTTACGACCAGGACCCGCCCGTCCCGCGCGACCTGGGCGGACAGCCCTCGCGCGTCCCGGTCCGGATCGGCGGCCACGACGGCTACTGGCTCACGACGGACCCGGGCGACCCGCTGAACCACGGCAGCGCGTACCTGCAGTGGCGGGCCGCGGACGGCCGGTGGGCCCGGCTCAACGCCTACTACCTCGCGGTCCCGGACCTGCAGCAGGTGCTGACCCGCGTGGCCGAAGGCGTGACGCTCGGGAACCGGGCGGTGCCCCTGCCGCTGCGCATCACGAGCCTGCCGGGCACGTTCCACCTGAGCGACGGCTACCTGACGCGCCGCCCCGACCAGGACGGCGTGCCGTGGCGGCTGGTGTTGCAGTATTCGGTCAACGGCGGCCTGGCCACGATCAACGTGTCACCGCCGGGCGGCCCCACCGACGGCCTCGGCGTACCGGAGTGCGAGACGCGGAAGGGGCTGAAGGTCTGCGTTGCGTTCGACCAGCCGAAGGTCATGGGCGTCACGGCGAAGGAGCTGCTCGGCCGGATCACGCTCATCGGGACCGACGAGACGAAGTGGACCACGCACGTGATCGGGTGATCAGCGCGGCGGGGCCTGCGTGTGCTCGGTCCAGCGGGTGCCGTCCCACCACCGCAGGACACCGGGGGCGTCTTCGCGGGCGTACCACCCGGGCGGCGGGCCCTGCGACGCCTGCGGCGCGACGCTCACCGGCGTGCTGTAGGCGTTTCCGCGGCGCTCGCCACCGCGGTCGTGGAGGCTCAGCTTGTGCCCGCACGCCCGGCAGTTGGGCGTGAAGGCCTGCACGACCGCGACGCCGCCCGCGGTCGCGACGTTGGCCCACAGCTTCCCCTGCCGGCGCCCGAGCTCGGCGACCGCCGAGTTGGTGCACCGCTTGCAGTTGTCACAGCCCGTCCGCACCCGCTCGGCCATGGCACCTCCCGACTCGTGACGTCGCCGGGGCCCGCCGCCTCGTTACCCGGCGTGGATCAGCCCTTCGGCACCGCCGGGTAGGGGACGAAGGTGCTGGTGTTCTCGTCGACGGTGAGCTGCTTGCCGATCGTCGGGAAGGCGCGCTGCGAGCAGGCCGGGCGTTCGCAGACTTTGCAGCCCATCCCGATCGGCGTCGCCGCGGCCGGTTCGTCCAGGTCCAGGCCCGTCGAATAGATCAGGCGCCCGGCGTGGCGCAGTTCGCAGCCGAGGCCGACGGTGAACGTCTTGCCCGGGCTGCCGTAGCCGCCGATGTTGCGCGAGATCGTGCGCGCGATCCAGAAGTAGCTCTTGCCGTCGGGCAGGGTCGCGATCTGGGTGAGGATCTTGCCCGGCTGGGTGAACGCCTCGTAGATGTTCCACAGCGGACACGCGCCGCCGACGCGGGAGAAGTGGAAGCCGGCCGCGGACTGCCGCTTCGACATGTTCCCGGCCCGGTCGACCCGCACGAACGAGAACGGCACCCCGCGCTGCTTCGGCCGTTGCAGCGTCGACAGCCGGTGGCAGACCGTCTCGAAGCCGACGCCGTAGTGGTCGCACAGCCGCTCGATGTCGTAGCGGAACCGCTCGGCCGCGGCCAGGAACGGTCCGTAGGGGAGGATCAGCGCCCCGGCGAAGTAGTTCGCCAGGCCGACCCGGGCCAGCGACCGGGCGGCCGGGCCGGAGAACGCCCACGAATCGGCCAGCTCGGTGATCAGGTCGTCGTACTCGAGCAGCGCGATCTGCGAAGCCATCCGGAACGCCTGTTGCCCGACCCGCAGGCTCGGCGCCAGCCGCAGCACCCGCGTCACCGGCTCGTAGCGGTGCTGCTCGCCGGCGGCTTCGTCGATGCCTTCGCTGGTGACCTCGACGCCGTAGCGCTGCCACAGCCGTTCCTTCAGCGCGCCGAGCACCTGCCCGCGCTGCAGCGGGATGTCCGCGGCCATCTTCTCGGCGCGTTCGTCGAGCTCGGCGACGTAGTTCTCGCGCTCGTAGAAGAAGTCGCGGACCTCCTCGTGCGGCAGCGGCGCGGCGGCGCTGCCGTGCAGGCCGAGGCCGTTTTCCACGGTCAGCGCGGCGGTGTTCTCGACGGCGTTGCGGTAGCTGCGGTGCAGCTTGACCAGCGCCTGCGCGATCGCCGGCAGGTTGGTGGCCAGCTCGTTGAGCTCGCTCGTGGTCACGTCGATGCCCAAAGCCTCGTCGAGCAGGGCTTCCTTGACGTCGGCGACCAGGCGCGAGGTGTCGTTGTTGGCGAAGAACTCGGTGTCGACGCCGAACGCCTGGGTGATCCGCAGCAGCACCGGCACGGTCAGCGGGCGCGAGTTGTGCTCGATCTGGTTGAGGTAACTCGGTGAGATCTCCAGCACACGGGCGAGGTCGGCCTGGCTCATCGCCCGGCTTTCGCGGAGGTGGCGCAACCGCGCGCCGGCGAAAGTCTTCTCCATCAACGCCCTCTTTCCCGGAAGGTTTCCGGCCCTGAACGGTTACGTGAACGGTCAAGAACGCGGATTTTCGTTCAGTTGCGAACCGGGCGATTCGCAACCTTTGCAAAGAGCGTACGTACCCTTCGCACAAATTGGCAAATTGGCCAACTGGACCACGTTTTCGCTGGCGTGTCAGGGTCGTGGCAAGCAAGGCGAGCAATCGCAAACTTCGCAACACCGGGAGTACCGATGACGGAACAGGCCAAGCAGGCGGCCGCGGAGCTGGCGGCGCAGTGGGCGAACGACCCCCGCTGGGCGGGCGTGCAGCGCTCCTACTCGGCTGAGGACGTCGTCAAGCTGCGCGGCAGCGTCGTCGAAGAGCACACCCTGGCCCGCCGCGGCGCGGAGAAGCTGTGGGACCTGCTGCACACCGAGGACTACATCCACGCGCTGGGCGCGCTCACCGGCAACCAGGCCGTCCAGCAGGTCCGCGCGGGCCTGCAGGCGATCTACCTGTCCGGCTGGCAGGTCGCGGCCGACGCCAACCTGTCCGGCCAGACCTACCCGGACCAGAGCCTCTACCCGGCCAACTCGGTGCCGGCCGTGGTCCGCCGCATCAACAACGCGCTGGGCCGCGCCGACCAGATCACCTGGGCCGAGGGAAACACGGACATCGACTGGTTCGCCCCGATCGTCGCCGACGCCGAGGCGGGCTTCGGTGGCCCGCTCAACGCGTTCGAGCTGATGAAGGGCATGATCGCGGCCGGTGCCGCGGGCGTGCACTGGGAAGACCAGCTCGCGTCCGAGAAGAAGTGCGGCCACCTCGGCGGCAAGGTGCTGATCCCGACCAAGCAGCACGAGCGCACCCTGAACGCCGCCCGCCTCGCGGCCGACGTGCTGAACGTGCCGACGCTGGTCGTCGCCCGCACCGACGCCCAGGCCGCGACGCTGCTGACCAGCGACGTCGACGAGCGCGACCAGCAGTTCCTGACCGGCGGCCGCACCGCCGAGGGCTTCTACGAGGTCCGCAACGGCATCGAGCCGTGCATCGAGCGCGGCCTGGCCTACAGCCAGTACGCCGACCTGCTCTGGATGGAGACGTCCGAGCCGGACCTCGAGGTGGCCCGCAAGTACGCCGAGGCGATCAAGGCGAAGTTCCCGGACCAGATGCTGGCCTACAACTGCTCGCCGTCGTTCAACTGGAAGAAGCACCTGGACGACGCGACGATCGCGAAGTTCCAGCGCGAGCTCGGCCACATGGGCTACAAGTTCCAGTTCATCACCCTGGCCGGCTTCCACGCCCTGAACTACTCGATGTTCGACCTGGCGCACGGCTACGCCCGCGAGGGCATGACCGCCTACGTCGACCTGCAGGAGCGCGAGTTCGCTTCGGAGAGCCGTGGCTACACCGCGACCAAGCACCAGCGCGAGGTCGGCACCGGCTACTTCGACAACGTCGCGACGGCGCTGAACCCGGAGAGCTCGACCACCGCGCTCAAGGGCTCCACCGAAGAAGCCCAGTTCCACTGATCCCGGCCGCGGCCCGGCGGCGGCAACCCCCTCCGCCGCCGGGCCGCGTCCTTCCCCCTTCTTCCCTGCACAGCTCGTGGAGGCACCCCATGGTTGATCGGCTGAACTACCGCATCGAGGTCACCGGGCCGGTCGAGGGCCGGTTCGCGGAAATCCTGACCCCGGCGGCACTCGACTTCCTGGCCAAGCTGGACAACACGTTCGCCGGCCGCCGGCGCGAGCTGCTCGCCGCCCGCCGGGTGCGGCGCGAGGAACTGCAGTCGGGGGAGAAGCCGCTGGGCTTCCTGCCCGGGACCCACCGGGTCCGCGACGACGAGTCGTGGCACGTCGCCCCGACCGCGCCGGGCCTGGAGGACCGCCGCGTCGAGATCACCGGCCCGACCGACCGCAAGATGACGGTCAACGCGCTGAACTCCGGCGCCAAGGTCTGGCTGGCGGACTTCGAGGACGCGACGTCGCCGACGTGGCACAACGTCATCGACGGCCAGCTCAACCTCTTCGACGCCATCCGCCGCAACATCGACTTCACCACCGAGGCCGGCAAGCGCTACACGATCGGCGACGACCCCGCGACGATCGTCGCGCGCCCGCGCGGCTGGCACCTGGTGGAGAAGCACATCCGCATCGACGGCCGTCCGGTGTCGGCGAGCCTGGTCGACTTCGGCCTCTACTTCTTCCACAACGCGCGCCAGCTGCTGGCCCGCGGTGTCGGCCCGTACTTCTACCTGCCGAAGCTGGAGAACCACCTCGAAGCGCGGCTGTGGAACGACGTCTTCCTGATGGCCCAGCGCGAGCTCGGTGTCCCGCGCGGCACGATCCGCGCCACCGTGCTGATCGAGACGATCACCGCCGCGTTCGAGATGGACGAGATCCTCTACGAGCTGCGCGAGCACGCGGCGGGCCTGAACGCCGGCCGCTGGGACTACATCTTCAGCCTGATCAAGAACTTCGCCGCGCACGGCGCCGACTTCGTGCTGCCGGACCGCGCGCAGGTCACCATGACCGTGCCGTTCATGCGCGCCTACACCGAACTGCTCGTGCGCACCTGCCACCGGCGCGGCGCGCACGCCATCGGCGGCATGGCCGCGTTCATCCCGAGCCGCGACCCCGAGATCAACGCGACCGCGATCGAGAAGGTCCGTGCGGACAAGGAACGCGAGGCCGGCGACGGTTTCGACGGCTCCTGGGTCGCGCACCCCGGCCTGGTCCCGGTCTGCCGCGAGGTCTTCGACGGCGTGCTCGGCGGCTGGCCGAACCAGCTCGGCAAGCTGCGCGAGGACGTCGACGTCACCGCCGAGGACCTGCTGGACGTGGCCAGCGCCGGCGGCGAGGTCACCGAGGCGGGCGTGCGCGCGAACATCAACGTGGCGCTGCGGTACGTCGACGCGTGGCTGCGCGGCACCGGCGCGGCGGCGATCCACAACCTGATGGAGGACGCGGCCACCGCCGAAATCGCGCGGTGCCAGATCTGGCAGTGGATCCGCAACGGCACCAAGCTCGAGGACGGCACGGCGCTGACCCGCGAGCTGGCGGTCGAGTTCCTGGACGACGAGCTGGCGTCGGTGCGCGCGGACCTGGGGCCGGACAACCGGCTCGGCGACGCCTACGAGATCTTCACCGAGACCGCGCTGGGGGAGAAGCTGCCGAGCTTCCTCACCACGGGTGCCTACGCGCGGTACCTCACGGACGCCCGGTAGCAGGGCCCCGGTCTCCCCTACCTGACGAGGGGAGGCCGGATTCCACACCGATGGGATGGTGTGGGTCCGGACCGGTCCGGTGACGGCGGCTCCCCGTCACCGGACCGGTTCGTTTCCGCGTCAGGAGGTCGCGTAGGCCCGGGTCACCGTCTGCTGCACGGTGTTCCCGTCGTCGTCCGACGCCTTCGCCCGCAGGGAGACGAACCCGCTCGCCGGGTTGCGCACCACGACGGTCCAGTGGTCGCCGGTCCGCACGGTGGGCGCGGGCTGCCAGCTGCGTCCGTCGTCGGTGGACGTCTCGACGGCGAGCGTGCTGCCGGTCCCGCCGCCCTGTCGTTCGACGTAGGCCGGGAAGGTGACGACGCAGCCGCCCGGCGCGCGGTTGCGGAGGTCGACCGCCGGGTCGAACCGGACGGTGAGCAGCGGCAGCGCCCGGCCGTCCGCGGCGGCCGACGAGCGGAAGCCCCACTCCGCCGCCACGTCCGTCCACAGTGGCCACCACGCGGTGTGCCGGTGGACGTCCGCGGCGAGCCGGTACGCGCCGTCGGCGGCCGGCACCGGAACCGTGGCCAGGCCCGGCCCGTCCGGTGCCACGGGGATCGCGACCCCGTCCTTCGAGAGGCTCATCGAACCGGTGTCCCCGGCGCCCGGCTGGGCGGTGCGCGGCCGCCCGGCGGCGTCGCCGAACAACGGCAGCCACATGTCGAAGACGCCGTCCTTGCGCCACGCCCACGGCCGCGGCTCCTCACCGGAGCGGGTGACGGTCAGCCCGCGCAACGACGGGCCGGCCACGGCCTTGTTCCAGGCGAGCCGGTACCGGCGGCCCGCGGCGACGTCGAGCTGCTCGCTCAGGTCGCCGAGCAAGCCGGCGGTCCACACGGTGTCCCACCGGCCCGGTGAGTAGTACTCGGTGCGTTCGTGCTGGTCAGGGGCGGCTTCGGTGTAGCCGTAGCCGACCAGCCGGCCGAAGAACTCGCGCCCGGCGACGTAGCGGACGTCCGCGGGAACGCCGTCGTGGTAGGCGGTCCGGACCTCGGCGAGGTCGCGGGTTTTCGGCCGCTGCACGCGGGCGGCCGTGACCGCCCGCTCGACGCCGTCGCCGAGTTCGTAGCGGAAGTCCGGCGACGGACGGCTGACCACCGTCGCCGTGCCGCCGGTCTTCGCCAGCTCCGCCAGCCGCCGGCCGTCACCGACACGCCGCTCCAGATCGTCGGCATGGTGAGCGCCGGGGCCCCGCCGCCGAGCACCGTGGTCGCGGCCGCGTCGCCGGCCAGGGAGACCAGGCCGAGCTTCGCCCCGGCGTGCTCGACGTTCGCGAGCCGCTGGTACGTCTCCGTGAACGACGTCCCCAGCGGCAGCCGGATGACGACGAGCTTGCCGCGGGCGTCGATCCCGGCCAGGTCCGCCGGGGTCCCGGCCCCGCCGGACACCACCGGCAGCGTGCTGCGGCCGGCCGGTGCGGGCGGGGTCAGCCAGGTGCCCCGGACCGCGAACGGCGTCCCGTCGTCCGCGGTCAGCTCCAGGTCCGGTTCGGTGGCCCGGCGCTGCTGGCTGAAGGCGAAGGCGGCCGACGACGTTCCCGGCACCGTCGCGGCGAAGGCATCGTGGAAGCGCGGGTCGAGGTCCGTGCCGTCCGCGAACACGCAGGAGCAGGCGGTGATCCGGCTCAGCCGCTCGATGCCGTGCGTGCCGCCGCGCGCCGCGGGGTTGTCCGGCTCGAGCGATACCGGCTTGCCGTCGCGCGCGTCGAGGGTCTGCGTGACGTCGTGGTCGAGCAGCAGCTCCGGCTGGCTGATGAAGCTGTACGACGGTTCCCGGCCCGGCCGCGGCGTCTCGATGACGCCGTTGACGACGTACCGGCCGCGCGGCAGCCGGTAGGTGCCCGGCTCGGCGTCGGTGACCGCGCCGGTGTCGAGGTCGAAGATCGCCACCGGCGCGTACCCGGTCGGCGCCCACGGATGGCCGTCGCGGTCGGCCAGGCCGACGGTGAGGTCGTACATCTCGCCCTCCTGCCGGACCGACAACGCGGTCCGGGTGCGCACGCCGTCGCCGTGCGCGGTGAGGATGCCGGCGTGGGTGCCCGGCGTGCCGTCCTGGGCGGTGAAGGTGAGTTCCACGGCGGTGCTGCCACCCGCGGGCACCGTCACGTTCGGCGGAAAGGTGACCAGGTCGCCGAGGTCGCTCGCGAGCGACAGTGTCACCGGCGCGGCGCCCGAGTTGTACCAGGTGACCGTCGCCTTCTTGGCCGTCCCGCGGTTGGGCCAGGGGAGGTACGCCGAAACGGCGCCGGTCGCGGTGACCGCCGTGGTCGTCGCGCGGGCGACGTCGACGCGGCCGGTGCCGACCGCGGCCGGCCCCGCGTCGACGGGGGTGGCGCTGCTGGTCAGCGCGGCCTTGAGCCGCTCGGCGGGCCAGTCAGGGTGCTGCTGGGCGAGGATCGCGGCCGAACCCGCGACGTGCGGCGTCGCCATCGACGTGCCGCTGAGTGTCTGGTAGCCGTCGCCGACGGGCTCGCCGAGGGGCGGGATCCCGGCCGGCCGCGCCGCGGTGATCGACTCGCCCGGCGCCGCGACGTCCGGCTTGGCCGCGCCGTCGCCGGGCCGCGGACCACGGCTGGAGAACGGGCTCAGAACGTCCTTTTTGGACACGCTGGCCACGGCGAGCGCGGCGTCGGCCGCGGCCGGGCTCTCGACGGATTCGTCCTGGCCGGAGTTGCCCGCGGCGACGACGAACAGCGTGCCGTACTGGCGGGACAGGCTGTTCACGGCCTCGGACACCGGATCGGTCCCGTCCGACGGCCCGCCACCGAGGCTCAGGTTGACGACGCGGGCGTGCGCCTCGGTGACGGCCCACTGCAGGCCGGCCAGCACGGCGTCGAACGTGCCCTGGCCGGAGTCGTCGAGAACCTTGCCGACGGCCAGGGTCGCGTCCGGCGCCACGCCCCGGTACCTGCCGCCGGACGCCGCGCCGGAGCCGGCGATCGTCGAGGCCACGTGCGTGCCGTGCCCCTGGGCGTCCTCGACGCTGCCCTTGCCGGTGAAGTCCCGGCTCGGGCCCACGCGGCCGGCGAAGTCCGGGTGGGCGGTGGCGATGCCGGTGTCGAGCACCGCGACGGCCACGCCCCGGCCGGTCAGGCCCGCCTGCCACGCCGCGGGCGCGCCGATCTGCGGCACGCTCTCGTCGAGGCTCGCGTGCACCTTCGCGTTCAGCCACACCTTCGCCCCGCCCGCGGCGAGCGTGGCGGGTGCCGTGGCGAGCCGGTTCCAGAACGCCGCCGCGTCGGACTTGGGCTCGTCGAGGGCGCTGTAGCCCAGCGCGCCCGGCCGGGTGGCCACGCCGGTCCGGGCCGCGACCGCCGGGCCCGCCTGCCGGACCAGCAGCGGCACGTGCGGCGTGCGGGCGTCGTCGTAACCCTGGCGCAGCAGGCCGGTGACGTTGAACAGCTGCTCGTCGAGCCGCCCGGCGCGGACCAGCCCGGCGGCGTCGCCGGGCACGACGTAGCTGTCGCCGTGCCGGGTGTACTGCCGGAAGGGCACCGGGCGGTCGCGGCGGGCGGGCAGCACCCGCACGTCGCCGCCACCGACCAGCACCTGGTCGCCGGTGACCAGCGTGATCCGGCTCGGCGCGTCCGGTGTCCGGCCGGGTGCCGGGGCCGCCGCGGCGGTGGGTGCGGTCAGCACGCCCGCGGCCAGGGTCACCGCGACGGCCGCGGTGATCGGTTTTCTCATGGAATGGTTCCTCCCAGTCGGTCCCCCGGTCCGTGGAACGGGTCCGCGCGGCGGCGGGTTGCCGCGGATTCCGATCTCCGGGCAACCCGGGGCGCCGCCCACCCCGTTCGACAGGTGTGGGGGCACGGAGGAGGAACCTGGTGAAACGGCCGGAAGAAGCGGGGTACCGCGACTACGTCACGACCCGGATGGACGTCATGCGCCGCACGGCGTACCTCCTGTGCCGGGACTGGCACCTCGCCGACGACCTGGTGTCGATCACCATCGGCAAGCTGTACCGGCACTGGCCGCGGGCCCGGCAGGTCGAGCACCTCGACGCCTACGTGCGCCGGATCCTGGTGCGGACTTGGCTGGACGAGAAGGCGCGGGCGTGGCGGCGCGAAGAGCCGGCGGAGACGCTGCCGGAGCCGCCGGTGCTGCCGTCCGACGACGTCGTGGAACGGATCGGCCTGCTGGAACTGCTCGACGCGCTGCCGCCGCGGCGCCGGGCCGCGGTGGTGCTGCGCTACTACTGCGACCTTTCGATCGAAGAGACGGCCGAGATCCTCGAGTGCTCGGCCGGGACCGTGAAGAGCCAGACCGCGCGCGGGCTCGAGTCGCTGCGCGCGCTCGTCGCCGCGAGCCGGAACTGACGGAGGGACCATGAGCAAGGACCAGTTCGACGCGGCGATCGGTGTCGTCCCGCCGTCCACAGTGGACATCGAGGCGGTGCTGCACCGCGAACACCGCCGGGCGCGCGTGCGCCGCGTGGCGAACCCGTGGACCGCGGCGGGCGCGTGCGTCGCGGCGGTGGCCGCCGGCGCGGTGCTCGTCCTCACCCCGGGCGATCCCGCACCGGCCGTGGTGACGCCCGCCGCGGCCCCGCCGCCTTCGCCGGCCGATGCCTGCAAGGACGCCCCGCGGCCGACCACTCCGCCGCTGCGGGAGAAGGCGTCGGTGGTGGCGGGCCGGTTGACGACGGTGCTCACCGACGCCGTCCGGCAGCGCGTCGCCGCGGGGACGACGCTGGGCGTCCACACGATGGGCCAGTACCCCAAGGGCACCCAGCACGGGCCGCTGGCCTTCTTCCACGTCTTCTCCGCGTTCGTGTCGCACGAAGGCGGCGAGTGCAGCGGCGGCGAGGACTACTTCATGGCCGCGGCCTCGACGACGGAAAAGGCGCACCGGGGCAACGTCTGGGCCATCGTCACCCGGCTCGGCGGCAACGCCGGCCCCGCGGCCGAATGCGTCCCGGCGCCCCAGGACACGCAGGGGACGTGCGACCGCCGGACCGGCCCCCACGGCGAAACGATCGTCGAGGAGGTGTTGACCATGCCGGGCGGCCCGACGGTCAACCGGGTGAACGTCACCAAGCCCGATGGCACCGGCATCATCGTCGAGGCCCAGAACACGGCCCGGGACGCGAAGCTGGGTGACGCGCCGGACATGCCGGCACCGCCGTTGAGCCTGGCCCAGCTGGCGGAGGTCGGCCTCGACCCGGGGCTGACGCTCTACCCCTGAGCGGCCAGCAGCACCTTCGCGGCTTCGCGAGCCGTGTCCGCTTCGCCCGGGTCGCCGGTGATCGCGGCGAGTACGGTCGCGCCTTCGACGAGGGCGAAGAGCTGGTCGGCCGTGTCCCGCCCGGGCAGGAGGCTGCGCAGGTAGGCCCGGACCTCGTCCTTGTGCTTGCGGATGGCGGCGGCGATGCCCGGCGCGGGCTCGCCGAACTCGCCGAAGGAGTTGATGAACGCGCAGCCGCGGAAGCCCGGCTCGGCGAACCAGTTCTTCAGCCACGCGAAGACGGCCAGGGGGTCGTCGCCGCGGGCGTGGACGAATTCGCGCAACGAGCCGCGCCAGCGTTCGTCGCGGCGGAGCAGGTACGCCTCGACCAGGTCGTTCTTCGCCGGGAAGCACTGGTAGAGCCGCTTGAGCGAGACGCCGGAGCGTTCGCGGACGGCGTCCATCCCGACCGCCTGCACGCCGTGGGCGTAGAAGAGGTCTTCGGCGGCCTCCAGCAGCCGCCCGGTCGCCTCCGTGGAATCCATGTCACCTGCCCCTGGCGCTGAGAATGAACGTTCTCTAGTCTAGCGGCAGCCTTGGAGAACGCACGTTCTCCGCCGTGGAAGGAGCCCGTCATGACCCCGCGCCCGCCGTTCCCGCCGTTCGACGAAGACACCGCCCGCCAGAAGGTCCAGGCCGCCGAGGACGCGTGGAACACCCGCGATCCCGAGCGGGTGTCGCTGGCGTACACGGCGGATTCGGTGTGGCGCAACCGCGACCGGTACGTCGTCGGGCGCGCGCAGATCGTCGGGTTCCTGACCGAAAAGTGGACGCGCGAGCTGGACTACGCGCTGCGCAAGGAACTGTGGGGGTTCCGCGGCAACCGCATCGGCGTCCGGTTCCAGTACGAGTCGCGCACCTCCGGCGGCCAGTGGTTCCGCAGCTACGGCAACGAGCTGTGGGAGTTCAGCGACGAGGGCCTGATGCGCCGGCGCGAAGCGAGCATCAACGACGTCCCGATCGCGGAAACCGACCGCCGCATCTTCGGCCCGCGGCCGGAATCGGACCACGGCGTCCTGCTGCCGGTCTTCTGAGTCCGCTCTCGGCGGAACGGTCCCTGGCCGTCCTCGGGCGTGGTCATGCTGCGGTCATGACGACATCGGGGTTCGGCGGGGAAGTGAGCGAGTACTACCAGCGGTTCCGCCGCGGCTACCCGCCCGAGGTGGCGGACGCGCTGGCCGCGGCGTTCGCCCTGACCCGCGACGACGTCGTCCTCGACCTCGGCTGCGGCACCGGCCAGCTCACCCGCGTCCTGGCGCCCCGGGCCGGCGCGGTCCTCGGCATGGACCCGGAACCGGCGATGCTCGCCCAGGCCCGGCGGGCGACGGCCGAGTCGAACGTCACCTGGCTGCTCGGCGAGGACTCCGACGTCGGCGCGCTGACGCCGCTGCTCGGTCGGGGCCGGCTGGCCGCGGTGTCGGTGGCGCAGGCGTTGCACTGGATGGACCACGAGCGGCTCTTCGCGGCGGTCCGCCCGCTGCTGCGGCCCGGCGGCGGGATCGCGGTGGTGACCAACGGCGAGCCGCTGTGGCTGCAGGACACGGCGTGGTCGGCGGCGCTGCGGGAGGTCGTGTCGGCCTACCTCGGGACCCCGGTGCACCGGACGTGCGGCACGGACGACGCGAGCCAGCAGCGGTACGCGGCGGCCCTGGCGGCCGCCGGGTACGCCGTGACCTCGGCGGTCGTCGAGTACTCCGCGCCGCTGAGCGTCGAGGAGATCACCGGTGGCGTTTTTTCGGCGATGAGCCCGGAGCAGCTGCCCGGCCCGGACGCGAGGCCGGCGTTCACCGAGCGCGTCCGGGAGGCGGTGGCCCCGCACGGACCGTTGCGGGAACGCGTCCGGGTCCGGCTGCTGACCGGAACCCGGTGAACCGGACACGGAAGGCGAATACGTACCGGCCCGTGGTGTTCCGCTTATTGTTTCCCGGCGGCGCGGCGCGGATGCTCGCTGCGAGGCGCCGATCGCGCCGCCGTCCCCCGAGGAGTCCCCATGACCAGCCGGTTGAGAGCTGCCGTCGCCACCCTCTTCGTCGTGCTTTCGCTCGCCTTCGTCGTCGACGCGACCACGGCCACGCCCACCGCGGCGCGCCCGGACTGCATGCGGCCCTGCCGGTTCTGAAACCGGCGGCTACCTACAGTTCCGGGATCCCGGCCGGCACCGGCTCGAAGGCGTTGCCGGTGGCGATCTTGGGCCGGGGTAACTCGACCGGCTCGCCCGGCTTCGCCCGCCGGTAGACCTCGGCGGTCGCTTCGGCGATGCGGCCCCAGTCGAAGTCCGCGGCCAGCCGCGACTGCGCGGCCCGCGCCCGCGCGGCGGCGGCGTCCGCGTCGGAGAGCACGGCTGTCACGGCGTTGGCCAGTTCCGCGACATCGCCGGGGCTGAACGCCAGCCCGGTCTCGCCGTGCACGACGACCTCGCCGAGCCCGCCGGCCGTCGACGCGACCAGCGGCGCCTTCGCGGCCGCGGCCTCCAGCGCGACGATGCCGAACGGCTCATACCGGCTGGGCAGCACCACGGCGTCGGCCGCGGCCAGCGCCGCGCGCAGGTCGCGGTCGGAGAGGTGCCCGACGAAGTCGACCGCGCGCCGCACCCGCAGCTTCCGCGACTGCTCGACCAGCTCGTCGAAGTGTCGTCCTTTTCCGGCCACGACCACGCGCGTGCCGGGGTGGCGTCGCCGGATGCGGGGGAGAGCGGCGAGCAGGTCCTGCACGCCCTTCTCCCACTCGAGCCGTCCGAAATAGAGCAACAGCGGCGCCCCGGCCGGGCTGTAGACCTCCCGGGCGCGCGCGATCTCGCCGGCCGGCACCTGCCAACCGCGCTCCTCGATGCCGTTGTGGATGACGGTGACGTCGGCCGCCTCGACCTCGAAGAGGTGCGCGACCTCGCGGCGCATGGCCTGCGAGCAGGTGATCAGCGCGTCGGCGCGGTTCGCCAGCCACCACTCGACCGAGTGGACCTGCTGGTTCAGCGGGTGCGAAAGCCAGCCGGAGTGCCGCCCCGCCTCGGTGGCGTGGATGGTGCCGACCAACGGCACCCGCGCGGCCTCGGCGATCGCGATGGCCGGGTGCGCGACGAGCCAGTCGTGCGCGTGGACGACCTGGGGCTGCCAGGTGCGCAGCAGGTCCTGGGCGGCGCGGATCATGGCGTGCCCCATGGCCAGCGTCCAGGCGACGAGGTCGCGTTCGAAGGTCACGTGCATCGGGTCCTCGGCGACCCGGACGACCCGCACGCCCTCGACGACGCGGTCGGTGCGCGGGTGCGTCCCGGCGTCGGTGCCGGCGGCGTGCCGGCAGAGCACCACGACGTCGTGGCCCTGGCGGGCGAGGTGCGTGGCGAGCGCGTGGACGTGCCGGGCCAGGCCCCCGATGGCCACGGGCGGGTACTCCCAGGACAGCATCAGCACACGCATGCGCAGAGGTTACTCGCGAGTCGGAAAGCCCCGGCGGGCCCGTGGTGGCGGACCGTCCACATGTGACGTCGATCACTGATGCCGGTCTGTCACCATGGGCCGGGATGACTTCCCACTGGCGCCGGCTCGACCCGCCCCTGTCCACACCGTGGAGCGGCGAGGTCGCCCCGGACAACGCGCTGCCCGAATACCCGCGGCCCCAGCTGACCCGCCCGCGCTGGCTGAACCTCAACGGCGTCTGGGAGTACGCGGGCTGGCCTTCGTCACCGGACGAGCCACGCCCGTCGGGCTACGCCGAGCGGATCCTGGTCCCGTTCCCACCGGAGTCGGCGTTGTCGGGAATCGGCCGGCGCGACGAGGTCCTCTGGTACCGGCGCCTGTTCGAGGTCCCGGACGACTGGCGCGGCTCGCGCGTGCTGCTGCACTTCGGCGCGGTCGACCAGACGGCGAAGGTCTGGGTGAACAACCAGCTCGTCGCCACGCACGAAGGCGGCTACACGGCGTTCAGCGCGGACGTCACCGACGTCCTGCGCGCGGAGGGGCCGCAGGAGCTGACGGTGCGGGCCGAGGACCGCACCGACATCGAGCCGTTCCCGGTGGGCAAGCAGCGCAACACGCCCGGCGGGATCTGGTACACGGCGTCGTCGGGGATCTGGCAGACGGTGTGGCTGGAGCCGGTCCCGGAGACCCGCATCGAACGCCTGACCCTCACGCCGGACCTGACCGGAGTGACGGTGTTCCCGCAGGTCACCGGCGGTGTCGAAGTCGTGGTCGTCGTTTCGACGAAAGACGGCGAGGTGGCCCGCGCGTCAGCCGCGGCCGGCGATCCGGTGCGCGTGGACGTTCCGTCGCCACGCCTCTGGACGCCCTCGGACCCGCACCTGTACAAGCTGCGCGTCGAGCTCCGTGACGGGCGTGGCGCGGTTTCGGACGACGTCGGCAGCTACGCGGGCCTGCGGACGATCGGCCTGCTCCCGGACTCGAACGGCCGTCCGCGGATCGCGCTCAACGGCCGCGTGACGTTCCTGCACGGCCCGCTCGACCAGGGCTACTGGCCGGACGGCATCTCGACCGCGCCGACGGACGACGCCCTGCGTTCCGACCTCGAAAGGACGAAGGAGTTCGGCTTCAACTTCGTCCGCAAGCACGTCAAGGTGGAGCCGGCCCGCTGGTACTTCTGGGCGGACACGCTGGGCTTGGTCGTCTGGCAGGACATGCCGTCCCTGACGGCGTCGTTCGACGGCCCGCCGGGGGTGGCCCCGGACCCGGTCCCGCGGGCCCGCGAGCGGTTCGAGGCGGAGCTGGCCGAGATGGTGACGCAGCTGCAGGGGGTCCCGTCGATCGTGGGCTGGGTCCCGTTCAACGAGGGCTGGGGCGAGTTCGACACGGCCCGTGTCGCGGAACTGGTCAAAACCCTGGACCCGACGCGCCTGGTGATCGCGAACAGCGGCGTGAACTGCTGTTTTTCCCGCCCGGACACCGGCGCCGGTGACGTCTACGACGACCACACGTACGTAGGCCCGGGAACACCGTCGCCGACGGACGCCCGCGCGATCGTCGACGGCGAGTACGGCGGCCTCGGCTTGGTGCTGGACGACCACCGCTGGCCGGGCCCGCCGAACGCGTACGAAATGACGCCGAACCGCGAGCGCCTCACCGAGCGCTACGCGGAGGTGAGCGCGGCCCTGGCCCGGGTGGTGCGGGAGAGCGGCCTGTCCGCGGCGGTGTACACGCAGACGACGGACGTCGAGAACGAGGTCAACGGCCTGCTGACGTACGACCGCCGCGTGGTCAAGGCGGACCCGGCGGTGATCGCGAGGTGCGCGCAAGCGGTGATCGAGGCCGGCTCGTCTTGAGCGCATCCCGCGGGTAACGGGCCGCGCCGGGCGCAGAGCCCGGCGCGACACGCTCGTCTCAGGCCGGCAGCGCGGCCTCGATGGCCTTGACGACCTTCTCGTCCTCGGGCTCGGTCCGCGGCCGGAACCGGGCGAGGACCTCGCCGTCCGCGCCGATCAGGAACTTCTCGAAGTTCCACTGGACGTCACCGGTCTCACCGTCGGCGTCGGCCGTCTTGGTCAGTTCCGCGTACAAGGGGTGCCGGCCCTCGCCGTTGACGTCGATCTTCTCGAACAGCGGGAAGGTCACGCCGTAGGTCGTCGAGCAGAACGTCTGGATCTCCTCCGCGCTGCCCGGCTCCTGCCCGGCGAACTGGTTGCACGGAAAACCGACCACGGAGAAGCCCTGGCCGCCGAAGCGTTCCTGGAGCCGCTCGAGGCCGGAGTACTGCGGGGTCAGGCCGCATTTCGACGCGACGTTGACCACGAGCAGCGCCTGCCCGGCGAGTGAGCCCAGCGAACTGTTCTGCCCGTCGAGGGTCTTGACCGGAATTTCGTGGATCCCCATGAAGGTCCCTTCAGTCGTGCTTCAGCGCCCGGGCGTCGAGGTGCCCGAACGGTCCGTCGTCGGCGCGGTAGGTCGCGGCCAGCTCCGCGGCCCGCGCGCGGTCGCCGCGTCGCAGCAAATCGGCCAACGCGTCGAAGCGCTCGGTGTGGACCGCCGCGCGACGACGCGCGTAGTCCGCGGCCGAGTCCTTCGTGACCATGAACGCCCAGTCGCTCTCCAGCGCCAGCATCGCTTCGGCGACGGCCTGGTCGGCGACGGTGTCGCGGGCCGTGGTCGCCAAACCGGCAACGAGGTCGAGCAGCCGCTCCTGCAGGGCCGCGTTGGCGGCGACCATGTCCTTGACCTGCTCGCCGTCCCAGACGCGCCAGTCCTTGCCCGAACCCCACGACGACGACGGCAGCTCGATCGGCTCGCCGACGTGCCCGGCTTCCAGCGCGCCCTTCAGCGTCGTCACCCGCACGCCGGCCTCGGGCAGCGCGCGCAGCACACCTTCGAGCCACGCCGGTCCTTCGTGCCACCAGTGCCCGAACAGCTCCGTGTCGTACGCGGCGACCACGAGCGCCTCACGCCCGTGTCGCTGCTTCAGCGAGCGAAGGCGCATCACGACCGTCTCGACGAAGTCCTTGACGTGCGTCCCCAGGACGTCCGCGGCGAGCGCCGGGTCGTAGGGCGCCTTGTCCTGCGGCTCGACCGTCTTGCCGGTGACGCGCGCGGCCTTGAGCCCGACCTCGTGCTGCCAGGTGTGGAAGTCGCGGTAGGCGGCGTGACCGGGGTAGCCGGCCTTCGGCGACCAGACGCGGTAGGTGACTTCGAGGTCTCGTCCGAAAGCGACCACGTCGCTGTCGCCGACCGGGCGCGCCGCCCACGTCTCGCCGCGCAGCGACGGCCCGTCGACCATGAACCGCCGCACGCCCGCCGCCGCGTAGTCGTTTTCCATCCCAGGCGCGTAGCCGCACTCCGGCGCCCAGATTCCCTCGGGTCGTGTCCCGAGCCGCAACGCCGTGTCGGCGAGACCGGCGTTCAGCGCGAACTCCCGCACCCGCGGGTCCAGCAGCGGCTGGAACGGGTGGGCCAGCGGGCCGCCGAGCAGCTCGATCGTCGAGTTGTCGACCAACGAACGAAGGATCGGCGAGAACCCGTGCCGCCAGCGCGAACCGAGTTCTTCGGCCGCGCGGACCGCGGTCCGGTGTTCGGCCGCGGCGAGTTCGCGCAGCAGCGGGTCGCCGCCCCAGAGCGTCGACGCGTGCTGGGCGCGCAGCTGCCAGTGGCCGAGCCAGTCGTGGAACGCGCGGATGCTGTACGGATCGTCGAGCTGCGCGGCGAGCACCGGCGTCACCCCGAGCGTCAGGACGTCTCGGCGGCCTTCGTCGGCGAAGCGCTCCAGCAGCTCCACCATCGGCAGGTAAGAATGTGCCCACGCCTGGTACAGCCATTCCTCGCCGACCGGCCAGGTCCCGTGGTGCGGCAGCCACGGCAGGTGGCTGTGCACGACCAGGCAGAAAGTGCCTTCGCTCATCGGCGCACCGCCACGGCGATCAGGTCGAGGCTCGCGTCGAGGGCGTCGCCGTGGATGTCGAAGCCCGTGGCCTCGATCGCGGCGACGTCGGCGAGCAGCGCCTCCGGCCACACCGCCTGTCCCGGCAGCTTGCCCATGACCACGTCGAGCTGGGCGTCGATGATCGAACCGCCGTACCGCTCGTCGAGCGCGCGCACGGCCTCGCCGTGGTGCAGCCCGTGTAGTGATTCGACGGCGAAACCGGCGTCGGCGAGCAGTCCGTGGAGCTCGGCCGGCGCCAGCTCACGCGTGTGGAACGGGTTCAGCGGCGTGTCGCTGTCCGGGGTGAACGTGAGCCGGTTCGGGGTCGTGACCAGCAGTTTGCCGCCCGGCGACAACACCCGCAGGCACTCGGCGAGGAACCCGGCCTGGTCCCACAGGTGCTCGATGACCTGGAAATTGGCCACGACGTCGACAACAGCGTCCCGCACCGGCAGGAACGCCAGGTTCGCCCGCGCGACGCCGACCTCGGGGTAGCGGCGGGCGACGTGCTCGGTGGTCGGCACGTCGTAGTCGAGCGCGAGCACCCGGCGGGCCGTGGTGGCGATGAGCCCGGCACCGTAGCCCTCGCCGCAACCGGCTTCGAGCACCGTCGCGTCCGCGCAGTGGGGGAGCAGGGCGGCGTACGCGGCTTCGTGGCGGCGGAACCAGTAGTTCTCCGCGGCGATGCCGGGGACGGTCCGCTCGCCGGTCAGGTGCAGCGCCTCGGCCCGGGTGGCTGGGGTGGTCACCTCCGCGACCCTAGCGGGTGTCACGTCCGGCCCCGCCGTCTCGTTCCGTCGTCATGCAACAGACCGTCACCCGCGTTCTGCTCGTCTTCTTCGGCCTCGTCGAGGCCGTGGCCGGAACTTGGCCACTGATCTCGCCGACCGGCTTCTACCAGGACTTTCCCGGCTTCCGCACGGGCTGGGTCGCGATGGACGGCCCCTTCAACGAGCACCTCCTGCGCGACTTCGGCGGCCTCAACCTGACCCTCGCCGCGCTCCTGGTCGGCGCCGCCGTGATCGGCACCACAGCCGTGGCGCGGCTCGCCGGCGTGGCCGGGCTGCTGTTCGGCCTGCCGCACTTCCTCTACCACCTCGGCCACGTCGCGCACTTCGACCGGATCGACCAGGTGCTGATCATCGCGACGACCGGCCTGGGCGTCGTGGTCCCGCTCGCGGTGCTGGCGATCCCGGGCCGCTGGGTCAGCCCACCGGCGACACCGTGATCCCGAGCGCACCGGGCCCGAGGTGCGCGCCGATGACCGTGCTCGCCTCGACGACCATGCTTTCGACCATCGCCGGAACGCGACGCTCGATCTGCCGGCCGATCTCCAGCTCGTGGTCGCTGGCGCCGAACCGGGTCACGGCGATGTCGGCGCGGAACCCGCCGGACTTCTTCACCGCGAGGTCGACCATCTTCGCCAGCGCGCGCCGCGTGCCGGGGATCCGGGCCAGCGGCGCGACCTCGCCGTCCTTGACCGTCAGCAGCGGCTTGATCGAGAACGCGCTGCCGAGCATGGCCTGCGCGGCGCCGATCCGCCCGCCGCGGCGCAGGTACTCGAGCGTGTCGACGTAGATGAACTCGGTGCTCGTGGTGCACCGGCGCTCGGCGGCTTCGATGACCCGGGTGGCGTCCGCGCCGGCCGCCGCGGCCCGGGCGGCGGACACGACGGCGAAGCCGAGGCTCATGCCGGTGGTCCGGCTGTCGAGGACGTGCACCGGGATGCGGACCTGCTGGGCGGCCTCCCGCGCCGCGCGGACGGTGTCGGACATGCGGCCGGAGATGTGGATGCTGACGATGGCGGTCGCGCCCGAGGCCGCCGCTTCCTGGTAGGTCCAGAAGAACGCCCCCGGATCCGGGGGCGCGGTCGTGATCACGTGCCCGGCTCTCATCGCGTCGATCACTTCGCCGCGGTCGAAGCGGTTTTCGTCGTCGTACTGGTTTCCCAGGCTCATCTGGATCTGGACGACCCCGATGGCCCAGCGAGCGGCGACCAGGTCGGGCAGGCAGGAACTCGAGTCGGTGATGACGGCGATGCGCGCGGGCATGCTGGGGAAGATTAGTGCCTGGCACCCACCGCTAGTAGGCCGTGGTTGGTCCGATCGGACGAACGGCGGTTCGGGTGGGGTAGCCGGTCAACTACCGGGACAATCGTCCCAATAGATTGCGCATCCAGGTGAATGGCGTCACCTCGACGGGCTCTGGCGGCGGAATGGCCCTAATCTACCGGCCAGTAGAGCACTGTCCCGTGGTCGACCGCGGGCCACGAACCGGGAGGTCGAAGCAGACCCATGACCAACATCGTCGTCCTGGTCAAGCAGGTACCGGACACCTACTCGGAGCGGAAGCTCAACGGGTCCGACCACACCCTTGACCGCGAATCCGCCGACGCCGTGCTCGACGAGATCAACGAGAAGGCCGTCGAAGAAGCGCTGAAGATCAAGGAAGCCGGCGAGGGCGAGGTCACCGTGATCTCGGTGGGCCCGGACCGCGCGACCGACGCCATCCGCAAGGCCCTGTCCATGGGCGCCGACAAGGCCATCCACGTCTCCGACGAGGCGCTGCACGGCTCCGACGCGATCGCGACCGCGAAGGTCCTCGCCGCCGCCATCGGCAAGGTCGAGGGCTTCGACCTGGTCATCGCCGGCAACGAGTCGTCCGACGGCCGCGGTGGCGCCATCCCGGCCATCCTCGCCGAGCTGCTGGGCCTGCCGCAGGTCACCTACGTGCGTGAGCTGACCGTCGACGGTTCGACGATCAAGGCCACCCGCGAGACCGAGGACGGCCTGACCCACCTCGAGGCGAGCCTGCCCGCGATCGTGAGCGTCGGCGAGAAGATCAACGAGCCGCGCTACCCGTCCTTCAAGGGCATCATGGCCGCGAAGAAGAAGCCGGTCGAAAAGTTCACCATCGCCGACCTGGGCGTCGACGCGGGCGAGGTCGGCCTCGGCAACGCGTGGTCCGCCGTGACCGAATCCTCGCCGAAGCCGCCGCGCACCGCCGGCGAAAAGGTCGAGGACGAGGGCGACGGCGGCACCAAGGTCGCCGAGTACCTGGTCGGCCAGAAGCTCATCTGACAACGGCTCTTCGAGGAGGAACAAGAACATGGCTGAAGTACTCGTCCTCGTCGACCACGTCGACGGTGAGGTCAAGAAGGTCACGCTCGAGCTGCTGACCGCCGCCCGCGCGCTCGGTGAGCCGTCGGCCGTCGTCGTCGGCCCGACCGGGACCGCCGCCAAGGCGAAGCAGGCGCTGGCGTCGCACGGCGCCGCCAAGGTGTATGTCGCGGAAGGCGACGACGCCGCGAACTACCTGGTCACGCCCAAGGTGGACGTGCTCGCCGCGCTCGCGCAGCAGGCGTCCCCGGCCGCCGTGCTCGTCACCGCCAGCGGTGAGGGCAAGGAGGTCGCCGCCCGCCTGGCCGTGCGCCTGGGCTCCGGCCTGATCTACGACGCCGTGGGCGTCAACGGCGACGGCGTCATCGACCAGTCCATCTTCGGTGGCGCGTTCTCGGTCAAGTCCAAGTCCGCGAAGGGCGCGCCGGTCGTCTCCATCCGCCCGGGCGCGGTCGAGGCGGAGCCGGCCGAGGGCGCGGCGGCCGAGGAGACCGTCGAGCTCCCCGCCTTCGACGCGGCGAAGGCGACCAAGATCACCGGCGTCGAGCCGGTGACGGGCGGTGACCGTCCCGAGCTGACCGAGGCCTCGATCGTGGTCTCCGGTGGCCGCGGTGTCGGCTCGGCGGAGAAGTTCGACGTCGTCGAGAAGCTGGCCGACTCCCTCGGCGCGGCTGTCGGCGCGTCGCGTGCGGCGGTCGACTCCGGCTACTACCCGGCGCAGTTCCAGGTGGGCCAGACCGGCAAGACCGTGTCCCCGCAGCTGTACATCGCGCTCGGCATCTCCGGCGCGATTCAGCACCGCGCCGGCATGCAGACGTCGAAGACGATCATCGCCGTCAACAAGGACGCCGAGGCGCCGATCTTCGAGATCGCCGACTTCGGCATCGTCGGCGACCTGTTCAACGTCGCGCCGCAGCTGACCGAGGCGGTCGAGAAGCGCAAGGGCTGAGCCCTCGTCCGAAGGGCCTTCCGGGAGCTCCCGGAAGGCCCTTCGCGCGTTTCCGGGACCTGAGAAGAGCCTGAGAACCCGCCATTAACTGAACGTGCACTAATCGGTCATCGGATCGCACTCTCCGCGGCTTCCAACGCGCAGGTACACCTTGACCATGACGACGTCACAGCTCCTCGTCAGCACTGATCAGGCGGGTGCTGCGCTCCCCGCCGACGCCCCCCGGTACTCGCTTCTCGTCGCGCACGCGAACGACGAAGTGGTCGCCGCGCAGAAACTGCGGCACCGGGTTTTCGCCGAGGAAATGGGGGCGCGCCTCCACTCCCTGCGGCCCGGTCTCGACGTCGACGAGTTCGACGAGTTCTGCGACCACCTCGTGGTCCGCGACGACAACACGGGCGAGATCGTCGGCTGCTACCGCATGCTGCCGCCGGAACGCGCCGTCCAGGCCGGGAAGCTGTACGCAGACAGCGAATTCGACCTGAGCGCCCTCGACAACCTGCGGCCGTCGCTGGTCGAGACGGGCCGGTCGTGCGTCCACCCGGACCACCGCAGCGGCGCCGTCGTCAGCCTGGTCTGGGCCGGGATCGCCCGCTACATGCTGCTTTCCGGCCACCGTTACCTCGCCGGCTGCGCCTCGGTCCCGCTGGTCGAGGGCGGCTCCTTCGCCGCCGGCGTGGGGGACGTCCTGCGCGCCAAGCACTACTCCGACGAGGCCACGCGCGTCACGCCGCTGATCCCGTGGGACGCCTCGGGCATCGAGCGCCCGGCTCGGTCCACGCTGCCGCCGCTGATCAAAGGCTACGTCCGGCTCGGCGCCAAGGTCTGCGGGCCGCCCGCGCTCGACGCCGACTTCGGCGTCGCGGACTTCTTCGTCCTGCTGGACCTGCACAACGTCGACGAGCGCTACCTGAAGTTCTTCCTCGGGGTCCAGGCATGAGCCACGCCTGGATGCCGGCGTCGCCGTGCGGCGACGGCTGCCTCACCGCCGACGACCCGGTGGTCGGCCTACCGCGCCGCGTCCTGCGCTTCGCGGCGGCCACCTCGGTCGTCCTCGCGGCCCTGCTGTCCGCGCCGCTGCTCCTGGTCGCCCCGGGCCGCGAACGCCTCCTGCAGCTGATCTTCCGGGGCGTGCTCCGGGCGTTCGGCGTCCGGCTGGACATCCGGGGCGGCGCCGACTTCCTGACCGCGCCGGCCGGCCGTGGCGCGCTGGTGGTCAACAACCACATTTCGTGGCTGGACATCGTCGCGATCAACGCGTTGCGCCCGATGCGCGCGCTGGCCAAGAAGGAGATCGCGGGCTGGCCGGTCCTCGGCGGCCTGGTCCGCCGCGGCGGCAGCATCTTCCTCGACCGCGAGCGCCTGACGACCCTGCCGGCCACGATGGCGTCGCTGGCCGACGCACTCCGGACGGGCTCGCTGGTGAGCGTGACCCCGGAGGGCACAACGTGGTGCGGTCTGGCCTCGGGCCACTTCACGACGGCGACGTTCCAGGCCGCCATCGACGGCGGCGTCCCGGTCCGCCCGATCGCGTTGCGCTACCGCCTCGCCGACGGCCGCGAGACCAGCCGTCCGGCGTTCATCGGCCCGGAGTCCCTGATCGCGTCCCTGCGCCGGGTCGCCGCCCTGCGCGGTCTGGTGCTCGAAATCCACATCTGCCCGGAAATCGCCCCGGGCCGCGCGGAGACCCGCCGCGAACTGGCCGCCCTCGCCGAGGCCGCGGTCCATTCCGCGCTGGGCACGGTGCAGATCCCGGCCCAGCGGAAGCGCCGCACGCCGAGCCGCCCGCCGGCACCGTTGGCTTCGCCTCCCGCGAAGTGATCCGGGCCCTGTCGCCGCGATCCGGCGGCAGGCCCGGATTGGGAGGTGGTCGTTCTTCGGACGAGCCCGCCGCCGAGATCCGGCGTCAGGCTCGAATCCGCTGCGCTCCCGCCGTCAGCCTTCCGGCCCGAGAGCGCTCGCCGTGAACAGGCCCGGCACCGGAATCCGGTGCCGGGCCCGTGCACGATGTCGCCGATTCAGCCGACGGCGAGCGTGAGCTTCCCGCCGGGGTGCCCACCCTCGCTCTCGGCCTGCGCGGCGGCCGCCTCGGCCAGCGGGTAGCTGGTGCCCTGCGCGATCCCGACGCCGCGGCCGGTCACCCAGCCGGCGATCCCGGTCAGCACCTCACGCGACTGCTCACCGCCGCTCGAGAACGGAATGCCCAGCTCGAAGGCCGCACTGTCGGCGATGGTGATGACCCGGTCCTTCGTGCCCCGCAACTCGACCGAACCGGGCAGCACACCGTGCCCGGCGGCATCGAACACGGCGTCCACCGGCCCGGACGCGGCCTCCCGGACCCGCTCCAGCCAGCCGTCGCCGTAAAGCACCGGAACGACGCCGAGCGACTTCAGGTCGTCGAGGTTTCGGCTGCCGGCGGTGCCGATGACGGTCACCCCCTGCGCCACGGCCACCTGCGCGGCGAACCGGCCGACCGTGCCGCTGGCGCCGTGGATCAGCAGCGTCTCGCCTTCGCGGACCTCGAGCAGCCCGAGGATGCGAAGCGCCGTCTCACCGGCGACCGGCAGGGCTGCCGCGTCCGCCCACGAGATGCTCGCGGGCTTCGGCGCGATGGTCTTCGCCAGCGCGTACTCGGCGTAGCCACCGGTCTCGGACCAGCCGAACACCTCGTCACCGACGGCGAAGTCCGCGCCCTCGCCGACGGCGTCGACCACCCCGGCGACCTCGAGACCGGGGGTGTGCGGGAAGGAGACCTGGAAGTTCTGCTGCATGAAGCCGGCGCGGATCTTCCAGTCGATCGGGTTGATCCCGGCGGCCCGGACGGCCAGCCGCACCTGCCCCGGGCCGGGCTCCGGCACCGGCACCTCGGACAGCTGCAGAACGTCCGGCCCGCCGTACGCGGAGAAGGTGATCGCTCGCATGGTGGTTTCTCGCTCCTTGGTCGGTGACCCTTCGAATGTCCTCCCCGGCAAGTCAACCCGCCCGGCGGAACCGGCGAACCGCCCGGACGAGCAGTGTTCACTAGCCGGACGAGCAGGTCGCCCGATCGTGGACGCGCCTACCTTGGACGGCATGGACGCTTCCTGGTCGGATCCGCGACACGTGCTGGACGTCGTCGAGCAGGTGCTGTCGGCACCCCGGCCCCAGCTGCTGAGCCGGTTCTCCGCCGAGCTGGGCAAACTGGTCCCGCACCGCGCGGTCGCGATGCAGACGGGCGACTGCCCTCGTAGCCCGCTGAAGGTCCTCGGCGACGAAGCGATCACCCAGGCCGTGACGAGCGTCGAGCTGCAGCGGCTGGCCGACCGCAGCGAGCCGGGCAAGGCCCTGGTGATCGACGGCGTACTCGGCGGCGTCGAACGCCGGCTCGTCCTCCTCGCCGCGACACCGGCCATCGGCCAGGGCGCGGTCCTCGCCGTGGTGCCGGAGGCCGCCGAGCCGCCGGCCGCGGAGCTGGAGCTGGCGGCCCGGTTGTGGCACATCGTCAGCACCGACGCGGGCCAGCGCGCAGCGGACCCGGGCCCGGACGTCCTGGCCGGCAGCCTCGCCGCCGCGTCAGCCCGCGCCCACGCGATCACCGACCTCGGCCAGACGCACGCGGCCACCCTGGTCACCATTTTGACGGTGCTCCGCTCGGGCCGCCTCTCCGACGTCGTCGCCCGCCGCACCGCGATCGACCTGGCCGCCGCCGCGCTGCTCGAGCTCAAGAGCGTCGTCGACCGCGACGAAGTCCTGTCCGCGGAGCAGGTGGACGCGGCATTCGAGGGCCTCAGAGCGCAGCTGGCCGACCTGGTGCGGCACACGGAAGTCGACGTCGACCTGCCCGCCCCCGTCGGCGACGCGTCCCTCCCGCAGGACATCGCCCACACGGCCCGCACGCTGACCCGCGGCCTCGTCCTCGGCGCCTTGGACCGTTCCACGACCACGCGCCTGCGGGCGTCCTGGCGCGTGGACGGCTCGCTGCTGCGGATCACCGTCCGCGACGACGCCCCGGACGTCGCGGACGCGGTCCCGCCCCGCCGCCTGACCGAGCGCCTCACCGCCCTCGGCGGCCACTGGGAGATCGACGCGGTACCGGGCTGGGGCACGACGGTCACGGCCGTCCTCCCACTCGGCGTGGCTGAGCCACCGGACCTGCGCCCGCTCGACCGGCTCAACCCGCGCGAACTCGAGGTGCTGTCGGGCATCTCGCAGGGCCTGCGCAACCGGCAGATCGCCGGGCAGCTGCAGCTCAGCGAGCACACGGTCAAGTTCCACGTCCGCAACATCCTCGACAAGCTGGACGTGACCTCCCGCGGCGAGGCGGCCGCGCTCGCCCGCGACCTGCCCCTGGAACCGGTGGCGCACCGGTCCGCCTGAACCACCTTGACCTCCAGCGTGCTGGAGGTTGCACGCTGCCGATCATGGCCTCGACGATCGATTCGACCCCCCGTCGCCGAAGCGTGCTCTGGAGCGTGGAACACCGGCTGACCACGGTCGCGCTGCTGCTCGTGGTGACCTTGGTCGCGTTCGAGAACATGGGCGTGGCGACGGCGATGCCGACTCTGGTCGCGGACCTCCACGGGCTGTCCCTTTATTCGTGGCCGTTCACGATCTTCCTGATTTCCAGCGTGGTCGCCACGGTGTTGTCCGGCCGAATCGGCGACCGCCGCGGCCCGGCGCCGGCCCTGCTCGCGGGACCCTTGCTGTTCGCCGCCGGCCTCGTGGTCGCGGGAACGGCAACGGGAATGCCGGCGTTCCTCCTCGGCCGCGCGCTGCAGGGCTTCGGCTCGGGACTGCTCCTGGTCTCGGTCTCCCTGCTGATCGCGTTGACGTTCACCGACCACGAGCGCCCGGTGATCTACGCCGCAAACGCGGCAGCCTGGGTCCTGCCGGCGGTCATCGGCCCTTCGGTGGCCGGGGTGGTGACGGTCGGCATCGGCTGGCGCTGGGTCTTCCTCGGCCTGGTCCCGCTGGTGGCCATCGGCGTCCTCATGCTGGCAGTGGTCGTCCGACGCCTACCGGCCCACGCACCGGCACCAGACGGCCGACGGGCAAGTGTGCCCCAAGCGATCATCGCCGCCCTCGGCGTCGCAGCGCTGACGTGGGCGGCCCAGCACCAGTCGTTCGTCGCGCTGGGCTACGGCACCGTCGGCCTCATCGCGCTGGGCTACGCCCTCCGCACACTGCTCCCGGTCGGAACGCTGACGTCTCGCCCCGGCCTCCCGACGATCGTCGCCTCCCGCGCCCTGATCGCCGGCGCGTACGCGGGCATGGAGGCGTACCTGCCCCTGACGATGAGCGCAGTCCACGGCTACAGCCCGGCCCTCGCCGGCCTCCCGCTGACGATCACGGCCTTGGGCTGGTCCGCAGCATCGGCGGCGCAGGGCCGGTACCTCAACTGGTCGAGGGAGGCATCCCTGCGCACGGGATTCTGGCTGGTCGCGGCCGGGCTCGTCGGCTTCGGCCTGGTTTCGCAACCGTGGTTCCCCGCCTGGGTGGCGTTCGTGGCCTGCGCAGTCGGCGGTGCGGGCATGGGAATCGCAATGCCGGCCATCTCGGTCCTCCTGCTCCGCTACTCACCCGAAGGCGAGCGCGGGTTCAATACGTCGGCGATGCAGCTCGCGGACTGGGTCGGCTCGGCGCTGCTCATCGGCCTGGGCGGCGTCCTGCTCGGCCTGGTCGGCTCGGTGCTCGACCCGTCCCCGGCAATGGCCCTGCTCACAGTGGCCTTGGTGGCGCTCGCGCTGATGGGTGTCCGCTTGACCGGGCGGTGGCCGTCGAAGGTGTGACAGGCCACTTCGAGAGCCAGGGTGGGCTTCGTCACGCGCTGGAGCGGACTACCCTGAAGGGGCGATGACCTATCTCGACCACGCGGCGACCACTCCGATGTTGCCCGAAGCCATAGCGGCGATGACCGAGGCGCTGTCCACCGTGGGCAACGCCTCGGCGCTGCATTCTTCGGGCCGCCGAGCCCGGCGCATGGTCGAGGAAGCCCGCGAAACCATCGCGGAGGCGCTGGGCGCCCGCCCCTCCGAGGTGATCTTCACCGGCGGCGGCACCGAGAGCGACAACCTCGCGATCAAGGGCATCTACTGGGCCCGCCGCGACGAGCACGAGCAGCGTCGCCGAATCCTGTGCGGCGCCGCGGAGCACCACGCCGTCCTGGACACCGTCGAATGGCTCGAAGCCCACAGCGGCGCCGAGGTCGTCCTCCTGGACGTGGACAGCCAAGGACGAGTGTCGCCCGAGGTCCTCCGCGCAGCCATCGCTGCGGACCCCGAATCGGTGGCGCTGGCCACGGTGATGTGGGCGAACAACGAGGTCGGCACGATCAACCCGATCGCCGAGCTCGCAGCAGTCTGCACCGAATACGGCATCCCATTCCACACGGACGCGGTCCAAGCCGTCGGCGCGGTCCCGGTCGACTTCGCAGCCAGCGGCGCCGCTGCTCTCACCCTGACCGGACACAAACTCGGCGGCCCCTTCGGAGTCGGAGCACTTCTCCTCGGCCGCGACACACCATGCGTGCCCCTCCTGCACGGCGGTGGCCAGGAACGCAGCGTCCGTTCCGGCACCCTGGACGTCCCGGCGATCGTCGGCTTCGCGACTGCAGTCCGAATCAGCGTCGCGACCCGAGCCGAGTACGCGAAGCGTGTCGAGGAACTCCGGGACGGGCTCGTCGAGGTCATTCGTCGCGAGGTACCCGACGTCCTCCTCAACGGTGGCGACGGCGAGAGGCTGCCCAGCCACGCCCACTTCACCTTCCCGGGGTGCGCCGGTGACAGTCTCCTGATGTTGCTCGATGCCAAGGGCATCGAATGTTCGACGGGCTCCGCGTGCACGGCCGGCGTCGCCCAGCCCAGCCACGTCCTGCTCGCCATGGGAGCCGATCCGGCGGCAGCCCGCGGTTCGCTCCGTTTCTCCCTTGGCCACACATCCACTGCCGGGGACGTCGAGGCGGTCGCCGCGGAGATCGGCGGCGTCGTCATGCGCGCCCGGCAGGCCGGCCTCGCCGGTATGCGCAAGCAGACCCAGAAGCAAGAGGTGTAAGGCAATGCGGGTTTTGGCCGCGATGAGCGGAGGAGTGGATTCGGCGGTCGCCGCGGCGCGCGCGGTCGAGGCCGGGCACGACGTCGTCGGCGTGCACCTGGCCCTGTCGGCCAAACCGGGAACGTTGCGGACCGGCTCGCGCGGTTGCTGCACGATCGAAGACTCCCACGACGCCCGACGGGCCGCGGACATCCTCGGGATTCCCTTCTACATCTGGGATTTTGCCGAGCGCTTCACCGAAGAGGTCGTTGAGACCTTCGTCGGCGAATACGCCGCCGGGCGTACCCCCAATCCGTGCGTCACCTGCAACGAGAAGATCAAGTTCGAAGCTCTGCTCGAGAAGGCGATGGCGCTCGGCTTCGACGCGGTCGCGACCGGCCACTATGCGCGGCTTTCCGTGGAAGACGGTGTGCCGGAGTTGCGCCGTAGCGCGGACAGCGGCAAGGACCAGTCGTACGTCCTCGCCTCGCTGACCGCGGAGCAGCTGAGCCACGCCATGTTCCCCCTCGGCGACTCCTGGAAGACGGACGTGCGGGCCGAAGCCGAGCGACGAGGTCTGTCCGTTGCCAACAAGCCGGACAGCCACGACATTTGCTTCATCCCGGACGGCGACACCAAGAAGTTCCTGGAGAACCGCCTGGGGCAGCGTCCCGGAGAGCTCGTGGACGCCGAGACAGGTGCGGTCCTCGGTCGGCACACGGGCGTGCACGGATTCACGGTCGGGCAGCGTAAGGGGCTCGGGATCGACGCCCCCGCGCCGGACGGTCGGCCCCGGTATGTCCTGTCGCTCGAACCGGTGTCCGGATCCGTCAAGGTCGGCTCCGTAGCCGAACTCGGCGTCAAGGTGATCGAGGCTGACCGGGCGATCTGGCCCAGTGGCCGGCCGTTGACCGAACCGACCGAGTGTGTGATCCAGGTGCGGGCCCACGGAGGCATCGTCGACGCGGTTGCCGACGTGGACGCCGGCACCATGACACTGCACTTGCGTGAGCCACTGCGGGGAGTAGCCCCCGGCCAGGTCGTCGTCCTCTATCGCCCCGATCCCCAAGGCGGGGACGTCGTCCTGGGCAGCGCCAAGATCTCCGGCACTCGCTGACGGTCACTCACTTCCCTGGCCGCTTCCAGAACCGGTGCGCACGCTGGCGAACTGGGTGCACCGATGGCGGCGTTGTCGAATGGACATTTCCGGCTGGAGTCTCGACGTTCACGGTGCCGTCCGAGGTGACCTCGAAGTTCCAGCCAGGCTGTTCCTTCAACCTTCGGTGCCGCGCGCAGTACGTAACCGGCTGGCTGGCATCGCCTTCGGTAGTGCCCTTCGTACGAGTCCTTTCGACGCCGCAATTCTGCGCGGGGCGAGTGCATCCGGGCTGACGGCACTCCTGGTCGCGGACGCGGATGAACTCGTCTTGCTGGACCGGGTAGCGGGTCGGGGACAGTTCGGTCGCGTGACCCGTTCGCGGGTCCGTGAGAACGCGTCGCAGTGTCGTGTCGGCTCCGCTGATGATGTGGCGCGCCACCGCGGCCGCGATAGGCCCACGGCCGGCCAACGTCGCCGGAGACTGGCCGAGACCGAGGTAGGTCGCCAGGTCGATGTGCAGGAAGACTTCGGTGCGCGCGCCCGGACCGCCGGTGCCGCTGAGCAGCAGATCGATGGCGACATCTGCTCGGAGCTGATCCAGCGTTCGCGGCTCGTCTGCGGTCTTCAAAGCTCGGGCTGCCTGGTCGATGCGGGCGTAGGCGGCGGTTGCCTTCTCAGCCGGGATGTTGTTGACCGACACATTGGTCACGCCGGTGTCCTGGTGATGCAGGGTTAACCGCCGCTCGACGAGCTTCCGTTCGGTCCGGAGCGCTGCACCCTCGGGATCGACTTTCGCTGCTGCGTAGGCCGCGGCCCGGCGCACCTGAGTCGCGTTCCGCCCCGCGACCCGGTCCTCGAGCGTCGCGTCGACGACCCGCACGTGATCTCCCGAAAGCCATGACGTCGCATCGGTGACCTTCATGGCGCGATAGAGGTCAAGCCGGCCGTCGTCCATGAGGCTGAGCATGCGGGGAAGCCGGGCGATCAGCGCCTTGGCCGCGGAAACTATGGCACTGGCGCGGTGTTCCGTGATGGACAAGGCCAACGCTACTTCAGACGACGCGCTCTGCGCCTGTCTCCGGCGCACACTCAGATCTGCGATCGCTCTCAGCTGAAGTGCCTGCAGCTTCGAGATTTCCGCTTCGGCGTCGCGAATCAGATCGACGACGTGGTCGTCTTCCATCTGCTGCAACGAGTTCGGGTCGGCGCGGAAGGTTCGCAGGCTCAACGGAAGTTCGTCGTCGGCGCCCTGAGTGGTCGTCGAAGGAACGAGTTGGCGGACTGGCTGTGAAGACGTCATAGCTCCGACCGTACGACGGCGGACGATGAAAGTCATCAAAAGGGCGCGAACGGTCCATTCGCGCCCTTTGCTTGACTTATCGCGATTGTTTCGGGATCCTCGCGTGCGAGGACGTCGGCGTTGTTCACTCGAAAGGATTATGTATCCGAAAAGGACAGTTGAAGACTTGTCGCCTTTCGTTGGCGTTGCAGCTCAGAACTTGAGCTTGAATCCCGTGTGGCTGGGGGTGAATCCGAGGCGCTCGTAGAATCGGTGCGCATCCGTTCTGGAGACGTCCGACGTGAGCTGCACGAGTGCGCACCCGCGCCGCCTCGACTCGTCGATCGCCCAGCGCACGAGGTCGGCGCCCAGTCCCGAGCCGCGATGGCCGGCGTGGATCCGCACGGCTTCGATCTGACCACGCAGCGCGCCGCGCCGAGCCAAACCGGGGATGATCGTCAGCTGCAAGGTGCCGACCGGCTCGTCGCCGGACGCGACTACCACCAAGAGCTGATTCGGATCGACGTCGATGTCGTCGAAGGCGTGCAGGTAAGGCTCGAGGTCGCTGGGGTCGTCCCGGGTGGCGCCGAGCTGGTCGTCCGCCAGCATCCGCACGATCGCGCCAACGTCGTCACGCTGTGCCCTGCGGATGGTGTAGTCGGTCACGGCGCCAGTATCACAGGACGCGGGTGAATCCTTGGTAGCTGTACTCGAATCCGAAGCGTGCGTAGAAATCCCGCAGGTCGCCGCGGTTGAGGCCGGAGTCGAGGTGGATGCGTGTGCATCCGCGTCGGCGAGCTTCGTCAATTCCCCAGGTCAGGAGTGCACTTGTCACTCCGCGCCGGGCGGCGCGGACGCCTTCGAGCAGGCCGCGAGGCGCGCCTTCCCAAGCGAGACCGCGCAGCATCGTCAGCTGTGCGGTGCCGGCAACGCCGTTGTCGTCCTCTGCGACGACCAGCGTGACGTTCGGGTCGTTCGAGAGCTCCCGTAGGGCGGCTGCCAGCGGTTCGCCCGGAGCGCCGAACAGGCGCACGAGCGCCTCGATGTCGGTGGGCCGAGCGCGTCTGATGACATCCATTTAATCCAGTATGCAGGAGGCTCGCCGGCGGACATAACTGCTACGACGTGGCTACCCGCCGTGCTGGGTGCATGCTCGTCAGGGCAGTGTGTAGCGCCGAACCCCGTCGACGACTTGGGCGTTCAGTTTGCTTTGAGAGACCAGGAGGTCGAGGTGCGCCGCTGTCTCGAGCACTGCGAGCATCCGATTGAACGAGTCCATTTCGGACAGTTTGCGGTTGCGGCGGGTCCAGCCGATCCGGTGTGCCGCTTCGTACGCGCTGGTCGCGCCGGCCGCAATTTGGACGCCGATCGTCTCGAGGCGCTGTCGATGGTGTTCCAGCAGTTCGTCGACGCGCGTGTGCACGCTTTCGGACACGGGGCCGTGCGCGGGAAGCATGCGGCGGTCCGGCATCGCGCGCACCAGGCGGAGCGAGTCGATGAAGTCGTTGAGCGGCAACTCGGCGGGGACGGGCTGGAACCCGATCGAGGGCGTGATGTGCGGCAGTACGTGGTCGCCGGAGAACAGCAGGTCGGCGGTGTCGTCGACGAAGACGACGTGCCCGGCGGTGTGTCCCGGAGTGGCGACGACGTCGAACTCGCGGCCGGGCAAGATCGGCCGCGGGCCCGGTGTCAGCCATTCGTCGGGAGCTTCCCAGAGGTCGGCTTCGGTATGCCGGCGGTCCGTGCCGAACTCCCGAGCCAGAGCTTCCACGACCTCGCCCGCTCCGGCCTGGAACAAGAGGTCGACCTGGGCCTCCATCGGCAGCCGGTCGGGGTTGTTCGATGCCTTGAGCGATGGCTCTTCGTCCTGGCCGAGGGCGATCTTCGAGCCGAAATCGCGACGCAGGACCACCGCCTGCGAGTAGTGGTCGCGATGCACGTGGGTGACCAGGAACTCGCTGACGTCGGCCAGTTCGGCGCCGATCCCGCCGAGAGCGGACGCGAGCTGTTGGCGGGCCACGGTCAGCGCCCAGCCCGAGTCGACCATGACCAGCTTCTCGCCGTCGGTGACCGCGTAGACGTTGACCGCGCGCAGCGCGTCGTTGGGCAGGGGCAATGGGATCCGGTAGACGCCGGTCGAGACCTCGTAGATTCCGGGCTCGGTCCAGTTCCTGTCGCTGCTTTCCGGCAACGGTTCCACGGTGACCTCCGTCCCGGCGAGACTGCGGCGTCCCGGCCTTCATTCACCCTGAGCCGTGCCGGGCCCGCTGTCCACCTGGCGAAGCTGAGACGCCGGTCACTCGATCAGTCGGTGTCCTGCTTCAGAGCGGTGTCGATCGTCAGGGCCGCAGCGACAACCATGCTGGCGAGCGGGTCCGCCAGCGGGTTCGGGATCTCTACGACGTAGTTGTCGGCCGTGGTGAAGGCGGCTTTGAGGAATCCGCCCCAGGTCTTGGTCACCCGGGCGACCTCGGTGCCGGCGTGGTCGCGGATCGAGAAGTTCCAGGCGCGCCAGTTCTCCGCGAAGATCCCGCCGACCGACCGGCCGTCGACGACGAAGCCGAACCGGATCTTCCCGAACACGTTCTCCTGGACGATCTCGCCGATCGGGGTCTCGTCGGCCCTGGTGACGAGGAACCGCGACTTGAACACCTTCGCCGGCCGGGTCACCTTGAGCACGGTGCTGTGGTTGGCGTCGCGGACCTCGAACTTGTGCGTCAGGAACTGGTCGTAGTTGGTCAGCAGCCGGATCGCCTTCTTGAGCGTGCTCTGGCCCACCTCGACGACCCCGCCGAGCCGGTTGCCGTTCTGGTCGAAGACACCGAACTCGTTGGCCATCTCGATGAGCTTCGCGCGCTGGTTGACCACCAGGACCGGCTCGCTGAACAGCGTCCCGCCCCCGCTGCGCGCGCTGCCTCGGCCGCGTGTCGCCCGATTGACCTGGTTCTGGATCCGGGCCGGGTCGTGGGCGCGCTCGATGTCCAGCTCGATCGGCTCGGAATCGCTCGGCGGCGGGGCGTGGTAGGCGGGCCGGGTGTCGGCGGTCCAGGCCTGGCCGTCCCACCAACGATGCAGACGGGGGTCCCGCGCGTCGGGGTACCAGCCCGGCTGCGGTGGCGAACTCGTCATGGCCGGTCAGCCTATCGTTGCGAACCCGCTCATGGCGTCGATCAGCGGATATGCGGTGAATGTCCGCATCCTGGCCATTCGGTACGCCAGCCCGGTCGGCGCAGGCGGTCGGTGGTCGGCGAGAATCGGTCGTCGTGAGCGAGCGAATCTGGCCCGTCGGGGCCGCGACGGCGATCGGCTCGATGCCGGGCACCGACCCCGCCGAAGCGGCGGCGGTCGTGTTCGGCGAGCTGCCCGACTTCCCGCACCTGCCCGAGCTGCCGGGCCGCGGCGTCGGGGCGGACATGCTCGGCCGGACCGCCGCGCTGCTCGTCGACCTGGCCGTCGACGTCGTGCCGAGCGGCTACCGCGTCGCATCCCGGCCCGGACACGAGCACCGCCGGGCCGTCGACCTGCTTCGCTGGGACCTCGACGCCGTGCAGGAAGCGCGGGAGAAGGCCGGGGTGACGCCGCCGGTTTTCAAGATCCAGCTGGCGGGACCGTGGACGCTCGGCGCCGGGATCGAGCTTCCGCGGGGCCATCGGGTGCTCACCGACCACGACGCCTTGCGAGACTTCACGTCGTCCCTGCTGGACGGCCTCGCCGACCACGTCGCGGAAGTCCAGGCCAGGACCGGCGCGCCGGTGGTCGTCCAATTCGACGAGCCGTCGTTGCCCGCGGTGCTGGCCGGTGGCCTGTCGACGCCGTCCGGCTACGGGAACGTCTCGGCCGTGCCGGCACCCGAGGTGCGCCAGCTGCTCACCACCGTGATCGACGGCGCCCGGCGGATCACCGGCCAGGCGGTGGTCCTGCACTGCTGCGCCGCGAAACCGCCGCTTGGCCTGCTGCGTGAGGCCGGCGCGGACGCGCTGGCCTTCGACCTGGCCGCCCTCGACGGTGCCTCTGCTGCGTTCCTCGACGAGATCGGCGAAGTGTGGGACGGGGGCGCGACACTGTTCCTCGGCGCGGTTCCGACAACGGCTCCCGGCGCTTCGCCGAGCCTGAAGGACGTCGGCGAGCCGGCCTTCCGCCTGGCCGATCGGCTCGGCTTCAACCGCAGCGTCCTCGCCGAACGGGCGGTGCCGACTCCCGCCTGCGGCCTTGCCGGCGCGACGCCGGAGTGGATGCGCCGGGCCCTCTCGCTGACGCGTGATCTCGGCAAAGCCTTCGTCGAGCCGCCCGAAGGCTGGTGACGGATTCCGGCAACTCGCCGACGTCCGTTCCGGGCGCCCAGTAGCGTGTCGAGAAGCCGACCAAACGAGGATCACCCGTAGCCATGCGCCTGTTCCGCCGCAAGAACACCACCGCCGATCCGCCCGACCCGCGTACCTCGTGGCCCGAGCAGCCCGTGCCGGAGGACCCGGCGGCGGCCGCCGAGGCGTTCTGGCACGGCTGGTTCGAACTGCTGCCGATGGTCAGCGCGGCGCTGGGCGAGGGGGAGCTGCACCGGGTCGAGCACGAGCTCTGCCAGCTGGTCGAAGCGCTCCACCCGCGGCTGCACTTCTCCCTCGAGCGTGGTCGTCAAGCGATCTACGCCCTGGTCGTGACCGGTCAGGAGGACCCGGCGGTGCGGCCGTTCACCGATGCCTGGCGCGCCGCCGCGCCGCCGGACGACGCGATCTGGGAGTACCACGACTCGGTTCCGCCCGTGCCCGATCCGACCGAGGTCACGGTGAACCTTGGGGAGTGCCGGATCGCGCTGGCCGATGTCCGCGTCGTCGCGCAGGTGGACGACGACGAGCAGGTGGTCGACGTCGCCGTCTTCCACCCCGGGTTCGGTGACCTCGACGACGTCACCCGGCAGACCATGACCTTCCTGCCCCTCGATGCGACATTGGGTGAACGGCTGGCCGCCGAACGGTTACGCCGCGTCGAGACCGCGGAGGCCGAGCCGGCCGGGGCGATCACCCTTCTGGAGTTCCGTGAACTGGTCCGCGGACTGGGCAGCGACCACGGCGAAAATGTCGGTACCGCCGACTAGGGTTACCACCCGTGAGCAGCACCGAACTCCCCCAGGACCAGAACGCCGAGGACGTGACCGACGTCCCGGCCGGCGTGCGTGAGCGGCACGGCGCTCTCGCCGAGGAACTGCGCAACCACCAGTTCCGCTACTACGTCCTGGACTCGCCGATCGTCTCCGACGGGCAGTTCGACGAGCTGCTGGGCGAACTGCAGCAACTCGAGGACGAATACCCCGGGCTGGTCACGCCCGATTCGCCGACCCAGCGGGTCGGGGGCACGTTCTCGACCGAGTTCACCGCGTACGACCACCTCGAGCGCATGTTGAGCCTGGACAACGTGTTCGATCCCGAGGAGTTCCTGACCTGGGTGGAGCGCGTCGAAAAGGAGGTCGGGCATACCGAGTTTCTGGCCGAGCTGAAGATCGACGGCCTGGCGATCAACCTCTTGTACGAAAACGGCCACCTCACCCGGGCCCTCACCCGCGGCGACGGCCGGACGGGCGAGGACGTCACGCTCAACGTCCGCACGCTCGACCAGGTCCCGGAGATCCTGACCGCAACCGACCAGTTCCCGGTGCCCGCCCTCGTCGAGGTGCGCGGCGAGGTCTACTTCCGCGTCGAGGACTTCCTTGAGCTGAACGCGAAGATGGTCGAGGCGGGGAAGCCGCCGTACGCGAATCCGCGCAACACCGCGGCCGGCTCGTTGCGGCAGAAGGACCCGAAGATCACGCGCGAGCGGCGGCTGCGGCTCATTTGCCACGGATTGGGCAAGCGCGACGGCTTCGAACCCCAGCGTCAGTCGGAGGCGTATGACGCGCTGGCGGCGTGGGGTCTGCCGGTGTCGCCGCACAGCAAGGTCCTGACTTCGGCGGACGAGCTCACCGCACACATCACCTACTGGGGTGAACATCGGCACGACGCCGAGCACGAGATCGACGGCGTGGTCATCAAGGTCGACAGGGTGGCGTTGCAGCGCCGGCTCGGCACGACGTCGCGCGCGCCGCGGTGGGCGATCGCGTACAAGTACCCGCCCGAAGAAGCCATCACGACGCTGCTGGACATCCAGGTGAACGTCGGGCGGACCGGGCGGGTGACCCCGTTCGCCGTCACCGAGCCGGTCAAGGTCGCGGGGTCGACCGTCGCGCGGGCCACCCTGCACAACCAGGAAGAGGTCAAGCGCAAGGGCGTGCTGATCGGCGACCGGATCGTCATCCGGAAGGCCGGCGACGTCATCCCCGAGGTGCTCGGGCCGGTGGTGGACGCCCGGACGGGGGACGAGCGCGAGTTCGTCATGCCCAGCCATTGCCCGGCCTGCGGGACAGAGCTCGCCTACCAGAAGGAAGGCGACAAGGATATCCGCTGCCCGAACAGCCGTTTCTGCCCCGCGCAGCTGCGGGAGCGTCTGTTCAGCCTGGCCGGTCGCGGTGCCTTCGACATCGAGGTCCTCGGGTACGAGGCGGCGGCCGCGTTGCTCGACGCGCGGGTGATCGCCGACGAGGGGGACGTCTTCGACCTCGACGAGGACAGCCTCGCCGAGGTCGAGCTCTTCCGCACCAAAGCCGGCGAGTTGTCGGCAAACGCACGAAAGCTGCTCGCCAATCTGGACGTGGCGAAGGACCGGCCGCTGTGGAAGGTGCTGGTCGCTTTGTCGATCCGGCACGTCGGGCCGACCGCGGCGCAGGCGCTGGCGCGGGAGTTCGGCTCGATCGAGCGCATTGAGCAGGCGACCGAGGAAGAGCTCGCGGATGTGGACGGCGTCGGCCCGACCATTGCCCGCGCGACGCAGGAGTGGTTCGAGGTCGGCTGGCACCGGGAGATCGTCGAAAAGTGGCGACGCGCCGGGGTGCGGATGGAGGAGGAGCGCGACAACTCGATCCCACGCAACCTCGAAGGCCTGTCGATCGTCGTGACCGGCTCGCTCGACGGGTTCTCCCGCGACGAGGCCAAGGAAGTCATCATGGCTCGCGGCGGGAAGGCCGCCGGGTCGGTGTCGAAGAAGACCGCGTTCGTCGTCGTCGGGGATTCGCCTGGTTCGAAATACGACAAGGCGGTGCAGCTGAAGGTGCCGGTGCTGGACGAAGCCGGTTTCCGCGTCCTACTGGAGCAGGGGCCCGAGGCGGCGCAGGAGGTGGCGCTGCCGGCCGGCGACGAGACCGCCGAGGGGGAATCCGGGGAGACGGATGGGTGACGTCGAGATCCGGCCGCCGCGGCCCGAGGAGTATGCCGCGGCGGGAGAGGTCACGGTGCTGGCGTACCAAGCCGATGGTCACCTGGCCGACGACGTCGGTTACGACGCGATGCTGCGCGATGTCGCGCGGCGGGTCGAAGCGGCTGAGGTCCTTGTCGCCGTGGACCGGGCGGGAGACGTGGTCGGCACGGTGACCATCGTGCAGCCGGGGTCCGAATACGCCGAGATCTCGCGGCCGGGCGAGCTTGAGTTCCGGATGCTGGCGGTGGCGCCGTCGGCGCGCGGGCGTGGGGTCGGCGACGCCTTGGTCGGGGCGGTGTTCGACCGTGCCCGAGCGCTCGGGCTCGGCAAGGTCGTGCTGAGCAGTCTCGACCGGATGCACAGCGCGCACCGGCTCTACGAGCGTCTCGGGTTCGCACGCCTGGCCGAAAGGGACTGGCGACCGTTCCCGCACGTGACGCTGATCGCCTACCAGATCGACGTCTGACCTGGGCGTGGTCGAAAAGGGACGAGCCCGCGCAGGGCCGTCCCTTTTCCGACCACGTGTCGCGGCTCGCGCTAGCCGTCGAGGACGACCGCGACGATGCCGGCTAGGTGGGCCAGGCGGGCGACCTCGGCAGCGCGGAAGTTCGGCCCGCCCGGGCGGGCGACGAGCAGGGCCTTGCCCGGTTTGCCGAGCGGGGTCGCCGCCAGCTCGGTGCCGAGTTCCTTCCACGTCTCCGGGATCCAGGCGTCCTCGCTGTCGAGGACGGTCGCGCGCTCGAGCGGCAGCCAGGGCAGGTCCGTGATCGGGGTCTCCGGGGCTGCGCTCGACGAAGCCAGGCGGACCGCGCCCGTCTCGGAGTGCTCGACGATCATCGCCCAGCCCGCGCGCACGATGCGTGGGACGCCCTCGGCGAGGATGTCGAGGCCGGACTTCGGCTGCGCCGCGATTTCTTCGACCAGTTCGAGCTCACGGTGCGTGTCGAGGACGCCCGCGTAGGGACGGACGGCGTCCACTTCGACGCCTTCGACGCTCTCCGCCGCCGTGATGAGCGCGTCGGGCAGGCGGCCCGATGGCAGCTCGACCACCAGGTCGTCGACGGCGACTCCGCTGCCGCGCTCGACGACGTCCACGCTGAGGATGTCGGCGCCTACCGTGCCGAGCGCCGTGGCGACCGCGCCGAGGGTCCCCGGGCTGTCCGGAAGGAGGACCCGGATCAGGAACGACACCACGCGCCCCTCTCACCTCTGGCGTCCCAGCCTTGCCGTGGGACGCTCGATGCCGGTCGCCGATTGTGACAGACCCACCCGGCCCGCGGGACCTGCTGTCCGCCGGGCGGGATGCGAGCGTCGCCGGACGGCAGCCTGCCTGCGCCGGGCGTAACCCAGTCGAGTCCGCCCGCGCCGCCACCATAGACTTGCAGCTTCCGAGACAACCCGCACAGCACAACCCGGGAGTCACCCGCGTGCCCAACATTTCCCGAGACGAGGTCGCGCACCTCGCGAAGCTGGCCAGGCTGGCCGTGACCGATGACGAGCTCAACGTCTTCGCCGGCCAGCTCGACCAGATCCTGGACTCGGTGGCCAAGGTGAGCGAGGTCGCCGCCGACGACGTGCCGCCCACCTCGCACGCCGTGCCGCTGACGAACGTCTTCCGACAGGACGCCGTCGTCCCCGGGCTCTCGCAGCAGCAGGCGCTGGCCGGTGCGCCGGCCGCCGAGGACGGGCGTTTCCGGGTGCCGCGGATTCTGGGGGAAGAGCAGTGACCGAGATCGTCAAGCTGACCGCCGCGGAGCTGGCGGAGAAGATCCACGCGCGCGAGGTGTCCGCGGTCGAGGTCACACAGGCCCACCTGGACCGGATCGCCGAGGTCGACGACCACATCCACGCGTTCCTGCACGTCGACACCGAGGGCGCGCTGGCCGCGGCCAAGGCCGTCGACGAGGGCCTCGCCGACGGCAACGCGCCCGCGTCGCCGCTGGCCGGCGTGCCGCTCGCGCTCAAGGACGTCCTCACCACCGAGGGCGTGCCGACGACCTGTGGTTCGAAAACGCTCGAAGGCTGGATCCCGCCGTACGACGCGACGGTGACCCGCAAGCTGCGCGAAGCCGGTGTCGTGATTCTCGGCAAGACGAACATGGACGAGTTCGCCATGGGGTCCTCGACCGAGAACTCGGCGTACGGCCCGACGCACAACCCGTGGGACCACGCCCGCATCCCGGGCGGCTCGGGCGGCGGTTCGTCGGCGTCGATCGCGGCCTTCGAAGCGGCCATCGCCATCGGCACCGACACCGGTGGGTCGATCCGGCAGCCCGGGTCCGTCACCGGGACCGTCGGGGTGAAGCCGACCTACGGTGGCGTCTCCCGCTACGGCCTTGTCGCTTTTTCGTCCTCGCTCGACCAGGCCGGGCCCTGCGCGCGGACGGTGCTCGACGCCGCCCTGCTGCACGAGGTCATCGCCGGGTACGACCCGCGGGACTCGACGTCCATCGACGCGCCGGTGCCGCCGGTGGTCGCCGCCGCCCGGCAGGGCATGACCGGTGACCTCAAGGGCGTCAAGGTCGGCGTCGTGAAGGAGTTCGGCGGCGACGGCTACCAGCCGGGCGTGGAGCGGTCGTTCCAGGCCGCGGTCGAGCAGCTGCGCGCGCTCGGTGCCGAAGTGGTCGAAGTGTCGTGTCCGCATTTCGTCTACGCGCTGCCCGCGTACTACTTGATCGCGCCGAGCGAGTGTTCGTCGAACCTCGCGCGGTTCGACGCCATGCGCTACGGCCTGCGCGTCGCCGACGACGGCACGCACAGCGCCGAAGAGGTCATGTCGCTCACCCGCGAGAAGGGCTTCGGCGCCGAGGTCAAGCGGCGCATCATGCTGGGCACCTACGCGTTGTCGTCCGGCTACTACGACGCCTACTACGGCTCGGCGCAGAAGGTGCGCACGCTGATCACGCGTGACTTCGACGCCGCTTTCGAAAAGGTCGATGTCCTCGTTTCGCCCACGACGCCGACCACGGCGTTCAAGATCGGCGAGCGCGTGGACGACCCGATGGCGATGTACCTCGCCGACCTGTGCACGATCCCGTCGAACCTCGCCGGCAACGCCGCCATGAGCGTGCCGAGTGGTCTTTCCGAGGACGACGGCCTGCCGGTCGGGCTGCAGATCATGGCCCCTGCGCTCGCCGACGACCGGCTCTACCGCGTCGGCGCCGCCTACGAAGCCGCCCGTGACGCCGCCGCCGGCGGGGCGCTCATCCACAAGGTCCCGGAGCTGGGAGGAACGAAGTGACTGCCGTGGCCGAGTTGATGGACTACGCCGACGTCATCGAACGCTTCAACCCCGTCCTCGGGCTCGAAGTGCACGTCGAGCTGAACACGAACACGAAGATGTTCTGCGGCTGCCCGAACGAGTTCGGCGGCGAGCCGAACACGAAGGTCTGCCCGACCTGCCTCGGCCTGCCCGGGGCGCTGCCGGCGGTCAACGGCAAGGCCGTCGAGGGCGCCATCCGGATCGGGCTCGCGCTGAACTGCGACATCGCCGAGTGGTGCCGGTTCGCCCGGAAGAACTACTTCTACCCGGACATGCCGAAGAACTTCCAGACGTCGCAGTACGACGAGCCGATCGCCTTCAACGGCTACCTCGACGTCACGCTCGACGACGGTGAGGTCGTGCGCGTCGAGATCGAGCGGGCGCACATGGAGGAGGACACCGGCAAGTCGCTGCACGTCGGTGGCGCGACCGGCCGGATCCACGGCGCCGAGCACTCGCTGCTCGACTACAACCGCGCCGGCGTGCCGTTGATCGAAATTGTGACGAAGCCGATCGAGGGCACCGGCGAGCGTGCGCCCGAGGTCGCGCGGGCGTACGTGAGCGCGTTGCGTGACCTGCTTCGCGCGCTCGACGTGTCCGACGTCCGGATGGACCAGGGCTCGCTGCGGTGCGACGCGAACGTCTCGCTGATGACGAAGGACGCGACCGAATTCGGGACACGCACCGAGACGAAGAACGTCAACTCGCTGCGCAGCGTCGAGCGCGCCGTCCGCTACGAGATGACGCGGCAGGCGGCGATCCTCGCCGAGGGCGGTTCGATCAAGCAGGAGACGCGGCATTTCCAGGAGGCCGACGGCACCACGTCGGCCGGCCGGACGAAGGAGACCGCCGAGGATTACCGGTACTTCCCGGAGCCCGATCTGGTCCCGATCGCGCCGTCGCGCGAATGGGTCGAGGAGCTGCGCGGCACTCTGCCCGAGATGCCGTCGGAGCGGCGGAAGCGGATTCAGCAGGAGTGGTCGCTTTCCGACGAAGCCCTGCGTGACCTGCTGAACGTCGGTGCCGTCGACCTCGTCGCGGCCACGGTCGAAGCCGGGGCCACCCCGGACGAGGCGCGCGGCTGGTGGGTCAACACCCTCGCCCAGGAGGCGAACACGCGCGAGGTCGAGCTGACCGACCTGGCCATCACGCCGAAGCAGGTCGCCGAGGTCATCGGGCTCGTGACGTCCGGTGAGCTGACGAACAAGCTCGCCAAGGAGGTCGTCCAGGGCGTCCTCGCCGGTGAGGGCGAGCCGCGGGAGGTTGTCGAGAAGCGCGGGCTGAAGGTCGTCTCGGACGACTCGGCGCTGTTGTCGGCGATCGACGAAGCGCTGGCGGCGCAGCCGGACGTCGCGGACAAGATCCGCGGCGGGAAGGTCGCCGCGGCCGGGGCGATCGTTGGCGCGGTCATGAAGGCGACCAAGGGGCAGGCCGACGCCAAGCGGGTCCGGGAGCTGATCATCGAGCGCGTCGGTTCCTGACCGTTTTCATGACACAGCCGTTTTCCGTCAAGAGCGTCACCTGGCGCGAGTGGCTCGGCCTGGCGGCCGGGCTGCTCGCGCTGGGTTCGACGTTCCTGCCGTGGACGACCCTCAGCGCCGGTAAGCCGGACATCGAGACCATCCTCGACCAGCTGCCGCACGGTGACGTCGTCCGCAACGCCTGGGACTCGAGCTTCTTCGCCTGGTGCCCGCCGCTGCCGTTGCTGCTGGCCGGTCTGGTCGTGGTCGTTTTCGGGCGGATCCGGAACCTGCGGGTCAGCGGCCTGCCGCACCTGTGGCTGGTGGTCGCGGCGGCGTCGCTGCTGTTGATGGTGATCGGCTGGCTGACCCTCGACTGGGAGTTCGATGCCGACCAGCGTGGCATCTTCGACGCGGCCGGGATCACCATCGGGGCCGGCCTCGGGCGGTTCCTCGGGCTGTTCGCCGGGCTCGTGTCCGTCGTGGTCGCTTTTCTGGACGTGCGGGCGATGCGCGCCGAAGGTCGGCAGCCGCGGAAGGCTCGGAGCAAGAGCCGCTGATCCTCCGCCGGTGGTGGGTGGGGTGTCGCTCGCCGCCCGGGCGCCGGCGTAGCAAGGGGAGTCGGCCAGCTCGGCGCTCGTCTGGGCCGGAAGCCCGGCCAAGCACGGCGCTCGTCTGGGCCGGAAGTCGCCCAGCCCGTCTTCCGGAGCGGGGAGTCGCCCAGCGCGGTGCTCGTCGCGACCTTGCGCGGTTCGGCAAGGTTCTTGACTTTGGTGAATTCCCGACGGGGTGCCGGAGTCGTCCGTCCGGTTGATCGGCGCTGCTGACAACGTTGTCATCAGTGGCGGCCGTTGCGTGAGAAAGCGCTTTCTGGAACGGTCGGAGAGGTGCGGGCCAGTACCAGGGGGCCGCGCGCCCGTTGGCATGCGGATGGCGTCTGCCGGCGCCGGACGGGCGCCGAAGCCGAGGAAGGAGATCTTGTTGGCCGAGGGAAAGCGCTTACGGGTCGCCGTCGTCGGAACCGGGGCCATCGCGGACAGCCACCGCGCTGCCTACCGGGCCCATCGCGAGGACGTCGACGTCGTGGCCGCCGTCGACGTCGATGAGGCCCGGGTCGCCGCGTTCTGTGCGGGAACCGAACACGCCCGGCCTTATCGCGACTTTGGCACCCTCCTCGCCGAACAGCAGCCCGACCTCGTCTCGATCTGCACGCCGCCGAGCCTGCACGTCGAGCAGACGAAGCAGGCCCTCGAGAGCGGCGCCTGGGTGTGGTGCGAGAAGCCGCCATGTCGGTCCCTCGCCGAATACGACGAAATGACCGATGCCGAACGGGACGGTGGTCCGTACGCGGCCTTCGTCTACCAGCAGCGGTCCGGCTCGGCCGCCGCGCACTTCCGGCGCCTGCTCGCGGATGGGGAGCTCGGCCGTCCGCTCGTCGCGCACTGCCAGACCACCTGGTACCGCGATGCCGCCTACTACGCCGTGCCGTGGCGTGGGCGCTGGGAGACCGAGGGTGGTGGGCCGGCCATGGGGCACGGCATCCACCAGATGGATCTGCTGCTCCACCTGCTCGGCGACTGGGCCGAGGTGCGCGCCATGACCGCGCGGCTCGTGCACGACGTCGAGACCGAAGACGTCTCCACCGCGCTCGTCCGGTTCGAGTCCGGGGCCTTGGCCACCGTCGTCAACAGCGTCCTCTCGCCGGACGAGGTCAGCCGGGTCCGGATCGACTGCGAACGTGCCACCGTGGAGCTCACTCACCTCTACGGCTACGGCGTCAAGGACTGGCACTACACGCCGGCGCCGCACGTAGACGGGGAGACCGTCGAACGCTGGCTCACCCCGGCCGCCGACGTCGACAGCTCGCACGCTGCCGCCTTCACGCCGATCCTCGACGCCTACCGGGCCGGGCGGCGGCCGCCGTGCAGCGGGGATGACGGGCGGCAGGTGCTGGAACTCGTCGCCGCTCTGTACAAGTCGGCGTCCACCGGGGTCGGCGTGCGGCGTGGGGAGATCGGGCCCGGCGACGCCTTCTACCTTTCGATGGCCGGGACCCCCGCGTGAGCGCCGCGATCACGGTGACCCACCGGCACGGCGAACGCGTCTCCGTCGAGGCCGGCGGGGTCCAGCTGATGTCCTATGTGTACAAGCCCGACCCGGTCGCCTTCGAGGCGCGCAAGCCCTACGCCCACCCGCTGCGCACCCTCGGCGGGCGGCACGTCAGCGGGTACCGGCCGGCCGACCACCGGTGGCACAAGGGCCTGCAGATGACGTCCAGCCACCTGTCCGGCCAGAACTTCTGGGGCGGCCACACCTACGTCCCCGGCGACTGGTACCAGGACCTGCCCGACCGCATCGGCTCGATGCGGCACGACGGGTTCACCGCCTTCACCGTCGAGCCCGATCGGCTGAGTTTCACCGAAGCGCTCACCTGGGTCGCCAACGGTGGCGACGAGTGGGCGCGGGAGCGGCGCGACATCGTCGTCCACTCGGTCGAGCCGGCCGAGGGGGCCTGGGCGCTCGACTGGGGGATCGAGCTGACCAACATCCGCGACGAGCCGCTCGTGTTCGGCAGCCCGACCACGGCCGGCCGCGAACTGGCCGGGTACACCGGCCTGCACTGGCGGGGTCCGCGGGACTTCGGCGGCGGCCGGGTCCTCGGGCCCGGTGACCTCGAAGGCGACGGAATGATGGGCGCGCAGGCGCCGTGGCTCGCGTTCGTCGGCGAGCACGACGACGTCGACGCGCATTCGACGCTCCTGTTCGCCCATGCTCCCGAAAACGACAAGGCCATCCACGAGTCGCACTGGTTCGTCCGTTCCCAGGACACGCCCATGGTGGCCTTCTCGTGGGCGTTCTTCGAGGAATTCGCCCTGCCGCCGGACGAAAGCTTCACCTACCGCTACCGGATCGTCGTCGCTGACGGCGCCTGGGACCGCGACCGGGTGACGCGCTACATGGACGGGCACGGATGGTCATGAACGAATTTCCGCTACCGGGTGGCATCGGCGTCTCGCACCTGCGCGCCTACGACTGGACGGCCGAGGACGGCGTCTGCGGTGGCAGTCCGCACATTCACCTCGCCTGCACGGAGGCCTACGTCGTCACCGGGGGGCGCGGGGCCGTCCAGACCCTGAGCGTCGGCGGCTATGTCGAGACGCCGCTGGAGGCCGGGGTGATCGCGTGGTTCGCGCCCGGCACCGTGCACCGGATGGTGCAGGACGACGACCTGCGCGTCACGGTCCTCATGCAGAACAGCGGGCTGCCGGAGGCGGGGGACGCCGTGTTCACTTTTCCGCCCGAGGTGCTCGCCGATGCGGCGGCGTACGCCGAGGCCGCGGCACCGCCGAAAACCGACCACGGCGCGCGGCGACGCCGTGACCTGGCCGTTCGCGGGTACCTGCCGCTGCGCGACGCGCTGCTGGACGGCGACCCCGAGCCGCTGCGGACTTTTCACCGGGTGGCCGTCGCGCTCGTCGCGCCGAAGGTCGCAGAGTGGGTACCGCGCTGGCGCGCCGGGGCGCTTAAGGCCGCCGAGCTGACCGGTGCGCACCTCCAGGCCCTCGCCGACGGCGACGGGAGCCACCTCGACCAGTCCGGCGTCCGGGTGGCGACGCCGTCGAACCCGGACGGCTACGGCATGTGCGGCCGTCGCGCCGAATACGACATCCCGCTCGACCAGGAAGGCTTGCCGTGATGAACCAGTCCAGCATCGGAGTGCTGCTCAACGGGGTGACGGGCCGGATGGGCTACCGGCAGCACCTGCTCCGGTCGGTCCTGGCGATCCGCGACCAGGGCGGCGTCACCCTGCCGGACGGCAGCCGCGTGCAGCTCGAGCCGATCCTCGCCGGGCGCAACGCCGCGAAGCTCAAGGACCTCGCCGACCGGCACGGCCTGACGGCGTGGACCACCGACGCCGGCTCGGCGCTGCAGGACGTCGACATCTACTTCGACGCGCAGCTGACGTCGGCGCGGGAACCGTCGGTGCGCGCGGCGATCGCCGCGGGCAAGCACGTCTACGCCGAGAAGCCCCTTGCCGAAAAACTGACGTCGGCGCTGGAGTTGGCCGCGCTCGCGCACGACGCCGGGATTTGTCACGGCGTCGTCCACGACAAGCTGTTCCTGCCCGGGCTGCTCAAGCTCCGGCGACTGGTCGACGGCGGGTTCTTCGGCCGGGTCCTGTCGGTGCGCGGCGAGTTCGGCTACTGGGTGTTCGAGGGCGACTGGCAGGAGGCACAGCGCCCGAGCTGGAACTACCGCGCCGAGGACGGCGGCGGGATCGTGCTCGACATGTTCTGCCACTGGAACTACGTGCTGGAGAACCTCTTCGGCCGCGTTTCGGCGGTGACGGCCAGGGCGGTGACGCACATCCCTCGCCGCTGGGACGAGCAAGGTGAGGCGTACGCGGCTACGGCGGACGACGCCGCGTACGGGATCTTCGAGCTGGAGTCGGGAGCGATCGCGCAGATCAACTCGTCGTGGTCGACGCGGGTCTTCCGCGACGAACTGGTCGAGTTCCAGGTCGACGGCACCGAGGGCAGCGCGGTCGCCGGGCTGCGGCGCTGCCGCGTCCAGCACCGCTCGGCGACGCCGAAGCCGGTGTGGAACCCGGACCTGCCCGCGACCGAGCCGTTCCGCGACCAGTGGCAGGAAGTGCCGGACAACGCCGAGTTCGACAACGGCTTCAAGGCGCAGTGGGAGGAGTTCGTGCGGGACGTGGTCGCGGGGCGGCAACACCGGTACGACTTCTTCTCGGCCGCGCGGGGGCTGCAGCTCGCCGAGGCCGGGTTGACGTCGTCGGCGGAGGGGCGCCGGGTGGAGCTGAAGCCGCTGAGCTGAGTGGCTGCGGGTGGGGCGGCCGGGGCCGGTGTCGAGTGTGGTCGATCAGGCGACACTGGGCGCGGTGATCAGGCGTGGCGGTCGGGGCTGACGTGGGCGTGGTCGCTCGGACGACATCGGCCGCGGTGGTCAGGCGTGGCGGCGAGGCCGGCCTCGGTGTGGTCGATCGAACGACACGGGCCGCCGGACCGAGCCGGACTGCAGCGTGGTCGGAAAACAGCGACCGCGTGCTCAGTCCTTGCCGTTGCCGCCGCCGGAGGTGGCTGGGGTGATCAGGACCACCCGGTCGTCGCTGGAGACCGGGGTGCCGCCGTCCTTGTTGACCGTTCCCGCCACCGCCAGCTGCGGGTTGATCATGCTCATGCCCGCGAGCCGCCCGTACGTCACCGGGGGTTTGCCCGTCTTGCCGTCGAGGCTCACCGTCGGCTTGCCGCTGATCGCGCCCTCGGCGGTCACCGGGAGGTTCTGCAGGTTCCCGGCCAAGGACGTGCCGACCGACAGGGAGCCGTTGGCGTCGACGAAGTCGGCGCAGCCCGCGACGCCCGGTTTGTCCGGCCACGTCCACGCCGGCGTCGTCAGCGGCTGGCCGGCCTGGACGCGGTAGAGCGCGTCCTTGTCAGCCAGCCGGTCGGTGACCCAGACACGGCTGCCGTCGGCCGACGCGCACACCCCGCCCGGGGCGTGCAGGCCCGCCGCCACCGCCAGGGCGCCGTTCGGGTTGCCCGCCGCGGCCTTGCCCGACGTGTCGATGCGCAGCAGCTTGCCGGCGAGGGAGTTCGCGTCGGCCGCCGCGTTCGGGTTGCCCGCGTCGCCGGTTGCGACCAGGAGGGCGCCCTTGTTGTCCGTGCCGATCGTGCCGCGGTTGCCGGACGCGCCCTTCGGGATGCCGGTGAGCACCGGCTTCGGCGCCTGGCCCTTGGCGAACCGGACGACACGGTTGTCGGTCGCCGTCGTGATGTAGGCGAACACCAGCTGGTCTTCGACGTACGACGGCGACAGCGCGAGCCCGGTCAGGCCACCGTCGCCGGCTGCCTGGACGTCGAGCTTCGCGAAGTCCGTCGCGTCCTTGCCGCCCGTCGCCAGCAGGACGCGGCCGCTCTTGCGCTCGCCCGCCAGCGCGCTCGGCGTGGAGCCGTCGCCCGGCAGGCCGGCCACCGCGGCCACCGTGTCCAGGCAGGTCGCGATCACCGACGAATCGAAGTCCTTGCAGCCCTGGGGCGGGGGCACCGGCGCGGCCGACTGGCCCGGCCGCGGCTGCTTGCCCTCACTGCCGGAGTCCGCCCCGGGACCCTGGACCTCGGGCGGCGACTCGGGGCTCGGCACCGGCGCTGGACTGAACGTCTGGCCCGCCGCGGTGTCGTCGAACCGCGCGCAGCCGGCGGGCAGCAGGACGCCGCAGGCCACGATCGCCAGCAGGGCCGAGCGGTACCGGGTGCGCATGATCCCCCAGCCTAGGGGCCGGTGCGTGAACCATGGGTGAGTACTCCTCGATTACGTTGGGGATCATGACGCTGACCGTGCTGGTGCCCGACGACGAGGGCATGACCGTGCTCGCCGAGGTTCCGCGGGTCCTGCCCGTGCGCTACCAGTGGGGCGAGCCGGTGCCGCCCGAGGCCGCGAAGGCCGAGGTGCTCATCCCCGGCAAGCACCCGCCGGGGGAGCCGCTGTGGCGCACCGTGCCGAACCTGAAGCTGATCCAGCTGCTGTCCGCCGGCGCCGAGGACTGGGTCGGCAAGGTGCCCGACGGCGTCCTCCTCTCGACCTGCCGCGGCGCGCACGGCGGGAGCACCGCCGAGTGGGTCGTCGCCGCGCTGTTGTCGATGTACCGGCAACTGGACGTCTTCGCCGCGGCGCGGCGCGAGGGCCGGTGGGCGCGGCAGACGACCGACACGCTGCAGGGCAAGCGGGTGCTCGTCATCGGCGCCGGCGACCTCGGGCAGCACCTGCGGCGCCGGCTGGAGCCGTTCGACGCGCGCTGCACGATGGTCGGGATGACCGCGCGGGAGGGCGTGCACGGCGTGCGCGAGCTGCCGGGCTTGCTCGAGCTGCACGACGTCGTGGTGCTGATGGTGCCGCTGACGTCCCGCACCCGCGGGATGGCCGGCGCGGACTTCTTGTCGCGGATGCGCGACGGCGCTGTGCTGGTCAACGCCTCGCGCGGCGCCGTCGTGGACACCGGCGCCCTGGTCGCCGAACTGACCACGGGCCGGCTGCGGGCGGCGCTCGACGTCACCGACCCTGAGCCGCCGCCGGCCGGGCACCCGCTGTGGACGGTGCCGGGGCTGCTGCTGACGCCGCACGTCGGCGGGGCGGTGCGCGGGGTTCGTGGCCGGTCGTACGCCGTCGCCGCGGCCGAGATCGCGCGGTACGCCGGTGGGGAGCTGCCGGACAACCTCGTCCACGGGGAATACTGAGGCTTGTTCTGGTCAGGCGGCCGACGGCTGAACAAGCCTCATTGAGCTCGCCAGGGGCGCGGGATTCCCCTAACCTGCGCGGGTGAGCAGTGGAGACGACTTTTCGCAGCAGCCCACCAGCGTCCTGTCGGGTGTCGAGGACGATCGGTCGGACGACACGCCACGGCAGGGCGGTCTCGGTCTCGGCCTGCTGATCCTGCGGCTGGCGCTGGGCCTGACCATGGGGGCGCACGGCCTGCAGCACCTGTTCGGCCTGTTCGGCGGGCCGGGCATCGGCGGGTTCGCGCGGATGCTGGAGACGTTCGGCTACCACAAGCAGACGACGCTGCTGTCGTGGATCACCGGCATCACGGAGGTCGGCGGCGGGGTGCTGGTGATCGTCGGGCTGTTCACGCCGCTGGCGGCGGCCGGCCTGCTGGGTGTCGCGGCCAACGCCGTGTACGCGAAGTTCCACGGCGGGTTCTTCGAGGGACAGGGCCAGGGTTTCGAGCTGGAGCTCCTGCTCGGGGCGGCGGCACTGAGCCTGCTGTTCACCGGGGCCGGGCCGATCTCGCTGGAGCGGAACACACCGTGGCGGAAGCGGCCGCTGCCGCTGGGCCTGGTGTCGCTGCTGCTGTCGGCGGCCGCGGCGGTCGTGGTCATCGTTTTGACGCGGTAGCTGTGGACAATTCGGCGGGGGTGTGGACAACTCGGCTTCGGTGGGCCGGAACTGTCGGTGGCTGCCGGTAACGTTGAAATCGGGGGTCCCCCGAGCGGCGGGGGCTTCGGTGGCTTGTCGCGAAAGCGGATGTAGCTGGGTTTTCGCTGGCACGGCGGCCAAGCGAGGGCGCGGTGCCGGGGACGGGCTAGGCGTCGTCGCGCAGGGAGTGGATCATTTTCTGCAGAACCTCGAACGCGCCTGACCGCTCGGCCTCGGTCAACCTCGCCAGCATCCGCACCTCGACCGACCGGACCGCAGCCGTCGCCTTCTCCAGGCTGCGGCGGCCTCGAGGCGTGAGCCGCGTCGGCAGCGCCTTTCCGACGGGTGCCTCCGCCGGCCTTGTCACGTAGCCGTCTCGCTCCAATGCCTGGAGCAGGACGTTCATCGTCTGCCGCGTCACGAACGCCCCTCGGGCCAGCTCGGAATTCGACAAGCCCGGGCGCTGGGCCAGCAGCTCGAGGCACGAGTAGTGCGTCACGCTCATCCCCAGCGGCCGCAGCACCTCCTCCATCGCCACGCGCAGCGCGCTCGATGCCTCCTTCAGCAGGTACCCCAGTGACGTCTTGAGGTCGACCCCGTCTTGACTCATGTCAGCATTCTGACATAGGTTGGGTCGTGTCAGGAAGCTGACACGCAACCCGAGGAGTGTTCCCATGCCCGTCACCGGCCCCGACTTCGTCTCGCTGCAAGCGCGCGACCTCGACGCCTCTCAGGCGTTCTACGAGCAGTACCTCGGCCTCGTCCGCTCGCCGGCCGGGCCGCCGCACGCCGTCGTCTTCGAGACCAAACCCATCGCCTTCGCCCTCCGGGATGTCGTTCCCGGTACCGAGCTGACCGGCCGCCCCGGTGTTGGGGCCGCGATCTGGCTGCACGCCACCGACGTCCAGGCCATCCACGACGCGCTGGTCGCTGACGGGCACACCATCGTCTCCGCGCCGATCGACGGGCCCTTCGGGCGGACGTTCACCTTCGCCGATCCCGACGGCTACCACGTCACGCTGCACGATCGCGCCTGATGACGAAAAACGGCAAAGGCCGCCCCGGGGGACCGGGACGGCCTTTGCGGTCGGAGAACCTACTTGTTCACGTCACGGACCGCGCCGGTGTCCGCCGACGTCGCCATGCGGGCGTACGCGCGCAGGGCCGCCGTCACCGGGCGCTGGCGGTCCTTCGGCTGCCACGGCCGCTCCGACGCCTCCATCTTCGCGCGGCGCTCCGCCAGGACGTCCGGGGAAACCAGCAGCTCCAGCCGACGCTCATGGATGTCCAGGAGGATGCGGTCGCCGTTCTCGACCAGGCCGATCAGGCCGCCCGCCGCCGCCTCCGGGGAGATGTGGCCCACCGAAATGCCCGACGAACCGCCCGAGAAGCGGCCGTCGGTGATCAGGGCGCACTTCTTGCCCAGGCCCGAGCCCTTGAGGAACGCCGTCGGGTGCAGCATCTCCTGCATGCCCGGGCCGCCCGCCGGACCCTCGTAGCGGATCACCAGCACCTCGCCCGGCTGGATCTCCTTCTTGAGGATCGCCGACACCGCCTCCTCCTGGCTCTCCAGCACCCGCGCCGGGCCCTCGAAGTGCCACAGGTCCTCGTCGATGCCCGCGGCCTTGATCACCGCGCCGTTCTCCGCGAGGTTGCCGCGCAGGATCGCGAGGCCGCCGTCCTTCGTGTACGCGTGCTCGACGTTGCGGATGCAGCCGCCGGCCGCGTCGGTGTCCAGGGACGACCAGCGGTTCGAGGTCGAGAACGCCTGCGTCGTGCGGACGCCGCCCGGCGCCGCGTGGAACAGCTCGACCGCCGAGGAAGAAGGCGAAGCGGCGCGGATGTCCCACGCCGAAAGCCAGGAATCGATGTCGCGCGAGTGCACCGACCACACGTCGGTGTTCAGCAGGCCGCCGCGGTAGAGCTCGCCCAGGATCGCCGGGATGCCGCCGGCGCGGTGGACGTCCTCCATGTGGTAGTCCGAGTTCGGCGCCACCTTCGACAGGCACGGCACGCGGCGGCCGATCGCGTCGATGTCGGCGATCGTGAAGTCGACCTCGCCCTCCTGCGCGGCGGCGAGGATGTGCAGCACCGTGTTCGTCGAGCCGCCCATCGCCATGTCGAGGGCCATCGCGTTCTCGAACGCCGCCTTCGACGCGATCGAACGCGGCAGGACCGAGGCGTCGTCGTTTTCGTACCAGCGCTTGCACAGCTCGACGACCGTGCGCCCGGCCTCCTCGAACAGCGCGCGGCGCGCCGCGTGGGTCGCCAGCGTCGAGCCGTTGCCGGGAAGCGACAAACCGAGCGCCTCGGTGAGGCAGTTCATCGAGTTCGCGGTGAACATGCCGGAGCACGAACCGCAGGTCGGACAGGCCGACCGCTCGACGGCCGCGAGCCCGTCCTCGTCGACCTCGGGGCTCGCCGACGCCGCGATCGCGGTGATCAGGTCGGTCGGGGCCTGCGCGACGCCGCCCACGACCACGGCCTTGCCGGCCTCCATCGGGCCGCCGGAGACGAACACGACCGGGATGTTCAGGCGCATCGCCGCGTTGAGCATGCCCGGCGTGATCTTGTCGCAGTTGGAGATGCACACGAGCGCGTCGGCCTGGTGCGCGTTGACCATGTACTCCACCGAGTCGGCGATGATCTCGCGCGAGGGCAGCGAGTAGAGCATGCCGGAGTGGCCCATGGCGATGCCGTCGTCGACGGCGATGGTGTGGAACTCGCGCGCGACGCCGCCCGCTTCCTTGACCGCGTCCGCGACGATCTCGCCGAGGTCCTTGAGGTGCACGTGCCCCGGCACGAACTGCGTGTAGGAGTTCGCGATGGCGACGATCGGCTTGCCGAAGTCGCTGTCGGTCATGCCCGTGGCGCGCCAGAGCGAGCGCGCGCCCGCCGCGTTGCGGCCGTGGGTGGTGGTCCGGGAACGAAGAGGCGGCACGGAAACTCCCAGGTCAAAGGGTGGCCGGCGAAACTGGTAGGACCAATTTACTCTTTGGTCGACGACTCCGGCGTCCCGGGCTTGATGTCCTCGGCGTCGAGCACCCCGCTCGGGTCCGCGATCAGGCCCTCGCTGACCAGCGACAGCACCGGCAGGTGCCGGGTCCGCACCGTCGGCAGCGGCACCTTCGTGTCGTCCTTCAGCACGGCCTGCACGCGCGCCCTCTTCGTGATCGACAGGCCCTTCAGCGCCGACCACGGGATGTCCCGGTGGCCGAACACCGTGCGCACGGCCAGCCCCGAGCGTGTCGCGACCGTGCGGTGGCGGACCACGAACACCGCCAGCGCGATCGGGAAGACGTAGAGCCACTGCAGGTACGGGATCTCCCCGAGCGCGATCGGCGTCACGCAGATCGTCAGGAGAGCGATCGCCATGAAGGACGTGCGGGGGATCCGGAAGACGGCCTTCCGACCTTCTTCCTGCTCTTTTTCGGCCACCCGGAAATGGTGCACCGCGCCGTTCACCGGCTCGGACCCGGGTCGCGCCGGTGTGACCCACGTCCACGATGCGGACACGTCGTCCCGCAGAGTTGACACCCGCGGGGCGTTCGGTCTAGCGTCGTCGCCGTGACACCGCTGACCGGCCTCGTACTTCCCAAGCGCGTCGACGCTTAGGGAAGACTTTCCGCTGCGTCGACGCGCGAACCCTCGTGCGACCTTACGGTCGGCGAGGGTTTTTTGTTGCCCGAGGGAAGAGATTCCCGGCCCCACCGCACAAAACGAGCCCCAAACAGACCCGAACGAGTGACACCGAGACCCACGAGGCAGATCCGATGACCAGTGCCACGTCGCGCAGCGACGCGAAACCCGGGCCGACGCCCGGAACGCCCGGAGCACGTCCGAAGCCGGCACCACCGGCGGGAACGCCGGTGCGCGTCACCGGCGCCCAGTCCCTCGTGCGCTCGCTCGAGGCCGTCGGCGCCGAGGTGGTCTTCGGGATTCCGGGCGGCACCATCCTGCCCGCCTACGACCCGCTGCTGGACTCGACGAAGGTCCGCCACGTCCTGGTCCGTCACGAGCAGGGCGCCGGCCACGCGGCCACCGGCTACGCGCAGGCCACCGGCAAGGTCGGCGTCTGCATGGCGACGTCGGGCCCGGGCGCGACCAACCTGGTCACCCCGCTGGCCGACGCGAACATGGACTCCGTCCCGGTCGTCGCCATCACCGGGCAGCAGTCCCGCGCGCTGATCGGCACGGACGCGTTCCAGGAAGCCGACATCTGCGGCATCACCATGCCGATCACCAAGCACAACTTCCTCGTCACCGACCCCGCGGACATCCCGCGGACCATCGCCGAGGCGTTCCACCTGGCCGCGACGGGCCGACCCGGCCCCGTCCTGGTGGACATCCCCAAGGACGTGCTGCAGGAGATGACCTCGTTCTCCTGGCCGACCGAGCTGCGGCTGCCGGGCTACCGCCCCACGCTGCGCCCGCACGGCAAGCAGGTCCGCGAAGCCGCGAAGCTGATCGCCAAGTCGCGACGGCCGGTGCTCTACGTCGGCGGTGGCGTCATCAAGGCCGAGGCGCACGAGCAGCTGAAGCAGCTCGCCGAGCTGACGAACATCCCGGTCGTCACCACGCTGATGGCGCGCGGCGCGTTCCCCGACTCGCACCCGCAGCACCTCGGCATGCCGGGCATGCACGGCTCGGTCGCCGCGGTCGCCGCGATGCAGCGGGCCGACCTGCTGATCGCGCTCGGGGCCCGGTTCGACGACCGGGTCACCGGCCAGCTGTCCTCGTTCGCGCCGGACGCCGCGATCGTGCACGCCGACATCGACCCGGCCGAGATCTCCAAGAACCGCAAGGCCGACGTCCCGATCGTGGGCGACTGCAAGGAGATCATCGGCGAGCTGATCACCGCCGTGCAGACGGAGTTCGACCACGGCGGCCGGCCCGACCTGGCCGACTGGTGGACCCAGGCCGACGACTGGCGCAGGACCTACCCGGCCGGGTACGAGTGGCCCGACGACGGTTCGCTGTCGCCGCAGTACGTCATCGAGCGGATCGGCCAGATCGTCGGCCCGGACGCGGTGTACGCCGCGGGTGTCGGCCAGCACCAGATGTGGGCCGCGCAGTTCGTCAAGTACGAGAACCCGCGCACCTGGATCAACTCCGGCGGCCTCGGCACCATGGGCTACGCGGTGCCCGCCGCGATGGGCGCGCAGTTCGGCGTCCCGGGCACACAGGTCTGGGCGATCGACGGCGACGGCTGCTTCCAGATGACCAACCAGGAGCTGGCCACCTGCGCCATCGAGGGCGCGCCGATCAAGGTCGCCGTGATCAACAACGGCAACCTGGGCATGGTCCGGCAGTGGCAGAACCTCTTCTACTCGGAGCGGTACTCCAACACCGACCTCGGCACGCACAAGCACCGCATCCCGGACTTCGTGCTGCTGGCCGAGGCCCTGGGCTGCGCGGGCCTGCGGTGCGAGACGAAGGAAGACGTCGACGTGACCATCCGCCGCGCGATGGAAATCAACGACCGCCCCGTCGTGATCGACTTCGTCGTGGGGAAGGATGCCCAGGTGTGGCCGATGGTCGCGGCTGGCACCGGCAACGACGAGATCATGGCGGTCCGGGGCATCCGGCCGCTGTTCGACGACGACGAGGTGTCGGTCGAGACGACCGAGGCTGCCGCGGAAGCCGCCGGAGAGGGTGAGCGCTGAGATGAGCGTCCACACGCTGAGTGTCCTGGTCGAGAACAAGCCCGGTGTGCTCGCGCGCGTCTCGGGCCTGTTCTCCCGCCGCGGGTTCAACATCGAGTCCCTCGCCGTCGGGCCCACGGAAAACCCCGAGGTGTCCCGCATGACGATCGTGGTCGCCGTGGAAGAGCTACCGCTCGAACAGGTGACGAAGCAGCTCAACAAGCTGGTCAACGTGATCAAGATCGTCGAGCTGGAGCAGTCGACCGCCGTGCAGCGCGAACTGCTGCTGGTGAAGGTGCGCGCCGACAACACCGTGCGCAGCCAGGTCCTCGAAACCGTCCAGCTCTTCCGGGCCAAGGTGGTGGACGTCTCTCCCGAGGCGCTCACCGTCGAGGCCACCGGGACGTCCGACAAGATCGGTGCGCTGCTGCGGATGCTGGAGCCGTATGGCATCCGCGAGCTGGTGCAGTCCGGCATGGTCGCGGTGGGCCGAGGCGCCCGTTCGATCACCGCCACCTCCCCGCGCTAGAAGCAAGTCAGTCAGGAAAGGAAGCAGTAACCCCCATGGCAGTGGAAATCTTCTACGACGACGACGCCGACCTCTCGATCATCCAGGGGCGCAAGGTCGCTGTCATCGGCTACGGCAGCCAGGGCCACGCCCACTCGCTGAGCCTGCGCGACTCCGGCGTCGACGTCCGCATCGGCCTGCCCGAGGGGTCCAAGTCGCGGGCGAAGGCCGAGGAGCAGGGCCTGCGCGTGCTCACCCCGGCCGAGGCGTCGGCCGAGGCCGACCTGATCATGATCCTGGCGCCGGACACCAAGCAGCGCCACATCTACGAGCAGGACATCGCGCCGAACCTCAAGGACGGCGACGCCCTCTTCTTCGGGCACGGCTTCAACATCCGCTACGACCTGATCAAGCCGCCGGCGAACGTCGACGTCGCGATGGTCGCCCCGAAGGGCCCGGGCCACCTGGTCCGCCGCCAGTTCGTCGACGGCAAGGGCGTCCCGGCGCTCATCGCGGTCGAGCAGGACGCGTCCGGCAACGCCCAGGCGCTCGCGCTGTCCTACGCGGCCGCCATCGGTGGCGCCCGCGCGGGTGTCATCAAGACGACGTTCACCGAGGAGACCGAGACCGACCTCTTCGGCGAGCAGGCCGTGCTCTGCGGTGGCGCGTCCGCGCTGGTGCAGACCGGGTTCGAGGTGCTCACCGAGGCCGGCTACGCCCCGGAGATCGCCTACTTCGAGGTGCTGCACGAGCTGAAGCTGATCGTCGACCTGATGTACGAGGGCGGCATCGCGCGCCAGCGCTACTCGATCTCCGACACCGCCGAGTACGGCGACCTGACCCGCGGCCCGCGCGTCATCTCGCCGGCGGTCAAGGAAGAGATGAAGAAGATCCTCGGCGAGATCCAGGACGGCACGTTCGCGCGTGAGTGGGTCGCCGAGGACGAGGCCGGCCGGCCGAACTTCACCAAGCTCGAGGAGCAGGGCAACCAGCACCCGATCGAGGCGACCGGCAAGAAGCTGCGCGACCTGATGTCGTGGGTGGACCGGCCGATCACCGAGACCGCCTGATCTTCCTCCAAGACCCGAAGGGGACGCCCGCGCCGGGCGTCCCCTTCGGTGCGTTCGGTGGCCGGGTCGCTACGCTGGAGACATGAGTGAGCAGCCGGTCGACGACAAGGCGCACATCCGGCACCACCTCGACTTCACGAAGGCCGAGTGGATCCGGGCCGAGCCCGAGGGCGTCACCCTCGACGACTGCGTCGAGTACGCCTTCATCGAGCACACCGACGGCGTCACCTACACGGCGATGCGGCAGTCGGCGAAGCCGGACGGCGTGATCCTCGTCTTCACGCCGGGGGAGTGGGACGCGTTCGTCAAGGGCGTCCGCGACGGCGAGTTCGACCTGCCCGAGGACCTCGCCGAGGCTTAAAGCTTCGCCGCGAGCGCGGGGATCTGGCCGAGGTCGCCGGCGACGCCGAGGTGGTCGCCGTAGTCGCGGGATTCGACGATCAGGCCGTCGCGGATGCGCATGGCGAAGATGTTGGCGATGCGAACCGGGCGGCCGCCGTGCTCGCCCTGGTAGGCGAACTCGCCGATCAGCACTTCCGGGTCGGTGGCCTGGTGGACCACCAGGTCCGCGACGGCGAACCCCGGGTTCAGCGCCTTGCCCGCCGCGAAGTGCGCCCGCAGTTCGTCGCGGGAACGCAGGGTTTCCGAGCCCGGCAGGAACGGGTGCGTGACGTGCGTTTCCTCGGCGTACAGCTCCGGTAGCTCGTCCCAGCGGCCGCCGGCGACGCCGTGGACGAGCCGCTCGAACACCGTGCCGCCGCTCTCCGGCGTGCTGGGCGACAACTCGCGCGGCGGCGCCTCTTCGTAAGCCTTGGCGAGCTGGCCGACGCCGTCGCGGATGACGGCGAGCCGCAGGTAGTCGTGGTAGTCGCGGGAATGGACGATCAGGCCGTCGCGGACGCGCAGCACCTGGATGTTGGCCGCCGCGATCGTCCGGCCGGTTTCCGCCGACTCGGCGTCGTAGTCGTATTCGGCGACGATCACCTCGGGGTCGGTCGTCTCGTGGACGACGACGTTCTTGCGCTTGAGCCGCAGCGCCCCGGCGAGGACGCCGGTGAACCGTTCGTGGACCGCGTCGCGGCCGACCAGGCGCGTCGGTCTCGGGACCGCTTGGGGGTGTTCGACGACGGTGTCCTCGGCGTAGAGCGCGGAGAGTTCGCCGAAGCGTCCTTCACTGATGCCGTCGGACAACGCGGTGAAGACGTCGCGCGGTGTGGTCATGAATCCTCCCAGTGAGCAAAACGGAGTCTGTAGTCCGCCTCTCGAAGATACGGACTACAGACTCCGTTTGTCTACTTCAGCAGGTCCCGCGCGGCCGGCTGCTCGCACACCTCCGCCCACTTCTCCGGGGTGCTGTCGAAGATCGCGTCCCGCGCGGTGGGGTCCGCGCCGTTTTCGACGAGGGTGCGGATGACGTCGAGGTGGCCGGACTGCGCGGCCAGGTGCAGGGCCGTGACGCCTTCGCCGTGGTTCGGGCCGCCGAACGTGCCGCGGTGGTTCACGTCGGCGCCGAGGTCGAGAAGCGCTCGGACGGCGGCGAGCCTGCCCTGTGCCGCCGCCCAGGCCAGCGCGGTCCCGCGGTAGACGTCGGCGTTCACGTCGGCTCCGCGCGCGACGAGCGCTTCGAGCGCGTCGACGCGGTTGTTGCGGGCCGCCCAGGCGAGAGCTTCGTTCCTGACTTCGGCCGGGTCGTCCGTCGGCTGCCAGTGCGGGAAACCGCTGTGGGGACGGTAAAAGCCGCGGTGCGCACCGGGGTTCCCGGACGTCAGGAGCTCGTCGACGGCGTCGAGGTGGCCGAGGCCGGCCGCGACGCGCAGGTTGCCCGGCGCCCGGCTGTGCTGCGCGAGGATCTCCGCGGCTTCGCGGTGACCCCAGAACAGGGCGACGACCAGGGGGGTGCCGCCGTCGCCGCGGGCGGAGACGGCGGTGGGTGCGCCGTGCCGCAGCAGCAGGTCGAGCAGGAGGGGCAGGTTGCTGTACGCGGCTTGGTGCAGGGGTGTCCAGCCGTGGACGTTGCCGCGGGCCGGATCGGCGCCGTGGTCGAGGAGGATGCGGCTGAGCCGCTCGTCGTGGGTCGCGCCCGCCATGCCGAGCAGGTCGTTGCCGTTGGTGCCGCGGGCGTCGACGAGGCCGGGGAACTCGCCGAGCAGCGTGTCGAGTTGCTCGGGATTGCGCGCCTCGATCGCCCGGTAGGCGCGGGCGAACGGCTCGCCACTGTCCACAAGAGACTTGACGTGGTCGCGGAGTGCTCTCCAGGAAACGAAACCGTGCTCCCGGGCGACGACCGCCCGGGCGCCGTCCCGGGTGAGCGGCTGGTTCCGGCGTTCGAACGGTTCCCTGGCGCCGGGTGTGCCGTCCTCGGCCGAGGCGAGCAGGCCGAGCGCGCGTTCGGCGTAGTACTCGACGTCCTGGTGGTACGGGTGCTGCAGGGTTTCCCCGTGTTCGGCGACGCGCCGCAGGTACGCCTGCAGTTTCGGCCAGCTCGGGAACCCGTGGTCCCGCGCGATGCGGAACTGCGCTTCGGCGAGTTTGACGCCTTCGGCGCGCGCGAGTTCCTTCGCGCGCTTGCGGAGTTGTTCGAGGTTGAGTCCACCGGGCACCGTCGTGCCTCCTTTCCTCGTCGCCCGTGGTCCGCCGGCACCGGGCAGGAAAGAAGGTGCGGAGCTGGTGGTGCGGTGCAGCAGGGGTGGGCTCGGCCCTTTCCGCGGACGGGACGCGGCCCGTACCGCGCCCCGCCAGCGTACCCGGTCAGGGCCGCAGATCGGCCAGCCTGCGGTAGGACCCGGCCGTGCGGTTCAGGACCTGGATGCAGACGTGGTCGGCGCCCGCGTCGAGGTGGGCGCGGATCCGGTCCGCGATCGCCTGCTCGCCGGTCGCGACGATGGCGTCGACCAGGCGGTCGCTGCCGCCGTCGGCGAGGTCGGCGTCGGTGAAGCCGAGGCGGCGCAGGTTCTGCTGGTGGTGCACGGCCTGCCCGACGTAGAGGCCCACGTGCTCCCGGGCCACCTCGGGGGCCGGGTCGAGGACCACCGCCTGCTCGACCGCCAGGTACTTGCCCGGCCCGAGCCGCTCGCGGGCCATCGCCGTGTGCTCCGGCGGGACGAAGTACGGGTGGGCGCCGTCGGCGCGTCCGGCCGCCAGGTCCAGCAGCTTCGGGCCCAGGGCCGCGAGCACCCGCCTCGGCCGCGGCGACGGCTGGGGGAGGCCCGGCAGCTCGGCCGCGTCCATCCCGTCGAGGTACTCGCGCAACGCCGTCAGCGGCCGCGCGCCCGGCCGGTGCCCGCCCAGGCCGGCCACGAACCGGCCCGGGTACGCCTCGCCCAGCGCCCGGATCGCGCCTTCCGCCGCGAGCGGGGAACGCTGGTCGAACCGGGCGACCCCGGTGGCGATCGTGAGCCGGGACGTCGCCGCGAGCAGCAGCGCCGCCTGGGTGAACGCCTCCCGGCCGGCGTACTCGCCGAACCAGAGCGCGTCGAAGCCGAGTTCCTCCACCTCGGCGGCCGTTTCGCGGAGCTCGCCGATCGGGGCGCCGTCGAAGAACCGCCAGATCCCGACGCTCATCGGACCACCGCCGGGGCCAGCTCGAGCAGCATGTCCACAGTGGACTCGAACGAGGGCGCCGACGGCGTCAGCAGGACGTGGTCCGCGCCCGCGTCGAGCACCTCGGCGAGGCGTTTCGCGATGGTTGCCGCGTCACCCCAGAGCACGAGGTCGTCGACGAACCGGTCGCTCGGCCCGGCGATGTCGGCTTCGGTGTAGCCGAGCCGTTTCCAGCCCGCGAGGTAGACGGTGACGGAGTACTCCCGCGACTGCGCCACCCGGCGCCGGACGCTCTCGCGGGCGTCCTCGCGGCTGCCGAGCAGGACGGTCTGCTGCGGGATCAGCAGCTTGTCCGGCCCCAGGATTTCGCGGGCGTACGGTGTGTGCGAAACCGGCTGGGCGAACGGGTGCGCGCCGTCCGCGTGGTCGCGGGACAGGGCCAGCATCTTCGGCCCGACGGCGGCCAGGACGCGCGGAAACGCCACGGTGGAAGGGTTTTCGGCCGCGGCAGCATCCATTTCGGACAGATAATCGCGCATCCGGTCGATCGGCCGGTACTCCTCGCCGAGCTTCGCCGCCTGGAACGCGTGTCCGACGCCGATGCCGAGCACGAACCGGCCGGGGTGGGCCTGGGCGAGCGTCGCCCCGCCCTTGTACGCGGTCGTCCCGCGCCGCAGCCAGGTGTTCGCGATGCCGGTGCCCAGCACGACGTCTCCGACGGTGGCCAGGAGGTCGCCGAAGTGGGCGAACACCTCCCGCGTGCCGGGTCCTTCGCCGCTCCAGGCCGAGCGGTAGCCGGCGTCGGCGAGCCGCCGCGTCGCGGTGCGTTCGACGTCCGGGGGCGGGGCCAGTGGCGCGCTCGGCAACCACGCGCCGATCGCGCCGAGCCGCGTCCGGGTGTCTTCGATCAGGGTCATCCTCGAGTTCCCTCCAGTAAGCTGAGGCTGCCTCCGGTTAATATACGGAGGTGGCCTCCGATTGGCTAGCGGGTAAGGTCGGAGCGCGATGACCGACGTCAAACCGATGCGCGCGGACGCCCGCCGCAACTACGAGCGCCTCCTCGAAGAGGCCCAGCGCGCCTTCGCCGAACACGGCGTCGAGGCGTCCCTGGAAGAGATCGCGCGCCGAGCCGGCGTCGGCATCGGCACGCTGTACCGCCATTTTCCGACCCGGGAAGCGCTGCTCGAGACGCTCCTGCGCGCCCGGTTCGACGCGCAGGCCGAGCGGGCGCGCGAACTGCTCACCCACCCCGAGCCGCTGGCCGCGCTGCACACGTGGCTCGCCGGGCTCGGCGACGCCACCGGCACCTTCCGCGGCCTGGTCGAGCTCACCGCCGACGCGCTGAACGACGAATCGTCCCGGTTGTACGAGTCGTGCCACGCGATGCGTGCCGTCGGTTCCCAACTAGTGGAACGTGCGAAGGAGGCCGGGGAGCTGCGCGCCGACGTCACGGCGCACGAGCTCCTTCTCCTGCTGCACGCGGCATCCTGGGCGGGGGGTCACCTGCCCGGCGAAGGGGGCATGCAGCGCCTGCTGGCTCTTGTTTTCGAGGGATTGCGCGCAAGTTAACACCAGAAGACGCCACGGGCCCGGCCAGCGCGTTAAACTCCCGCTCGACCGGGGCACAACGACGTGCTTTGACCGTTTGTCGACACAGAGCGTCCTGGAAATGACCAGATAGTGGGAGCCGCATCGTGAGCAAGCCCAATAAGCCCGTCGTCCTCATCGCGGAGAAGCTCGCCCCCTCCGTGCTGAGCGTCTTCGGTGACGAGGTGGAGGTCCGGCACGTCGACGGCACGGACCGGTCCGCGCTGCTCGAGGCGGTGAAGAGCGCCGACGCGCTCCTGGTCCGCTCCGCCACCCAGGTGAACGCCGAGGTCTTCGCGGCCACCACGCAGCTGAAGGTCGTCGCCCGCGCCGGTGTCGGCCTCGACAACGTCGAGGTGCCCGCCGCGACCGAGCGCGGCGTCCTGGTCGTCAACGCGCCGACGTCGAACATCGTCTCCGCCGCCGAGCACGCCGTCGCCCTCCTGCTGTCGGTCGCGCGCCGCGTCCCGGCCGCCGACCAGAGCCTGCGCGGCGGCGAGTGGAAGCGCAGCTCGTTCTCCGGTGTCGAGCTGCAGGGCAAGACCGTCGGTGTGGTCGGCCTCGGCAAGATCGGCCAGCTGTTCGCCCAGCGCCTCGCCGCCTTCGACACGAAGCTCATCGCCTACGACCCCTACGTGTCGGCCGCGCGCGCCGCGCAGCTCGGCATCGAGCTCGTCACCCTCGACGAGCTGCTTTCCCGCGCCGACGCGATCTCCATCCACCTGCCGAAGACGCCGGAGACCAAGGGCCTGATCGACGCCGAGGCGCTGAAGAAGACCAAGCCGGGCGTCATCATCGTGAACGCCGCCCGCGGCGGGCTGATCGTCGAGCAGGACCTGGCCGACGCGCTGCGCTCGGGCCACGTCGGCGGCGCCGGCGTCGACGTCTTCGTCTCCGAACCGACCACGTCCAGCCCGCTGTTCGAGCTGGAGAACGTCGTCGTGACGCCGCACCTGGGCGCGTCGACGGCCGAGGCGCAGGACCGCGCGGGCACCGACGTCGCGAAGTCGGTGCTGCTGGCCCTGCGCGGCGACTTCGTGCCGGACGCGGTGAACGTCTCCGGCGGCGGCGCGGTCGGCGAGCACGTCCGCCCGTACCTGTCGCTGACCCAGAAGCTGGGCCAGCTGCTGACGGCGCTCAACCCGACCTCGCCGACTTCGGTGACGGTGCAGGTGAAGGGCGAGATCTCGAACGAGGACACCGGGGTGCTGCAGCTGGCGGCGCTGCGCGGGGTGTTCACCGGCGTGGTCGAGGACCAGGTCACGTTCGTCAACGCGCCGCAGCTGGCGGAAAAGCTCGGCGTCCAGGTCGAGCTGACGACCGAGCCGGAGAGCCCGAAGTTCCGCAGCCTGGTCACCGTGCGCGCGGTGCACGCGGACGGCCAGGCGCTGACCGTGTCCGGGTCGGTCACCGGCAAGGACGAGGTCGAGAAGCTGGTCGAGGTCAACGGCCGCGGCTTCGACCTGCGCGCCGAGGGCACCGTGCTGCTGGTCGAGTACCCGGACCGCCCGGGCGTGATGGGCCGCGTCGGCACGCTGCTCGGCGAAGCGGGCATCAACATCGAGGCCGCGCAGATCAGCCAGACCACGGACGGCTCCGACGCGGTGATGCTGCTGCGCGTCGACCGCCACATCGACGCGCACCTGCTGGAGCCGATCGGCGCCGCTGTCGGGGCGCACACTATCCGCGCCGTCGATTTCAACTGACGTAACCCTTTCGAAGGCCCCCTGTCACCCGGCAGGGGGCCTTCGTGCGCAATCACAACTACATAACGGAGTCCTTTGCCTACGTAAGTAGGTGTTTTGGGGCATTAGGTTCTCCCCGCGAGGTTGAACCACGCGCCGTCGAGGGCACGGCGCTGTGCCGCGCTTCACCGTCGGGGGTGTCAGGAGCGGCCGGCAGGTTCGGGTCCAGACCTCGGGTAAGGGGCCGACTCATGAGCAGATCCCGCCTCCCCGCGCGCGCCACGACGGCGGCCTTCGCCGTCGTTCTGGCGGCCGCGCTCGGGGCGCCGGTCGCGAGCGCAGCGGACTCCCCGCTCGCCGACGGCGTCGCGCCGGCGAAGATCGACGACGCGAAGCTGCAGGGCAAGCTGTCGCCGCGGCTGGGGGCCGCGCAGGGCCGGGTCACCGCGTTCGTCGAGCTGGCGAAGAAGCCGGCCGTCGACGCGTTCACCGCCGCGCAGCCCCAGGGCAAGGAGGCCGCCAAGCGCGCCGCCCGTGCCGCGAAGGACGACACCGCCGCCGCGGTGAACTCGGTCGTGGGCCAGCTGCGCGCGGCCGACGCCAAGCCGCAGGTCGTCACGCAGACCGCCAACGCCGTTCCCGGTGTGGTCGTCACCGCCGACGCCGCGAAGCTGCGTGAAGTCGCGAAGCGGGCGGATGTCGTCGCGGTGCGCACGGTCGTGCCGAAGACCCGCACCAACGCCAGCGCCGAGCAGCTGACCAACACGCTCGCCGCGTGGCAGCAGACCGGCAAGTTCGGCGACGGCGTCCGCGTCGGCGTCATCGACGACGGCATCGACTACACCCACGCCGACTTCGGCGGCCCCGGCACGCAGGCCGCCTACAAGAGCGTCGACTCCACCAAGCCGACGCCGCTGTTCCCGAGCGCCAAGGTGGTCGGCGGCACCGACCTCGTCGGCGACGACTACGACGCCGCGACGGCCGGCAAGACCACGCCGAAGCCGGACCCGAACCCGCTCGCCTGCGGTGAGCACGGCACGCACGTCGCCGGCACCATCGGCGGCTACGGCGTCACCGCCGACGGCAAGACCTTCAAGGGCGACTACAAGAAGCTCGACGGCAAGAAGGTCGACGCGATGCAGATCGGCCCGGGCACCGCCCCGAAGTCGCTGCTCTACGCGATCAAGGTGTTCGGCTGCACCGGCTCGACGAACGTCACCTCGCAGGCCCTGGACTGGGCGCTCGACCCGGACGGCGACGGCGACTTCACCGACCACCTCGACATCGTCAACCTCTCGCTCGGCTCCGACTTCGGCGCGCCGGACGACCCGGACTCGCTGTTCGTGCGCAAGCTCGCCGCGAACAACGTGCTGCCGGTGATCTCCGCGGGCAACGGCGGCGACATCAACGACATCGCCGGCTCCCCGGGCAACACCCCCGAGGCGCTCACCGTCGCCAGCACGCGCGACGCGGGCGTCCTGCGTGACGCCGCCGAGGTCAAGGCGCCCACCGCGGGCCAGAAGACCGGACAGTACAGCCAGAACTACACCGGCTACGACACCCTGGACTTGACCGCCCCGGTGGTGGCTCTCTCGGCGGCGAACGCGGCCGGCTGCGGGCCGTACTCGGCCGCGGACAAGGCGAAGGCCGCCGGCAAGTTCGTCTTCCTGGAGTGGGACGACAACGACTCGACCCGCGCCTGCGGTTCGGCCGCGCGCGCCAACAACGCGCAGGCCGCCGGGGCCAAGGGCGCGCTGCTGTCGTCCACTTTGGAGCACTTCAGCGCCGGCATCGCGGGCAACGCGGCGATCCCGATGTTCCAGTTCACCGGGTCCGCCACGAAGACGCTGCGCGCGGCGCTGACCGCGGGCACGCTGCAGGTCCGGCTCTACGGCGCCGGGCGCGCCTCGATCCAGACCTACGACAGGACGATCGTGGACACCCCGAGCTCGTTCACCTCGCGTGGCACCCGCGGCCCGGCCGTCAAGCCGGACGTCGCCGCCCCCGGTGACACGATCACCTCGGCGTTCCGCGGCAGCGGCAACGGCCGGACCGTGCTGAGCGGCACCTCGATGGCCGCCCCGCACACCACGGGCATCACCGCGCTGGTCCGCCAGGCGCACCCGGACTGGTCGGTCGAGGAGGTCAAGGCGTCGGTCATCGACACCGCCGGCCACGACGTCTCCGACGGCGCCGGCCACACCTACGCGCCGCAGCGCGTCGGCAGCGGCCGGATCGACGCCAAGGCGGCGCTGGACAACCAGGTGCTCGCCTACGTCCAGGACGACCCGGGCGCGGTCAGCGTCAGCTTCGGCACGGTCGAGGCGTCCGGTCCGGTGACGCTGTCGAAGACGCTCAAGCTGGTGAACAAGGGCGTCACCCCGGCCGAGTACACCGTCGCCTACCAGGCGGTCAACGCCCTGCCGGGTGTCGAGTACACAGTGGACAAGCCGTCGGTCAAGCTGACCCCGCGCGGCACGGCCAAGGTGAAGGTGACGCTGAAGATCACCGACCCGAAGGCGCTGCGCAAGGTCATGGACCCGACCATGGCGGCCACCCAGGCCGGCCTGGCCCGGCAGTTCGTCGCGGACGCCTCCGGGCGCGTCGCCTTCACGCCGGTCAGCGGGGCCAAGGTGCCGCTGCGGGTTTCGGTCTACGCCGCGCCCAAGCCGGTCTCGACGATCTCGACGCCGGCGTCGGTCAAGTTCGGCGCGGACGCCACGCAGGCCGTGCTGAACCTGGGCGGCAAGGGTGTCGACCAGGGCACCGGCGCGCAGCGGTACCGCTCGCTGATCAGCGTGCTCGAGCTGCAGGCGGAGTCCCCGCAGCTGCCCGAGTGCGACGCGGACGTGGTCACCGACTGCACGCTGAACAAGACGGCCAAGGGCGGCGACCTCCGCTACATCGGCGCGGCGTCGACCGCTCCGCTGGCGAAGGCCCAGGGCGAGCCGGAGAACGCGCTGCTCGCGTTCGGTCTCTCCACGTGGGGTGACTGGGCGAACATCGGCAGCAACACCTCGCCGTTCGTCGACATCGACACCACCGGGGACGGGCAGCCGGACTTCGAGACCTACGTGACCAAGGCGACGTCCACCGACGTCCTCCTGGCGAACACGGTCGCGCTGACCCCGGGCTTCCCGACCGTCGACGTCCAGGCGGTCAACGGCCAGCTCGGCGACGTGGACACCAACGTGTTCGACACGAACGTGCTCACGCTGCCGGTTTCGCTGGCCGCGCTGGGCATCGACGCGAACGCGGACAGCCACCGCATCTCGTACACGGTGGGCGTGAGCGGTTTCTACGTCGCGCCGGGCACGACGAACGGGCTGATCGACTACGTCGGCACGCCGCTGTCGTTCGACGCGCTCGCGCCGGGCTACGCGGTGCAGGGTGGCGGCGACGCCGCGCTGGGCTACGTCGCGAAGCCCGGAACGGCGCTGGTCGTGACGCGGAACGCGGCGTCGGCCGCGGCCGACAACGCCCTCGGGCTGCTGGCCATCGAGCACCACAACGCCGCGGGCAACCGGGCGAACGTGGTCAAGGTGGAGGACGCCCGGCCGGGGAACGGCCGTCAGCCGATCGGGGCTGGCCGCCCCTAGTTCCCGTGAAGATCGGGTTCTTGCAGGACCAGGGGCGTCCCCGGTGGATTTCCGCCGGGGGCGCCCCGCCCACATTCACCCGATTGGGTGTCTCACCCTGCGGGAGGATGCGGCATAAGGGTGGTGCGGCTACGGCGGTTTGTCTACGGCCGGTAACCTTCCGGCTGCTGGCGTTTTGTTGCGATGGACCATCGGTGCGGCCGGTGGTCCGGTCGACGGAGGTGTGTGGATGCGGCTCGCGGTGATCCCAGGAGACGGGATCGGGCCCGAGGTGGTCTCCGAGGCGCTGAAGGTGCTCGGCGAGGTAGTACCGACGGCGGAGATCACGAACTACGACCTCGGCGCGGCGCGATGGCACTCGACCGGTGAGCTGCTCCCGGAGTCGGTCCTCGGCGAGCTCCGCCAGCACGACGCGATCCTGCTGGGCGCGGTCGGCGACCCGTCGGTGCCGAGCGGCATCCTCGAGCGCGGCCTGCTGCTGCGCCTGCGGTTCGAGATGGACCACCACGTCAACCTGCGCCCGGCGCGGCTCTACCCGGGCGTCCGGGGACCGCTGGCCGACGCGGGCGACGTCGACATGGTCGTCGTGCGCGAAGGGACCGAAGGCCCGTACGCGGGTACTGGTGGTCTGCTGCGCAAGGACACCGAGCACGAGATCGCGACGGAGGTCAGCGTCAACACGGCGTTCGGCATCCGGCGCGTGGTCGCGGACGCGTTCAACCGCGCCGAGGCCCGGCCGCGCAAGCACCTGACGCTGGTGCACAAGACCAACGTGCTCGAGTACGCGGGTTCGCTGTGGTCGCGGATCGTCGAAGAGGTCTCGCTGGAGCACCCGGAGGTGACGGTCGCCTACTCCCACGTGGACGCGGCGACGATCCACCTGGTGACGGACCCGTCCCGGTTCGACGTCATCGTGACGGACAACCTGTTCGGCGACATCATCACGGACCTGGCGGCCGCGGTGACGGGCGGCATCGGCCTGGCGGCGAGCGGCAACCTGGACATCACCCGGCGGAACCCGAGCATGTTCGAGCCGGTCCACGGCTCGGCGCCGGACATCGCGGGCCAGGGCCTGGCCGACCCGACGGCGGCGGTGCTGTCGGTGGCGCTGCTGCTGGACCACCTGGGGCAGAAGGAATCGGCGCGGCGGATCGAGGCGTCGGTGGCGTTCGACCTGGCGACGCGGGACCAGTCTTCCCCGGGGGCGACGCAGGCCATCGGTGACCGGCTGGCGGCGCTGGTCTCGTCGAACGTGCGGACGGCCGGCTGAGGTTTCCCGGAAGAGCCCCGCACTTCGGTGCGGGGCTTTTTTCGTGCCCGGAGGCTTCCCGGATGGTGGGAGCTTCGCCCAGTTCCTGGACTCGTCCGCGACCGCTGTGGCATGATGCGACCGTGACCAGCTTCGCGATCATTATCGACGAGCGCGCCGGACGATAGCTCCACAAGAGCACCCGGCGCGCAACCTCTCGCACCCTGCGGGAGGTTTTTTTGTTGCCTTGAAACGCCAGGAAGACGCTAGGAGAAGCCCGTGACCCGCCAGGAGCCCGCCGATACGCCGCTCGGCGATGCCTTCCACCTCTACGACACGACCCTGCGCGACGGGGCGCAGCGGGAGGGCATCACCTACTCCGTCCAGGACAAGCTCGCCGTCGCGCGGCTGCTGGACGAGCTCGGGGTCGGGTTCATCGAGGGCGGCTGGCCCGGGGCGCTTCCCAAGGACACCGAATTCTTCGCCCGCGCCGCGAAAGGCGAACTGAAGCTCCGCCACGCCGCCCTCGTCGCGTTCGGGGCCACCCGCAAGGCCGGCACCACCGCCGACGTCGATCCGCAGGTCCGGGCCCTGCTCGACAGCGAAGCACCCGTTGTCACGCTCGTCGCCAAGTCCGACCTGCGGCACATCGAACGCGCTCTCCGCGTCGACGTCGACGAGGCCTGCGCCATGGTGAAGGACACCGTCGAGTTCCTCACGAAGGAAGGCCGGCGGGTCTTCCTCGACGCCGAACACTTCTTCGACGGCTACGCCCATTCCCCCGAGACCGCCCTCCGGGTCCTCGACGCCGCCGCGCACGCGGGTGCCGATGTCCTCGTGCTCTGCGACACCAACGGCGGGCAGCTGCCGCTCGGGCTGGCGGAAACGGTCCGCGACATCAAGGAAAAGACCGGGTTCCGGCTCGGGATCCACTGTCAGGACGACACTTCCTGCGCCGTGGCGAACTCCGTCGCCGCGGTGCAGGCCGGCGTGACGCACGTGCAGTGCACCGCCAACGGTTACGGGGAACGGGCCGGCAACGCCGACCTCTTCGCCGTGACGGGAAACCTGGTGACCAAGCTCGGCCTCGACGTCCTCCCGACCGGAGGCGCCGCCGAGCTCCCCCGGGTCTCCCATGCCCTTGCCGAAATCGCGAACATCGCCCCCTACACCCACCAGGCCTACGTAGGGGCGTCGGCCTTCGCCCACAAGGCGGGACTGCACGCGAGCGCGATCAAGGTGGATCCGTTGCTGTACAACCACATCGATCCATCCTCCGTCGGCAACGACATGCGGGTACTGGTCACCGAGATGGCCGGCAGGGCCAGCCTCGAGCTCAAGGGACGTGAGCTCGGGGTCGACCTTGCCGGCCGGCCCGAAGCGCTGACGAGCGCCATCACGAAGGTCAAGCGCCTCGAAGCGGAAGGCTGGTCCTTCGAGGCCGCCGACGCCTCCCTGGAACTCCTGCTGCGTCAGGAAGCCGACGTCCCCGTCGAAGCGCCGTTCCAGCTCGAGTCCTACCGCGTGGTCCTCGACCACCGCTCCGACGGCGAGGTCGTGGCCGAGGCCACGGTGAAGGTGCACGTCGGCGGGCAGCGCGTCATCGCCACCGCCGAGGGCATCGGGCCGGTGCACGCCCTCGACGCCGCCCTGCGGCAGGCGCTCTCCCCGCACCTGTCCTGGTTGGACAGTGTGGAGCTGGCCGACTACAAGGTGCGCATCCTCACACGGCACCCCGGCACCGACGCGGTGACGCGCGTGCTGGTCGAGAGCACCGACGGCGAACGCGAGTGGACCACCGTCGGGGTGCACGGCAACATCGTCGAGGCCAGCTGGCTGGCCCTGTGCGACGCGCTGGTGCACAAGAGCACGACCGTGCACTGAGTCACGGGCCGGGCGCACGTAGACTGAGCCCGTGCGCCTAGCCCGAATTGCTCATCCCGGTGGTGTCGCGTTCGCCTCGATCGAAGGCGACGGTGACGACGCCCAGGTCCTCGAAATCGCCGAACACCCCTTCGGCCAGCCGAACTTCACCGGCAAGCGGTGGCCGCTGGCCGACGTCCGGCTGCTCGCGCCGATCCTGCCGTCCAAGGTGATCGCCGTCGGCCGCAACTACGCCAAGCACGCGGCCGAGTTCGGCAACGAGGTGCCCAGCGACCCGATGCTGTTCATCAAGCCCTCGACCACGGTCATCGGGCCCCACGCGGCCATCCGCCGCCCCTCCGGCATCGGCCGCGTCGACTTCGAGGGCGAGCTGGCCATCGTCATCGGGCAGCCGGTGAAGAACGTGCCGGCCGCCCGCGCCGCGAGCGTCATCCTCGGCTACACGATCGCCAACGACGTCAGCGCCCGCGACCTCCAGAAGGCCGACGGCCAGTGGGGCCGCGCCAAGGGCTTCGACACCTTCTGCCCGATCGGCCCGTGGATCGAGACCTCGATCGACGCCGCCGACCTGGCGCTGAGGAGCGAGGTCGACGGCGAGCTCAAGCAGGACGGCCGTACTTCGGACCTCGTCCACAAGATCCCCGAGCTGGTCGAGTTCGTCTCCGGCATCATGACGCTCCTGCCCGGCGACATCATCCTCACCGGCACCCCCGAGGGCGTCGGCCCGATCGAGGGCGGCCAGAGCGTCTCGATCACCATCGAAGGCATCGGCACCCTGACCAACCCGGTCGAAGAGGTCTAGCCCCGGCCGGCCGGCTCCATCGGCCGCCGGGCGAACGCCGGAGCGTGCTCCGGCCGCAGCCCGAGGCCGAGGAGCCGGGCCGGGAAGTACGCCAGCCCCGGGAACCGCGCGAACGCCCTGACCATCGGCTCCGGCGGCCCGTTGCGCTTGCCGGTCATCACCCCGCGCACCACGGTCCGGTGCATCAGCCGTTGCAGCCCCTGCACCAGCAGCGTCGGCGCGAGCCGCCGGCTGCGCACCTTCGCCAGCTCGGCCCCCGTCGGGCGGCCCCGGCGCAGCGGCTCGGCCAGCAGCGTCGCCGCCGCGACCGCGTCCTGCACCGCCAGGTTGATGCCGACGCCGCCGATCGGCGACATCGCGTGCGCCGCGTCGCCGATGCACAGCAGCCCGTCGACGTGCCACCGGCGCAGCAGGTTGAGCCGCACGTCGAGGAACTTGACGTCGTCCATCGCCTCGAGTTCGTGCACGCGGTCGTGGAACTCGGGGCAGATCTGCGTCACGTTCTCGCGGAACGCCTCGATGCCCTGCTTGCGCAGGTCTTCGCCCTTCGGTGCGAGGTAGGCGACCTGGTAGAAGTCCGGCCGGGGGAGCGGTACGGCGAACCGGCGGTCCCGCATCTTCGGCAGCAGCATGCCGCCCGCCTCGCCGTCGTTGCGCGAGAGCCGGAACCACCAGACGTCGAACGGGCAGTCGTACTCCCGCGGCACCAGACCGGCTTCCCGGCGGGCCAGCGACCAGCGGCCGTCGGCGGCGATCACCAGGTCGGCGCGGATTTCGCCGGTCTCACCGGCGCTCGTGCGGTAGGTGATGCCCGCCACCCGGCCGTGCTCGCGCACCAGGCCGGTGCACTCGGTCTCCATCCGCTGGACGAACGTCGGCTCCTTGCGCGCGCTCTCGGCGAGCAGGTCGAGGAAGTCCCACTGCGGCACCATCGCGATGTACGGGTGCGCCACCTTCAGCCGGGTGAAGTCGGCCAGCTTCATCAGCTCGCCGTTCTCCTGCGGGAAGCCCGCCGCGGTCAGCTCGCTGTGCGGCAGCGCGTGGAACTTCTCGCCCAGACCCAGTTCGTCGAGCAGCGTCAGCGTCGACGGGTGGACCGTGTCCCCGCGGAAGTCGCGCAGGAAGTCGGCGTGCTTCTCCAGCACGGTCACCTCGACGCCGGCCCGGGCCAGCAGCAGTCCCGTGACCATCCCGGCCGGCCCGCCACCGATGACGACGCAGGTCGTGCGCTCGGTCATCTCGACCATCTCCCTTATTCATCGCGTGTTGAATAAGTTGAGGATGCACCCGCTCGACACCGGCGTCAAGGGGTGTGACCGGAGATACGCTGATCGGGCGAAGGCGGGCCGAGGGCCCCGGCGGTGAACGGAAACCGTCCAAACGCGACAGTTCGTCGGCCGTGCGCCCCGCGCGGGCGACGCCGCCGGCCGGGTGCCGATGCGCCCTTGTGGACTGAAGGAATTTCCCGGCCGCACAACGGTTTCGCGTGGTGCGAGATCCGGCACCGGAGGAGGCGACAGCGCCCGTGTGCGGTGCCGGATAACCGAACGGGGACGGTTCGCCAACTGGGAGTAGAGCCGGTGCGCCGGAACAGGGGAGCGGCAATCACCTCTTTGGCAGCGTCGCGAACGCGGCGGTTGCCCTAGCCTCACTGGGTGGATTTCGCCGTGGCACCCCGGACCCCTTCGCGAACCGCCCCGCCCGCCGCGGCGGCCGCCGAGCCCTGGTCACCGCCCGAGCTCCGGCTGGTGTGCCTGGACATCGACGACACGCTCATCGACTGCACCGCGGCGATCCGCCGCAGCCTCCACATCCTCACCGGCCGGGGCGATCTGTGGCCGTTGTGGGACCTGATCACCGAGGAGCACGTCGCCCTCGTCGTCGCCGGCGGGCTCGACTACGCGACCATGCACCAGCGCCGCACCGAATGCTTCCTCGCCGAAATCGGCATCCTCGCCGACGCCGAGCAGGTGAGCTCGTTCGAGCGTCGCCGAAGAGAACTGCTCGACCACTCGTGGCAGCTGTTCGACGACGTCGTCCCGTGCCTCGAATGGCTCCGCGCGGCCGGCCTGGTTCTGGCCGCGGTGACGAATGCCTCGGGCGCCCACCAGCGCCGGAAAATCGCCGACCTGGGCCTGGCGCCGTTTTTCGACCACGTCGCCATCGCGGGCGAGCTGGGGGTCGCGAAACCCGACCCGGTGATGTTCCACACGGTGTGCCTGGGCCTGGACTGCGCCCCGGCCCAGGCGGTCCACGTGGGCGACAAACTGGACACGGACGCGATCGGCGCCCGCGACGCGGGCCTGGGCGCGGTCTGGCTCGACCGCGACGGCATCGGCGAGCGCGCCCCCGAGGGCGTCCACACGGTCGCCGGCCTCGCGGAGCTGCCTGAGCTGCTGGTTTCGGAGTACGCCACGATCGGCGTCCCCGCCCAGCGCGGCAGTGGCACCCCCGCGTTCACCGTCCGGAACGGCGTGCTCTAGTATTTCTTCTCGTGCGGTGCTGAACCGGCCAGCCGGAGCAGTACCTCACTGGGGTATGGTGTAATTGGCAGCACGACTGGTTCTGGTCCAGTTAGTCTAGGTTCGAGTCCTGGTACCCCAGCTGCGGAGAGTGACCCCCCTGCAGGTCGGGAAATCGGCTCTGGTAGGTTCTCTCCAGCAAGAAAAACAGAAAAGCCCCTGGGAAACCAGGGAAGATCCTAAGCCCCCGTCGTCTAGCGGCCTAGGACGCCGGCCTCTCACGCCGGTAGCGTGGGTTCGAATCCCATCGGGGGTACCAGCAAGACCGTCGAAGCCCGTCTGACCCAGGTCAGGCGGGCTTTTGTGGTTGGTCGGCGGCTTGATTCGGTGCGGCTCCGGGGATTGTTCCTGCGGCGAGTACCGGCGCGGGAGAAGAGCTCTCGGGGGGTGCGATGGCGGGCCTCGGCGGTCCGGGACGCCAACCCGATTTGGTGCTTCGCGGCCATGGGGCCTCGCCGCCAGCGCGCCTCGGCAGCGCTGGACTTCGGCGCGCCGGAGGGGCGGCGAGGTCTCGCCGCGGCCCAGCTTCGGTGCGCTGAACATTGTGCGCCGGAAGGGCGGCGAGGGCTCGCCACGGCCAGCCGCGGTGCGCCGAACATTGCGCGCCGGAATTAAGCGCAGCGTGCCTTCAGTGGCGCCGGACATTGCCGCGTCGGGAACGGCTCTGTGGCTCACCACAGCGTGCCTCGGCGGTACCGGACCGCCACCGGACCGCCACCGTGGACCGGGCAGCCGTCCCCGGCGCAGGCGCAGGACCGCCGGGTCAGGCGGCCGCGCTCTTGCGGGATGCGCGCCTCGGCGGGGTCGGCGCGTCGCCCGCCGTGTGGGCCTGCTCGTAGGCCGTCACCACCTGGGAGGACAGGCGGCCGCGCTCGGAGATCTCGTAGCCGTTGGCCGCCGCCCAGGCGCGGATCTGCTGGTTGCGCTCGCGGTCGGACGTCGTCATCGCCGGGCGGGTGGCCGCCGTGCGGGCGCGGCGGCCCGCCAAGCGGCGGCCGGCGCCGATGTAGCGGGAGAATTCGTCGCGCAGGGCCGTGGCGTTCTCGTCGGACAGGTCGATTTCGTAGGTGACGCCGTCGAGGCCGAACTGGACCGTCTGGGCGGCGGCGCTGCCGTCGATGTCGTCCAGGATCTCGACGAGGACTTTCTGGGCCATTGACTGCTCCTCGGGTGGATGCGTCCAGGAACGTGTGGCAGGTCGGGGTGCACAATGGGGGACGTTCTCCCCGGCGAGTGTATCCACAAAGCCGCCGGAAAGGGAAATACCGCGCCCGGTGGCGGCGGTGCGGAAACGCGCGATCAGCCGTTCTTCCTGCGATCCGGGCGTGTCGCGCATTCCGGGGAAACGACGTGAGGCCGTTCGGCGTAGTCGGTGCCGGGTGGTGGCGAAATGTCACAGATTCGCCTCATCGAGTGATGATCGGCGTATTCGCCGCGGAAAACCGGTGGTCTGTCCGCTGTGGAGGGTGCGGACCCGGTGCCGTGCCTCACCGCAACGCCGGAGGCCGCTCCAGCGCGGTCAACCGGGCCCGGACGCGCCGGGCGTCCGCGGTCCGGTTCTGGGTTTCGAACATCGCGAGCGCGGTGCGCCACGCGGTTTCCGCCGCCACCGGGTCCGCCGTGGCCGCGTGGACTTCGGCGATGTCCACCTGGGCGTTGGCTTCGGCGAATTCGTCGCCGATGTCGTGGTAGACGGGGATGGAACGGCGGAAGTAGCGCAACGCCTCCGCGTACCGGCCCGTTCTCTTCGCGATGTAACCGAGGCTGTGCAGCGCGCACACCTCGTACCGGCGATCACCGCGGCGGACCAGCATGTCCAGCGCCGCGGTGCAGTACTCCCGCGCCGACTCGAATTCGCCCAGCATCGCGTGGTGCCAGCCCATCGCGTTGAGGGCGTTGGCTTCGTCGTTCGCCTGGCCGATCGACCGGAACAACCGCGCCGCTTTCAGCGCGTAGCCGATGGCTGTCCGGTGGTCGGCGCCCAGTTCCGCCAGGTGCGTCAGGACGCCGTAGGTGTGCGCGAGCGCCTCGGTGAAGCCGTGCTCCTCGTTGGTCCGCCGCGCCTGCTCCAGGTACGCCGCCGCCTGCTCGCGGTCACCGAGGCGCAGCAGGTCGTAGCCCAGGTTGCGGACGATGATCGCGGTCGCCGCCGCGTCGCCCAGCTCCTCCGCGGCGGCGAGGGCGCGCCGCGAGGAGACCAGGTCCTCCGCGAACAACCCCCGCCGCCAGTGGAAGATGGCCAGCGCCTGCGCCAGCCGCCACACCCGGGCGTGCTTGCCCTGCGCGGCCGCCACGGCCTGGATCGCCAGCAGGGCGTCGTGCTCGGTGGCCAGCCAGGCCATCGCGGCGCCGACGTCCGGCGGCGACTCCGGCACGCACCCCTCGGCGGGCGAGCCCGGGTCGACCACCTCGGTGCGTTCGCGCAGCACCCGGTCGGCGGCGATCGCGGTGTGCACGTAGTGGTCGACCAGGCGGTCCAGCGCCGCGGTGCGTTCGCCGTCCGGGAGGTCGGCGCGGGCCCGTTCGGTGGCGTAGAGCCCGATCAGGTCGTGCATCCGGTACCGGCCGGGCCGTGGCTGCCCGACCAGGTGGGCGTTCTCGAGCACCCGCAGGACCTGCCCGGCCTTGGCGGCCGGCCAGCCCGCGAGGCCGGCCACGGCCGGCACGCCGACCTCCGGCACCGGTGCCGGCCCCAGCAGCCCGAACAGCCGCCGGGCGTCGGGGTCCAGGACGCCGTAGGACGCCGAGAAGACGGCTCTCAGGTTGGCGTTGAGTTCGCCGGCGTCGAACCCGTCGAGCCGCGCGGTCGTGTCGTGCAGCTCGTCCGCCAAGGTCTGCAACGGAAAGCCCGGGTTGCCGGTGGCGCGCGCCGCGACGATGCCGAGCGCCAGCGGCAACCCCGAGCAGTGGTCCAGCAGCTCGGCGACGGCGCCGGCCTCGCGGTCGGCCCTGGTCCGGCCCACGTGCCGGATCAGCAGCCGCCGGGCGTCGCCGGGGGCGAGGACGTCGAGCCCCACCGTCGTCGCGCCGTGCGAGGCGACCAGGCCGGCGAGCCGGTTGCGGCTGGTCACCAGGACCACGCAGGCCGACCGGCCCGGCAGCAGCGGGACGAGCTGCGCGGTGTCGCGGGCGTTGTCGAGCACGATCAGGAGGCGGCGGCCTGCGGTGAGGCTGCGGAACAGGCCGTACCGCGCCTCGGCCGCCAGGGGCAGCGACGACGGCGGGACGCCCAGCGCCTCGAGGAACCCCCGGACCACCGCCTCGGGCCGCGCCGGCGTGCCGCTCGCGTCGAAGCCGCGGAGGTTGGCGTACAGCTGCCCGTCGGGGAAGCCGTCCGCGTTCCGGTGGGCCCAGTGCAGGGCGAGCCAGGTCTTGCCGATGCCGCCCGCGCCGCCGATGGCCGAAATGGCGACCCCGTCGTCCCCGGCGGCCGCGCGGGTCAGCTCCGCCAGCTCCCGGTCCCGGCCGGTGAACCGGCGCGGGGGCGGCGGCAGCTGCCGCGGAACCGGGCGGGGCGGCGGCTCCGCGGGGCCGGTGAACACCGCGGCCACCAGCTCGGCGCGATCGCCGTCCGAAAGCTCCATCGCGTCGGCCAGCAGCTGCAGTGAACTGCGCTGCGGATTCCGCCGCGTCCCGGTCTCCAGCCCGCGGATCGTCCGGACCGACACCCCCGAGCGCTCGGCGAGCGCCTCCTGGGTCAGCCCGGCGTGGTGCCGGAAGCGCCTGAAGGTCGTGCTCGGCCGATCATCCACACCGATCTCCCCCTCGGTTTCCCTCCCCGTGCCACCGACGATAACGCCCGGCCGGTGGCACGGACCCGGGTCAGGGGCGTGGTGACCCCATCAGAGCAACGCCGGTGAGGGAGGCTCAGGCCTCGAGCCAGCCCAGCAGCGTCGCCGTCTCCCGTGGCAGCACCGCCGGGTCGTCGTCGGGGACGAACTCGAGGAGGACGTCCGCCGGGTGGTCCGCGACGAGCTCCAGCGCGGGCCGCCACAGGCGCTCGCGTTCGTGCAGGGGAAGGCGGTTCTGCCCCGGCCACCACGAGAAGACGTGGATCGCGCTGACCCGCTCCAGCAGCGTGGCCAGGCCGGCGAGGGCGTGCTCGTCCGGCGCGTCGACCGGTGGCTGCCAGTAGGTGGACAGCGCGTCGTGGCCGACGTCGTCGAGCAGGCGCAGGGTCGCCGCCGGGGTGTCCGCCAGCGTTCCGGAGTGGAACTCCAGCGCGACCGACAGGCCCCGGCCGGCGGCGATCGCCGCCGCCTCGCGCAGTGACGCCGTCACCCGCGAGCGGGACTCGGCGGACGCGTCCGCCGAGTCTTCGGTGCCGGCCCACACGCGGATCCGCGGCGCGCCGAGCGCGGCCGCGGCTTCGGCGAGGGCGCCGAACTCCGCCGTGCCGTCCCGGCCCGCGCGCCAGTACGAGCCGTACGAGCAGACCGCCAGTCCGTGGACGGCGGTCCGCTCGCGCACGTCCCGCAGGGCCGGCGCCGGGTGCGGGGGAGCGTGGACGTCGGCGCCCCACTCGACGACGTGCAGCCCGGCGGCCGCCGCGATCCGGGCCACCTCGGCGGCGGGCAGCGCGCGGAACGTCACCGAACACAGCCCGATCCGGTCTCGCGGGGTGGTCGGCACGCGGCGCCTCCGGGTGATCGCTTTTCGCGAGCCTAAGCGACGTCGGCCGCGGCGGACAAGGTGGAAAGCGCTTTCAGCGGGTTCGGTCAGCGCACCCGGCGGACCTCGTCCGGTGCGGCCTCGATGCCCGCGACCTGAACCCAGCCCCGGCCCCGGACGTGCCCGCGGGCCTGCAGATCCTCGAGCTGACGGCGGGGAGCGGAACCGGGGTCGTAGCTCTGGACGAGCCCTTCCCCGGTGTCGCCGAAGCTCCACAGCTGGGCGTAGACCTGCCCCGCGTGCCGCCAGCGCGCGTGGACGACGGACTTGCCCAGCAACGCTTCGAACCACTTCGCGCACTCGGCCGCGAGCCGCCGAGGCGGCCCCTTGACGTCGACGGCGAACCCGGTCGGCTCGTCCGGCAGGGTGAAGAGCTGGTTGTGCAGCTGGTCCCCGCGCGCCCGGTCGCCGAGGACGTGGACGCCGAAGTCGCCCAGCGAGACCCGCGCCTCGCTGTCGACCAGCGACACCACGGCGAGCAGCGACGGTTCGGTTTCCCCACGCGCGGCCCAGCTGTCGGCGAAGGGGACCGACCAGCGGCCGGCCGCTTCCCGGAGGGTGTCGAGGAAGGCGGTTTCGTCGGGGGAGAGGCCGGGGGTCTCCTCGTCCTCTTCGTAGGGGAACCAGTCGGTCATGACGCCAGGTTAGGGCCGCCGCCGGACCACGCGAAGCGCTTTGCGCGCCGGCGGCACCGGGCTCGGCTACGCCGGCGACCGGTCCTTCTCGCCGGGCGTGACCGGTTCCGCGCCCGGCTCGTCGGACCGGCGCACCAGGCGCTCCCCGCGTCCGGTCAGGGCCGTCAGGACGAAGTCGGCCACGGCTTCGGGCGGCCGGGCGCCCGGCAGCGTGGCCACGACCTGCACCGCGCCGTCCCGGCCGTCGTCCGCGGCGAGCTGCCAGCCTTCGCCGGGCGTCCAGAGCAGCAGGTAGTCGCTCGGTTCCCGCTCGCCGGCGCGGCCCGCGAAGCGGATGCGGCCACCCTCGAAGTCGCCGGTCCGGGCGCGCGTGTCCTCGGGCTGCAACCCGAGTTCGGCGGCCACGGCCTGCAGGTGCGGTTCGTTCGTCATGGCCCGCCCTCCTGTCGCAGCCGGGCTACCCGGCCGCGACCGGAGGGAAACGCCGTGTCGAACCACTGTCCACTGTGGACGCGAACCGGGGCTTGACGCCCGCACCTTGTCATTCATACATTCAGTGTCTCTTTGTATGAATGACGGGAGTTGGTCCGCATGCGGCTCGGCAAGACCGCCGTCGTCCTGGGTGGCAGTGCCGCGGGTCTGTGCGCCGCCGGTGCGCTCGCCCCGCACTTCGACCACGTGCTGGTGCTGGAACGCGACGACCTGCCCGCCGGGGCCGGGCACCGGCGCGGCGTGCCGCAGAGCAAGCACCCGCACTTCCTGCTGAACTCGGGGCGGCGCGCGATCGGCGCGCTGTTCCCCGGCTTCGAGGACGACCTCATCGCCGCCGGCGGCCTGCTGCTGATGCCGTCCATGGACGCGGCCTACCTCGACGGCCCGGGCTGGTCGGCCCGCAAGCGCAGCGCCATGACGATGGTCTACGGCTCGCGGATCCTCATCGAACGCGTGCTGCGGGAAAAGGTGCGCGAGCTGGGCAACGTCGTCGTCCGCGAAGGAGCGTCGGTGCGCGGCCTGACCACCCGCGACGGCGAGGTCACCGGAGTCACGTTCACGGCGGGCGAGGGCGACGAGCACGTCGGCACCGACTTCGTGGTGGACGCGATGGGCCGCGGGTCCCCGGTCGCCGGCTGGCTGGTGGCGGCCGGCTGGCCCGAACCCGAGGTGCGGACGCTCGACGCCAAGGTCACCTACACCTCGCGCTGGTACGACCTGCCCGCCGAACGGCCCGCGTCCTGGTGGTGGCGGCACCTGGTGATCATGCCGACACCGGACAAGGGCGAACACCCGGCCGAGCACGAGTACCTGGTCAACTTCTTCCCCGTCGAGGGCAACCGCGTCATCGCGTGCATGGGGTCGTGGGGTCTCGAAATGCCCAGCACCACCGACGCCTTCGTGGAGACGGCCCGCCGCGTCCGGACGCCGTTGTTCGCCGCCGCGATGGACCGGTGCGAGCCCGCCTCGCGGGTGCACCTGACCCGGTCGACCGGGAACAAGTGGCGGCGCTACGACCGCCTCCGGACCCCGCCGCGGCGGCTGGCGTTCGTCGGTGACTCGATCTGCGCGTTCAACCCCTTCTACGCCCAGGGCATCAGCTCCGCGTCGGGTTCGGCGTTGCTGCTGCGCGAGCACCTGTCCCGCGCCGGGGAGCTCGACGCGGAGTTCTCCGCGCGGTTCCTGGCCGCGCAGCGCAAGCTGCTCCGCGTGCCGTGGAGCCTGGCGATGGCCCGGGACCAGGGCTACGAGTGCGCGTCCGGCACCGAAAAGCTGCCCGAGTGGCGGCGGCGCATCGTCGCGGCGCTGTCGGCCCCGGCGTTCAGCCTCGTCGTCGGCGCCGCCCGGGAGGACGCCGTGGTCGACGAGCACTTCGCCAAGGTGTTCAACCTGGACGAATCACTGGGACAGATGCTGCGGAACCCGCGCGTGCTCGCCGGGCTGGTGCGCCACCGCGTCCGCACGGTGCTGGGGCGGCCGCGGGTGCCGTCCGGGTTCGACCCCCAGGCGGAACCGCCGTCGACGGACTACTCGGCGGCGGTCACGCGATGACCGCGGAGTGCGGGACGGCCGCCGAAGCCGTCACCCGCGGCCTCGGGTTCGACTGCCACGACGTCTCCGCGGTGGTTTCGGTCCGGCCGCCGTGGGAGCTCGCGCACTGGACGATGCCGCTGCTGGAACTGCTCGTCGTCGGCGGTGCGGTGTTCGCGCTGGTGCACGCGGTCCGCCGGTACCGCGCGGGCGATCCGGTGAACCTGGCGCTGTGGTGGGCCTCGCTGGTCTACCTCTTCGTCACCGAGCCGCCGCTGTACTTCCCGGAGTGGTTCGGGCTCGACCGCCTGTACGGCTTCATCTTCGCCCACAACCGGTTCACCGTGCAGTTCATGGCGGACCGGCTGCCGCTCTACATCGTGGCGTTCTACCCGGTGATCAGCCAGCTCGCCTACGAACTCGTGCGCTCGCTCGGGCTCTTCCGCCGGGGCGCGCTGACCGGCTCGGTGGCCGTCGCGTTCGTCTGCCAGGTGTTCTACGAGGTTTTCGACCAGCTCGGCCCGCAGCTGAAGTGGTGGGCGTGGAACCCGGGCAACACGATCGTGAACCACCCGGCGCTCGCCGCGGTGCCGATGACCAGCATGGTGCTGTTCGCGTCGGTTTCGATGGCGGCCATGACCTACCTGGTCGTGCGCCTGGCCGGGGCGCACCGCGGAGGGGCGCTGGTGCCGCGGATCCTGCTGGCCGGCGTGCTGACGCCGGTGGCCATGGCGATCGCGGGCATCCCGTCGGGACTCGCGGGCGAGAACACCACGGCGCGGGCGTGGATCCTCGGCGTCGAACTGGTCCTGATCTGGGTGGCCGGCGTCGTGATCGTCCTGCGGCGTGCCCGGCCGGAGACCTTGTCCGCTTTCACGCGGTACTACCCGGCTGTCTACCTGGGCGGGTTGCTCGTGTGCTGGATCGGTGCGCTGCCGGGGTACTTCGCCGCCCGCGACGGCGTCACCCCGGACGGCACCCCGGTCGGCAGCGGGCTCTACGCGCTCGCCTGCTTCGCCGCGGCCGGGCTGCTGCTCACGCTGTCGCGGAAAGCACCTGCCGCCGGCTGAACCCGCCGGCTCGGGGAAGATGGACCGCATGGGGCACCACGGATGGCAGGGCAACCCGCCCGGCACCGAAGACGAGGCACGCCGCCGGATCGTCGAAGCGGCGACGGCGTGCCTCGACCGGGCCGGCCTGGCCAAGACGAGCCTTTCCGACGTCGCCGCCGAAGCGGGCGTCACCCGCCAGACCGTCTACCGCTACTTCCCGGGCCTGAAGGACATCCTGCGCGCGGTGGCCCTGGCCGGGGTGGAGGAGTTCGCCGGGCGGATGGAACGCCACCTGGCCGCGTTCGGCAGCGCGGAGGAAGCCGCGGTGGAGTCCGTGGTGTTCGCGGTCCGGGCCATCCCCGGTGAGCCGCACATGGGCCTGCTGCTGCAGGCGGGCGAAGCCGACTTCTTCACCGACGGGGTCGTCTCCCCGCTGGCCTTCTCCTACGGCGCGCGGATCCTCCGCAACGTCCCGGTCGATTGGGCGGCCGCCGGCGTCACCACCGAAGCGGACCTGCACGGGCTCGCCGAGGTCCTGATGCGGCTGTTCCTGTCGTTCCTGCAGTACCCGTCGACCCCGCCGCTCACCGATGACGAACTGCGGGCCCTGGTCCGCCGGTGGATCGGGCCGGCGTTGCGCGGATAGTTTCGCTGTCGGTGTCCGCGCGGTCGCGCTGTGGTTTGTGAAAAGACTGCGCCGAATGCGATGACAATTCCTGACAACGCGGATCCTGTGACGGTGCCCACGTCCGATCCGGAATGCCGGACGCGGGCGGCGAGGAGGTTCAGTCCCCGCCGCCCGCGCGGGCGTGCTCTTTCCCCAGTGATCTGCCGGCCACCGCGTTACTTCTTGGCGGCGGCGACCTTCTTGCGCGGGGCACGCTTGCGCGGCGCCGCGGCGGGCGGCTCGGCCTCCTCGGCCTGGGCGGCCTCGTAGGCGGAGATCACCTCGGAGGACAGCCGCCCCCGCTCGGAAACCTCGTAGCCGTTCGAGTTGGCCCAGGCGCGGATCTGCTGGTTGCGCTCGCGGTCGGTGGTGCTGGTCGTGGTCGACTGGCCGGTCGCGACCCGGACCTTCCGGCCGCCGATGCGCCGGCCGGCCGCGATGTAGCGGGCCAGTTCGTCGCGCAGGGCGCCGGCGTTGTCGTCCGAAAGGTCGATTTCGTAGGTGACGCCGTCGAGGCCGAACTGAACGGTCTGGGCAGCGGTGCTGCCGTCGATGTCGTCCAGGATCTCGACGAGGACTTTCTGGGCCACGGGAATGCTCCTCAGCTGGATGTGCGTCCGGGGGAACGCGACATGTGACAAGTTGCACAATGGTCGGCGTTCTTCGGTGGAGTGTATCCACCCGAGGAGAGATCCGGCAATTTCCTCCCGCATACGCGGAACGGACGGCGGCCGGCCGGGTCCTGATAGGACTGGCCGGCCGCCGCGTTCCGGGCGAAAGGCCGCACCCGCCCGGTTCGCCCGGGAGCGGCAATACCGGCGGAAATGGCGGCCCGGGAATCTAGGTTCCGGAGGGTGTGGAGCCCTGCTCGCCGTGGTGGTGGGGCGGATCGGTGGCGAGCGCCTCGTCGGCGTCCCCTTCGGCCGGATCGGCCAGGTCGGCCTTCTCGGCGGCTTCTTTGGCCTCTTTGATGGACTGCCGGCTGCGGGCGAGGTCGTCCCCGGGCCGGTTTTCGTTCTCGGTCATCGCGACTCCTTGCCGGTCGGACGGGCTTTCTCCCGGCTACCCCGGCGGGCGTCCGGACAACCACGACCGGCCGATTCGGCCGGTCGTCACCCCACCGGGTGGGCGCGGGAATTCTTCGGCGGAGTGGCGGCGGATCGGGTGAGCGGGTGACCGGGACCGGTTCCGGACCGGAGAAACACCGTTCACCGCGGCCGGTGGTGGTTCCTGGACGCGCGGTGGGAATGCGAACGGAATGTCCGCGGGGGGAAGGGGATGGCATTCCGGACCCGGCGGCTGACGCGGGCTTGGCGTGCCGCGGTCTTCGTGCTCGGCCTGGGTGCGGGGAACCTCGCGCGGCTGCTCGCTGATGCGGGCTTGGCGTGCCGCGGTCTCCGTGCTCGGCCTGGGCGTGGAGGAATCTCGCACGGCTGCCCGCAGATGCCGGTCCGGCGAGAGGCGGCCTCAGCGGCCCGCAGAGTGCGAAACCCGTGCCGTCCGATCGGCAACGCCGTCGGCCGTGTTCGTGCGCCGAGAGGTGGCCTGAGCGCTGCCCGCGGCTGATGTTCGCCACAGCGGCCCCGAAACGGCGGAAGGGCCCCGCACCAGCCTGGTGCGGGGCCCTTCCGAGGTCGCCGGTGTTACTTCTTCTTGGCGGCCGACGTGCGCTTGGCCGGGGCCTTCGCCGCCGTCGTCTTCTTCGCCGCGGCGGTCTTGGTCGCCGCCGGCTTGGCGGCCGCCGTCTTCGCGCGGGTGGTGGTCGCCTTCGCGGTGGTGGCCTTGGCCGCCGTCGCCTTCGGGGCCGCCTTCGTGGCCGTCGCCTTGGTCGCGGTGGCCTTCGCCGCCGGCTTCGCGGCCGCCGTGCGGGTGCGGGTCGTGGTCGACCGCGTGGTGGCCGGCTTGGCCGCCGCCGCGCGGGTGGTGCGGGTCGTCGTCGCCTTGGCCGGGGCCGCCGCGGCCGCGGTCTTGGTGGCGGTCGCCCGGGTGCTGGTCGTCGCCGCGGCGGCGCGCTTGACCGGGGTGGCCTTCGGCAGCTTCTTGGTGCCGGAGATGACGTCCTTGAACGTGGTCCCGGCGCGGAACGCGGGCACGTTGGTCTTCTTCACCCGCACGGCCTCGCCGGTGCGCGGGTTGCGCGCGGTCCGGGCGGCGCGAGCGCGCTTCTCGAACACCCCGAAGCCGGTGATGTTGACCTTTTCGCCCTTGTTGACCGTCCGGATGATGATGTCGACCAGACCGTCAACGGCCTGCGAAGCCACCTTCTTGTCGCCCAGACGCTCCGACAGCGCCTCGATCAGCTGGGCCTTGTTCGTCATTCCAGTCCTCCATAGTGGAACTACTCGTCACGGCCCATCTCGGCCGACACTGCACACGGTATTACCAATACCGCACAAAATCCAACCGGGGGTCGAAATATTTCCTTGTACGGGGGCGGGTTCCGCCCCCTCCGGGGCCTCGCCCGGACGCCTTCCGGAACGCGGCCCGAACCTCCGTCATGCCCCTGATCAGGCAAAACCCGGTACCGGTGCCGTCCACAGTGGTCGTCCATATAGGACCCGAGGCCCTTCCGGAGAACTTTTCCCGCGACACGCCCGAGCGGGCGCCCCGGCGTGTGGCCGAAGCCACCCGGGGCCCGATCCCCCGCAGCGGCGGGGGATCGCGGGCCGCCCGGACGGCCGCCGGCGGCCTCCCGGGAGCCTCGCCGGCGCCGCGGGGGAGCCGGCCCGCGTGATTGGCCGACGGCACAGCAACTCCGGGCGGCCGCCGCCGGCCCGGAAGGGCCTGCGGTGCCGGAAAGATCTCCCCCGAAGGGTGAGCTCACTCGTTCGGCGCAGTCGTGGCCTGCGGCGGGAGTCCCCGGCACCGCCGCGGCAACGCCGTGTTGGGCGCGGGACTGTCGGTCCCCCGGGCTAGTCTGCCGCGGGAGGAACCCCCGGGTGCGACAGGGAGAACCGTGGACCAGGAGACGCTCACCACCGTCGTCGGACGGGTGGCAGGCACCGAGGACTCGACGCCGCTGCAGTTCTGCGTGGCCATCGATCCGGAAGCCTATCTGCAGCTCGACGACGTCGTCGTGACCCGGCGGGACCTGCCGGGACTCGGCGAAGTCACTTCCTACGGCGTCGTGACGCAGGTGAGCGCGCGGCACGAGGGCGCCAGCTTCGGCAGCGACGTCTTCCTGATCTCCGACGGGGTCCTGCCCGCCCAGGTGCAGGAGATCGCCGAGATCGCCACCACCCGCGTCGAGCCCGAATGCTACGTCCCGCCGAAGCCCGGGTCGGTCGTCGAACGCGCCAAGGGGGAGGATCGCGCGCAGGCGCTGTACTTCGACAACATGACCCGCCAGGTGGCGGTCGGGCTGGGCCGGGACGGCGAACCCGTCTACCTCAACATGGACTTCCTCGACGGCACCCGCGGCGCGCACGTCAGCATCTCCGGCGTCTCCGGCGTCGCCACCAAGACGTCGTTCGCGTTGTTCCTGCTGCACTCGATCTTCCGCGGCGGCGCCCTGCCCAACGCCCACAACGCCAAGGCCCTCGTCTTCTCCGTCAAGGGCGAAGACCTGCTGTTCCTCGACACCCCGAACAAGGCGCTCGACGAGAAGCTCACCGGCGAATACCTCAAGCTGGGCCTGCCCGCGGAGCCGTTCGCCTCCGTCGGGTTCTACGCGCCGCCCACGCCGTCGGACACCACGGGGAAGCCTTACGTCACCGGGCGGACCTCGGGCGTCGGCGCCTTCTGGTGGACCATCGCGGAGTTCTGCGCCCAGGACCTGCTGCCCTACGTCTTCGCCGACGCCGAGGACGAGCGCAACCAGTACACGATGGTCATCCACCAGGTCGCGAACCGCCTGCGCCACGACAGCACCCCGGCGGGCAAGGACGGCGCCGCGACCGTCGACGGCGTCCTGTGCCGCACCTACGCCGAGCTCGTCGACCTCATCTGCGACCGCGTCACCGAAGAGGAAACCCGCGCGAGCTGGGCGGGCGCGGTCACCGGCGCCGGCACGGTCAACGCCTTCATCCGCCGGTTGCGCTCGAGCCAGCGCGCGCTGAACGGCCTCATCCGCGGCGACCTCGCCGACCACCCGGCCCGCCGGCTGTCCACGGAGAACCAGCAGGTGACCGTCGTGGACATCCACAACCTCGTCGAGCGCGCGCAGCGGTTCGTCGTCGGCGTGACGCTCGCGGCCGAGACCGCGCGCAAGGAGGCGGCCGGCCCCGGCGGGCTGCTGTTCACCATGCTGGACGAGCTGAACAAGTACGCGCCGCGGGAAGGCAGCAGCCCCATCAAGGAGGTGCTGCTGGACATCGCCGAGCGCGGCCGCTCCCTCGGCGTCATCCTGATCGGCGCGCAGCAGACCGCCAGCGAGGTCGAACGCCGGATCGTCAGCAACAGCTCGGTGCGCATCGTCGGCCGCCTCGACGCCGCCGAGGCTTCGCGGCCCGAGTACGGCTTCCTCCCGGCCAGCCAGCGGGTCCGCGCCACGCTCGCCACGCCCGGCACGATGTTCGTGAGCCAGCCGGAGATCCCGGTGCCGATCGCCGTCGGCTTCCCGTTCCCCGCCTGGGCCACGCGGCTTTCCGAGGCCGGGCCGGTCCCGGCGGCCACCGCGGGGCTGTCGACGTCGAAGAAGAGCGATCCCTTCGCCGGCCTCCCTTCACGCGGCAGCGACCCCTTCGGTGACGACCCGCCGCCGTTCTGAGCCGCCCGCCCACCACCCGAACGGAAGGACGAAGTGTGAAGTTCCTGCACACCTCCGACTGGCACGTCGGCAAGACGCTCAAGGGCCGCAACCGGCTCGACGAGCAGCGGGCCGTGCTCGGCGAGATCGTCCGGATCGCGCGGGACGAGCGGTTCGACGCGATCCTCGTCGCCGGTGACCTCTACGAGACGTCGGCGCCGTCGGCGGCCGCGCAGGAACTCGTGGTGCGGGCGCTGATGGCGCTGCGCGAAACCGGTGCCGAGGTCATCGCCATCGCCGGGAACCACGACCACGCCGCGACCTTCGAGGCGTACCGGCCGCTGCTGCTGGCCGCCGGCATCCAGCTCACCGGCGATCCCCGCCCGGTGCACGACGGCGGCGTCGTCTCGTTCGACGCGCGTTCGACGGGTGAACGCGTCAACGTCGCCGTGCTGCCGTTCCTTTCCCAGCGCTACGCGGTCCGTGCCGCGGAGCTGCTCACCGGGACCCCGGCGGACAACGTCGGCCAGTACGACCAGCGCGTGCGCGACATCCTGGACCACCTCAAGTCCGGGTTCACCGACGGCGCGGTGAACCTCGTCATGGCGCACCTGACGGTGACCGGTGGCGCGATGGGCGGCGGGGAACGCGCGGCGCAGTCGATCTTCGAGTACCACGTGCCCGCGACGGCGTTCGGCGCCGAGCCGCACTACGTCGCGCTCGGCCACCTGCACCGGCGCCAGTCGCTGCCGGCCGCCTGCCCGGTGCACTACAGCGGTTCGCCGTTCGCCGTCGACTTCGGCGAGCAGGACAACACCAGCGTCGTACTGTCGGTGGAGGTGAGTCCCACGACACCGGCGAAGATCACCGACATCCCGTTGAAAGCGGGCCGGAAGCTGCGGACGGTCCACGGCACGGTGGCGGAACTGACCGGCCGCGCCGCGGAGTTCGGCGAGGACTACCTCCGCGTCTACGTCCGCGAAGCGACCAGGGCCGGGCTGCGGGAGGAGATCCAGGAAGCCCTGCCGAACGCCCTGGAAATCCGCATCGACCCGGAGTTCGCCGCGCCGGTGGCGACCTCGGGCGGCGACCGCGCGGTCGCGGACCGCTCGCCGGGGGAGCTGTTCGCGGCCTACTGCGCGGAGCGGACCGTCGACGACAAGCGCGTGCAGACGCTCTTCGCGCGGCTGCACGACGAAGAGACGAGCGGGGTGTGACATGCGGCCAGTGCTGCTGGAGATGACCGGCTTCGCGTCCTTCCGCGAGAAGACCGAAGTCAGCTTCGAAGACACGGACTACTTCGCGCTCGTCGGCCCGACCGGCGCGGGCAAGAGCACGGTGATCGACGCCCTCACCTTCGCTCTCTACGGGTCCGTCGCCCGCTGGGACCACGAAGGTCTCGTCGCGCCCGCCCTGGCGCCGACGGTCAACCGCGCCACCGTGCGGCTGGTCTTCGACGCCGGCGGCGCGCGCTACCACGTCGTGCGGGAAGTCCGGCGCAGCGGCGGCAAGAAACCCACGGTCAGCGTCAAGAACGTCCGCCTGGAACGGCTCGCCGACCCCACCGCGCCGGGCGGTCCCGAGGACGACGCCGAGGCCATCGCCGCGGACTCCGAGGTGACCCCGGCGATCGAACGCCTGCTCGGGTTGACGTTCAAGCACTTCTGCACCTGCGTCGCGCTGCCCCAGGGCGACTTCGCGGAGTTCCTGCACGCGAAGGCCGCCGATCGGCAGAAGATCCTCATCAAGCTGCTGGGCCTGGAGGTCTACGAGCGGATCGGGCGCCGCGCCGGGGTGACGGCGGAGCAGCAGAAGCAGCGGGCCGCGATCCTCGCCGAGCAGCTCGGCAGCTACGCCGACGCCACCGAGGAAGCCGTCGCGGAACTGGCGGCGCGGGCGACTGCCCTCGCGGAGCTGGACGCCCGGGTGAACGCCGCGCTGCCAGGCCTCCACGACGCGGCCCGCGCGCACGACGAAGCCCGCCAACGCGTCGCCACGCTGGCGCAGGAGCTGAGCGTCCTGGACGAGGTGGAACGCCCGGACGGCGTCGAAGACCTCGAATCCCGGCGCCGGGCGGCGGCGGAGGCGGCCACGGCGGCCCGGGCCGGGTTGGAGGCGGCGGAAACGGCGGACGAAGCCGCCCGGGCCGCGCTCGCCGCCGCTCCCGCGCGAAGCGAGCTGGAACGGATCCGCGCCGACCGCACGGAGCTCGCCGCGACCGAGAAGGCCCTCCCGGACCTGGAAGACGCGGCAACGGCGGCAACGCAGGCCAAAGACGCCGCCGCCGTCGCGGTCGCCGAGGCGGTGTCGATCGTCGATGCGGCCCGGCAGAACCGGGACACCACGGCCCGCACGGCCGAAAACGCCGCCGCCGAAGCCGCGAAGGCCCGGCAGGACCGGGACCGCTTGGCCGGGCTGAAACCGCCCGCCGAGCTCGGGGACCTGACGGCGGAAGCGGCGCGGGTGGCCCGGCGCACCGCGGCCGCGACCAGCCGGCTCGACGCGGCCGAGGCCGCCGACGCCGAAGCACGCGCGGCGCTGGCGGCCCAGCCCGACGTCGCCCCGCTCGCCGCCGCCCGCTCCGACGCGCGCACGCTTTATACGGTGTGCGACGCGCAACGGAAGGCCGCGCCCGAGCAGGCCGCGCGGCGGAAGGAAGTCGAAAGCGCACGCGCCGCCTTCGCACGCGCCGACGCCGAAGTCGCCGAAGCGAAGGCCGCGCTGGCCGAAGCCGAACGCGCCGGACAGGCCCTGGTGCTGCGGGCCGGGCTCGCCGTCGGGCACGCGTGCCCGGTGTGCGAGCAGCCGGTTTCGACGTTGCCGGACGCGGGCGGGCACGCCCATCTGGCCGAGGCTAAGGACCGGCTCGAGCGCGCGGAACAAGAGCGCGCCGCCACCGAGTCCGCGCTGCGGAAGCTGGAACGCGCGGTGGACCGTGACGCCGACGCGAGCGCGTCCGCGGCCGCGCAGGCGGAAGAACTGCGCGTGGCGCTCGTGGCTGTCGACGGTCCGCCCGAGTCGGCGGTGCTGCGCCGCCCGGTCGAGGCCGGCTTTGCGGAGCGGGACTTCGCGGACCTCGTCAGCGCCGTGCGGGAGCGGGGCGAGTGGCTGTCGGCGACGATCGACGCCCGCGCCCGCGTCGCCGAGGCGGCCCGGACGGCGGACGCGGAACTCGCCGCCGCCCGCGCTGAACGCGCGGCGGCCCAGCACGACGCCGACGTCCTCGGGAAGTCCGTCGCGGCCGCCGGGGAAGCGCTGCGGGCGGCCCGTGATCCCCTGGTCGAGCTGGGCGCGCCGGCCGTCGACGCCGACGACGTCCCGGCGGCTTGGCAGCGCCTGACCACGTGGGCGGCTTCCGCGCTGGACGAACGCCGCACGGTCCTCGCTTCCCTCGAAGCGGCCGCCGAAGCCGCGGGCAAGGAAGCCGCCGTCGCGGCCGACGACCTGGCGTCCGCCGAGCGCAGTGCCGAACAACGGCGGAAGCGGGCGGAAGAGGCGGCCCTGGCCGAGCAGGCGGCGAGCACCGGATGGGCGAACGCCCGGCGCCGCCACGGCGAACTGGCCGGAACCCTGGCCGGTGCGCCCTCGGCCGAAGTCGTCACCGAACAACTGGCGAAGGTCGCTTCGCTCGAAGAAGCCGCGAAGGCAGCGGACGCGGACCTGCGGACCGCGCGGGCGGCCGCGAAACGCGCCGCGGAAGCGCAGAAGGGTGTCGGTGCCCAGGTCGACGCCGAACGGCAACGCCTGTCCCGGGCCCGCGACCCGCTGGTCCGCCTCGGCGCGCCGCCGATCGACGGCGAAAGCCTCCTCGAAGCCTGGACCGCGCTCACGGAGTGGGCCGCGCGCCAGGCGGGCGCCCACCGCGACCGGCTGGCCGCCGCGACGACCGCCGAGGGGGAGGCCGCCGAAGCGTTGCGCGTGGCCGAACGCGCGGTCGCCGACGACGTCACCGCGCTCGGCGTCGCCGTGCCGGAGGGGCCGGTGCGGGACCGCGTCCCGGTCGCCGTCGCGACCGCCCGGGCCCGTGCGGAAGGCGACCACACGGAACTGCAGCGGCGGGTCGCCCACGTGGCCGGGCTGCGGGGCGACATCGCGGCCGCGGAGTCCGACGCCCAGGTCGCGCGGCTGCTCGCGGATCTCCTGCGCTCGGACAAGTTCCCGCGCTGGCTGATCGCCGGGGCGCTCGACACGCTGGTCGCCGAGGCGTCGGCGTCGCTGCTGGAGCTGTCCGGCGGCCAGTTCGAGCTGACCCACGACAAGGGCGACTTCCTGGTGGTGGACCACAACGAGGCCGACGCCCGGCGCCCGGTGAAGACGCTGTCCGGCGGCGAGACGTTCCAGGCGTCCCTCTCGCTGGCCTTGGCGCTGTCTTCGCAGCTGGGCGCGATGGCCGCCGAGGGCGCGACCCGGCTGGAGTCGATCTTCCTCGACGAAGGCTTCGGGACGCTGGACGAGGCCACCCTCGACGTCGTGGCGTCCACATTGGAGAACCTCGCCGCCACCGGCAGCCGGATGGTCGGGGTGATCACGCACGTACCGGCGCTCGCCGAGCGCGTCCCGGTGCGGTTCCTGGTGACCCGGGACGGCGCCGGCTCGCACATCGCCAGGGAGGGCGCATGACCGTTCGGCAATTCACCACGGTGGCCGGGATGAACTTCAGCATCGATGCCTGGGACCCGGGCTACGGCAGTTCGATGGAGGCCGAGGACCTCGGCCGGTCTCAGGCCGAGGTCGAGCTGGACGTCGAGGTGCCGGCGGCCGAATGGGCGCCGATCGACCCGTCGCCGGTTTCGCCGCCCGAAGCGGTGTGTTTCGTCGACGGCGTCCGGCGGATCGACGCGCGGGTCTGGATCGACGACCCGGCCGGGACGAACTCGGCGTCGATCGGGATCTGCGCGTCCTACGCGGCCGGGGTCGTGTGCTGCTGCGACGGGCGGGCGCACGTCGTGGGCACCGACGTCCGGCGCGGGCTGTTCACCGTCGCCCCGCGGGCCGACGACATCGCCACCCCGGCCGGGATCTACACCGCGCACCGAGCGGCGGCCAAGGAGGACAAGCCGCTGCCGGTGGTGCTGTCCTCGGCGTTGCAGGAGCAGCTGGCCGAAACCGAGCTGGAGACGGCGATCCGGGCGCGCACGGCGATCGCCGGCCACGTGCGCGGCGACCTGCTGGTCGTGGACGGCCCGCTGCGCGGCCGCGCGCACCTCGAGCGGACCGTCGGGTTCATCAAGAGCCACCAGACGACGTACCTGCCCGGCGAGCTCAACGCGCTGGTCGGCTCGCTCGAAGCGCACCAGCGCACGCCGGTGTTCCTGATGGGCACGACCTGGGTGCGGCACTCGTGGTACCTGCGGCTGCCGTCGGCGGGCGGCCCGCCGTGGTCGGGCGTCGTGCGCGTCGAGGCGGCGCCGCACCTCGGGCGGGCGGAGGTGGCCGAGCTGGCCAACCTGACGCAGTCGGTGCTCGGGCGGTTCGCGTCCGTCCCCTACAAGGACTCGCGGGCGCCGCAGAACCTGTACCCGATCGCCGGGCTGGAGCGCGACCTGCGGCACCGGCTCGGCGACCAGCAGTTCGTCTACCGCGCGCTGCGGCTGGCCGCCGCCGGTTAGGCCGATCAGGGTTTTCTCGGCCGCGGTCGAGGTCCGCCGCCGGTCCTCGTTCCCCGCGTTGAGCCGGGGAAATGGTCAAGACCTCTGCGAAATTCAAGTACGTGAACACGGATCGCGTCTATGTTTCCTTGTCACGTATGGGTTAGCTTGGCCGCCGTTGGTTCCCACCTCGTGCCGAGGGAGACTCGATGCGCACCGGCCCGCTCGTTCTCGTCGTGGCCCTGGGGTTGTCGCTGGCAACACCCGCGGCCGCGGCCGCGCAACCCTGGCGTGACGCGCGTCAGTCACCCGACCGCCGGGCCGCGGAGCTCGTCGCCGCGATGACGCTCGACGAGAAGATCTCCCAGCTGCACCTGCAGCCCGACGCCGAGCACCAGCGGTTCGTGCCGCCGATCCCGCGGCTGGGCGTGCCCGGGTTCCGCATCGCCAACGGCCCGGCGGGCATGGGCCCGGCCGACGACAAACCGCAGAAACCGGCGACCGCCCTGCCGGCCACGATGGCGCTGGCGTCGACGTTCGACACCGGCCTCGCCCGCCGCTACGGCCGCCTGGTCGGCGACGAGACCCGCGCGCTCGCGCACAACGTGTCCGAGGGGCCGGACATCAACATGGCCCGCGTCCCGCGCAACGGCCGGACGTTCGAGGGCATGGGGGAGGACCCGGTGCTCGCCGGCACGCTGGCCGCCGCCGACATCCGCGGCATCCAGGAGAACGGCACCATCGCCGAGGTCAAGCACTACGCGGCGAACAACCAGGAGACCCAGCGCTTCACCATCGACGAGCACATCGACGAGCGGACGCTCAACGAGATCTACCTGCCGCACTTCGAGCAGGCGGTCACCGAAGGGCGCGCGGGCTCGGTGATGTGCGCGTTCCCGAAGATCAACGGCGTCTTCATGTGCGAGAACCCGGCGTTGCTGCAGGGCAAGCTGCGCGACGACTGGGGGTTCAAGGGGTTCGTCCAGTCGGACTGGGGTGCCGCGCACAGCACCGTCGGCTCGGCGAACGCGGGCATGAACCTCGAAATGATCGACGGCACCTGGTACGGCGACAAGCTGAAGCAGGCCGTGCTGGCCGGGCAGGTCACCGAACGGCGGGTCGACGAGCTGCTGCTGCCGCGGTTCCGCACGATGTTCGCCTTCGGCCAGTTCGACCACCCGCCGGTGCTCACCCCGCTGCCCACCGCGCAGCACGACGCCGCCGCGAAGGAGTTCGCCGAACGCGGCATGGTGCTGCTGCGCAACGAACACGCCCAGCTCCCGCTCGACCCGGGCGTGCGCTCGATCGCGCTCATCGGGCCGTTCGCCACCAAGGCCAAGACCGGCGGCGGGGGCAGCTCGGCCGTCATCCCGACGTCCACAGTGGACCCGCTGCCGGGCCTGCAGCAGCGCGTTCCCGGTGCTCGCGTGTCGCTCGACGACGGCAGCGACGTGGCGCGCGCGGCCGCGCTGGCCCGCACCGCCGACGTCAGCGTGGTGATGGTCGGGGACAACGAGACCGAGGGCAAGGACCGGCCGAGCCTGGCCCTGGACGGCACCCAGGACGCCCTGGTGGCGGCGGTCGCCGAGGCGAACCCGCACACGGTCGTCGTGGTGAAGAGCGGCGGCCCGGTGCTCATGCCGTGGGCGTCGCGCGTGCCGGCGATCCTCCAGGCGTGGTACCCCGGCCAGCAGGACGGCGCGGCGGTGGCGGCGGTGCTCTTCGGCGACGTCAACCCGTCGGGCAAGCTGCCGATCACGTTCCCGGCGGCGGACGCCGACACCCCGGCGAACACGCCGGCGCAGTTCCCGGGCGTCGACGGGGTGGCGACGTACTCGGAGGGCCTGCAGGTCGGCTACCGCTGGTTCGACGCACAGGGCCGCACCCCGCTGTTCCCGTTCGGCCACGGCCTGTCGTACACGACGTTCGGCTACTCGGACCTGAAGGTGCGCACCACCGCCGACGGCGCCACGGCGACGTTCACGGTGCGGAACACGGGCCACCGCGAAGGCGCCGAGGTCGCGCAGCTCTACCTGGGTTTCCCGGCGGCCGCGGGCGAGCCCCCGCGGCAGCTGAAGGGGTTCTCGCGGGTCGTCCTGGCCCCGGGGCAGTCCCAGCGGGTGACGATCCGGCTGGACGCGCGTGATTTCTCGGTCTGGGACACCGGCCACCACGCGTGGCAGCCGGTGCGGGGCGGGTTCACGGTGTCCGTGGGCGGCTCGTCGCGGTCACTGCCGCTGCAGGCTCCGCTCGCGCGATGACGGGTCTCAGGACTTGCAGCCCGGCGCGTTGTCGGCGGCGAGCATCAGCTCCGGCGACGCCGTCACCGCGCCGACCGGGTCGTAGGTGCCCTCGATGTCCTGCTGCGCCTGCTCGAGGGCTTCGGCCGCCGGGCCCGGGGACGCCTGGTCGCCCGGCTTCGCGCGGTCGAGCCGGGTCTTCGCCGCCGCCGCGCGATCGCGGGCTTTCGAGAACTTCGCGACGAACGCCCGGCGCGCGGTCTCGGCGGCCGGTACCGGCGCGGCGGACAGGGCGTCCAGCTTGCCGACGACCTCGCCGGTGCGGGCGGCCATCCCGCCCAGGTCCGCGCCGAGCTGCTGCTGCGCCTCGGCGGCCGTGCGGGGCAGCGGCCGGGTGGGGTCGGCCTCGCGGCGGGCGCGGTCGCGGTAGCCGTGGACCGCGGTGCAGAAGCCGTCCATCCAGCGCACCAGGTTCGGGTCGGCGAGCGGCGAGGGCGGGATGGTGACGACCGGGCTCAGGTAGTGGGACGGCGGAACTTCGGCCGGGGTGCGCTCGCAGGCGGTCAGCAGCAGGCCGGCGCCGAGCAGCGCCGCAACGATCCTCACGGGAGATACACGCGCGAGCGGCCCGGAAGGTTGCGTCAGGCGGCGGCGAGCGTGTCGTCCAGCGCGAGCCGGCCGTCTTCGGTCAGCTCGGCCCGCGTCCACTGCCCGACGGCGACGACCCGCGCCGGCCGGATCAGCCCGGCCCGGGCGAGCTGGTGGGCGGTGGCCTGGTCGCAGCACGGCAGGCCGTCGACGCGGAGGTCGGGTTCGCAGCTGCAGGTCAGCTCGGCCCGCCCGGCCCCGACGGCCCGCAGCATCGCCAGGGCGCGGCGGCTCAGTTCGGTGATCATGGTCTCCCCCTTTGTGGTGCTGGTGACAAGGAGACGTGACGGCGGTCACTGAGTACGCGGTTTCGGGGAGGGTCACCCGAAAAGGTGCACGGCGGTGATCTGGGCGTCATCTTCGCCGTTCGGCCGTGCTACTGGGTCGCCACCCCGAAGCCCGATTGTGACTACGGCCGGCCGTGTTCTGGCTTCGGATCGGGGTTGCGGGGGGTCTGGGTGGCGTGTGGTCCTGTCCGGTTTTCGCCTTCCGGGGGTTCTCCCCCGCCTGGGTGCCGCTCGGTGTGCTGCTCGTGCGCGGCTGTCTGTCAGAGGCGTTCTTGCAGTGCGTCCGCTGCGGCCAGGAGGTCTGCTGCCCAGCGTGCTCCTGGTTTGCGGCCTATCCGCTCGATCGGGCCGGAGACCGAGACCGCGGCCACCACCGTGCCCGCCGAGTCGCGTACGGGGGCCGAAATGCTGGCCACTCCCGGCTCTCGCTCGGCCACGCTCTGCGCCCAGCCTCGTCGCCGGACTTCCAGGAGCGTTCGCTCGCCGAAGACCGCGTCCGCCAGGATCGTTCGCTGGGTGTGCGGGTCCGCCCAGGCCGCGAGGACCTTGGCGCCCGAGCCCGCCGTCATCGGGAGGCGGGAACCCACCGGCACCGTGTCGCGCAGGCCGCTCGGGGGCTCGGCCGTCGAAACGCACACGCGCTGGACTCCGTCGCGCCGGTACAGCTGGACGCTTTCGCCCGTCACGTCGCGCAGCTTCGGCAGGACCACGCCCGCCGCGTCGAGGAGGGGGTCGGTCGAACCGCCCGCCAGCTCGGCCAGTGCCGTACCGGGGCGCCAGCGGCCGTCCGGACCTCGGCGCAGCAGCCGGTGCACCTCCAGGCCGACCGCGAGCCGGTGCGCCGTGGCCCGGGGGAGGCCCGTCCGGGTGCACAGTTCCGCGAGGCCGCAGGGGTCGTCCGCGACCGCCTGCAGGACGGCCACTGCTTTGTCCAGTACTCCGATACCGCTATGCTGTCCCACGACCCGATACTAGCGTCCCGCACTTTGGGAAGTCCAGCATCTGGGAAAACCCTGAACTCGAGCTGCGCCCTCCTTCGCGGCTCGCATCCCGCTCGCAGGTGCGCGCCCGAGTTCGTCGACGAACCGTGGAAGGAGCCGGAGATGACCAGCCCGACCGGCAAGGCCCGCACGCTGGCGGAGAAGGTGTGGGAAAGCCACCTCGTGCGCCGAGGCGAAGGCGCCGAACCGGACCTGCTCTACATCGACCTCCACCTGCTGCACGAAGTCACCAGCCCGCAGGCCTTCGACGGCCTCCGCCTGGCCGGGCGGCCGCTGCGCCGCCCCGACCTGACCATCGCGACCGAGGACCACAACGTCCCGACCGTCGACATCGAGCTCCCCATCGCCGATCCGGTCTCGCGCACCCAGGTCGACACCCTTCGCCGCAACTGCAAGGAGTTCGGTGTCCGGCTGCACCCGATGGGTGACGCCGAGCAGGGCATCGTGCACGTCATCGGCCCGCAGCTCGGCCTGACCCAGCCCGGCATGACCGTGGTCTGCGGCGACAGCCACACCTCCACGCACGGCGCGTTCGGCGCCATCGCCTTCGGCATCGGCACGTCGGAGGTCGAGCACGTCATGGCGACCCAGACGCTGCCGCTGCGTCCCTTCAAGACGATGGCGATCACCGTTGAGGGCACAGTCGGCGAGTCCGTCACGGCGAAGGACATCATCCTCGCGGTGATCGCGAAGATCGGCACCGGCGGTGGCCAGGGCTACATCCTGGAGTACCGCGGCTCGGCCATCGAGGCCCTCTCGATGGAGGCCAGGATGACCGTCTGCAACATGTCGATCGAGGCCGGCGCCCGCGCCGGGATGATCGCGCCGGACGAGACGACGTTCGAGTACCTGAAGGGCCGCGCGCACGCGCCGCAGGGCGCGGACTGGGACGCGGCGGTCGAGAACTGGCGGCAGCTGCGCACCGACGACGGTGCCGAGTTCGACGCCGAGGTGCACCTGAACGCGAGCGAGCTGACGCCGTTCGTGACCTGGGGCACCAACCCCGGCCAGGGGCTCCCGCTGGGCGCCGAGGTGCCCGACCCGGAGCGGATCGCGGACGAGAACGACCGCATCGCCGCTGAAAAAGCCCTGTCCTATATGGACCTGAAGCCGGGCACACCGCTGCGGGAGATCTCCGTCGACACCGTCTTCCTCGGCTCCTGCACCAACGGCCGGATCGAGGACCTGCGGGCCGCCGCCGAGGTGCTGCGGGGGCGGAAAGTGGCGGACTCGGTCCGGATGCTGGTGGTTCCCGGCTCGATGCGGGTCCGCAAGGCCGCCGAGGCCGAGGGGCTCGACCAGGTCTTCACCGAGGCGGGCGCCGAGTGGCGCCAGGCGGGCTGTTCGATGTGCCTCGGCATGAACCCGGACCAGCTGAAGCCGGGGGAGCGCAGCGCGTCGACGTCGAACCGCAACTTCGAGGGCCGGCAGGGCAAGGGCGGCCGGACGCACCTGGTGTCGCCGCTGGTGGCCGCCGCCACGGCCGTCCGGGGCACGCTGTCGTCGCCGGAAGACCTGCTGACCGCCGCCCGCTGACCCTTTTCGAGGAGCTATCGCCATGGAACCGTTCACCCAGCACACCGGCGTCGGCGTCCCGCTGCGCCGGTCCAACGTGGACACCGACCAGATCATCCCCGCGGTCTACCTCAAGCGGGTGACCCGGACCGGCTTCGAAGACGGCCTGTTCGCGGCCTGGCGCGGCGACGAGAACTTCATCCTCAACTCCGAGCCGTTCCGGAACGGAAGCGTGCTGGTCGCGGGGCCGGACTTCGGAACCGGTTCCTCCCGCGAGCACGCCGTCTGGGCGCTGATGGACTACGGCTTCCGGGTCGTCATCTCCGCCCGGTTCGCCGACATCTTCCGCGGCAACTCCGGCAAGGGCGGCTTGGTGGCCGCCCAGTGCGAGCAGCACGACGTCGAACTGCTCTGGAAGCTGCTCGAGAACGAGCCCGGCACCGAGGTCACGGTCGACCTCCAGACCAAGACCGTGCGCGCCAAGGACTTCACCGCGCCCTTCCAGATCGACGACTACGTCCGCTGGCGGCTGCTGGAGGGCCTCGACGACATCGCTCTCACGTTGCGCCATGCCGGTGAGATCGACAGCTTCGAGGCGGGCCGCCCGTCCTGGAAGCCGACGACGACACCGGTGGCGGCCGGCTAGCCTGGTTTCGGGGCGGGATCCCTTGTGTGGCAAGGGATCCTGTCCCGTTTCCGGAGCTTTTTTCGCGTGCCAAACGGCCCTCCGCAGGCCCTTTTACCGGGGTGTTGCGCGAGGCGGAACCCGTCCCGGGGCAAGGGAAAGTTCCGCGTGCCGTTTGGAATTTGGGCTGCCTTGGTAATACCGTGTCGCTAGCCGGCCGACGCGGCCGTGGAGCCTTCCTGGAGGACTGGACATGGCCAACAAGGCCCAGCTGATCGAGGCGCTGACGGAGCGTCTGGGCGACAAGAAGGCCGCTTCCGAGGCGGTCGACGGTCTGGTCGACATCATCATCCGGACGGTCAACAAGGGCGAAAAGGTCAACATCACGGGCTTCGGCGTGTTCGAGAAACGCGCCCGCGCCGCCCGGACGGCCCGCAACCCGCGCACCGGCGAAGCGGTCCGGGTGAAGAAAACGAACGTGCCGGCCTTCCGCGCGGGAACCACGTTCAAGGACGTCGTTTCCGGCGCGAAGAAGCTGCCGAAGGCAACCCCGGCCAAGCGCACGACAACGAGCACCCGCACGGCGGCGGCAACGACAACGCGCGCAACGACATCCCGCACAACGGCGGCCAAGCCGGCCGCGACGAGGACAACGACAACGCGCACCCGCACGGCGGCGGCCAAGCCGGCAACGACGAGGACAACGGCCCCGAAGGCGGCCCCGAAGGCAACGACGACCCGGGCAAAGGCAGCCCCGGCCAAGTCGACGACGGCCCGCACAACGGCGTCGAAGACGACGGCGGCGAAGGCGACCACAGCGGCGAAGCCGGCCACGGCGGCAAAGGCGACCACGGCGGCGAAGCCAGCCACGGCTCGCAAGACGACCGCGGCCAAGGCCCCGGCCAAGCGGACCTCGACGGCGGCGAAGAAGGCCTGACCACCGGAAACTGTCGTACCCCTGCGGTAACGTGAAATCAGGGGGTCCCCTGGGGGGGCGACCTCCTGTTGGGCGAGCAAAGATTCAGCAGGGCCCCGCGCGAGTTGCGCGGGGCCTTGCTGCATTGCCAGGTCCTTTCGCATGTCCGGGCCTGTGCCAGTGCGGCAGAAGCGATCCGCGCCCCCGGAGTCCAGCTTGCTTTCGATCTGCGAACTGCAGTGGCCGGTTCGCGCACCCGGATGGTCGGCTCGCGCACCAGGACGGTCGGCTCGCGTAGTCCGATGGTCGGCTCGTGAACCGGAATGGTCGGTTCGCGTACCCGGGCGGTCGGCCCGCTAAGTGGGTGGCCGCCGGCGAACCGAGAGCCAAGGCGTGCGAACCGGTCGCCGGCCGAGCGGTTCGAACGTGCCCGCCCGCGAGCCGACCCTCCCGGTACGCGAGCCGACTGTCCGGGTACGCGAGCCGACTGTCCGGGTACGCGAGCCGACCGTCCGGGTACGCGAGCCGACCCCTCGGGCGCCTGGGCAGTGATTGCCCAAAGTTACGCCGGCCACCGAATCGGGGTCGTTCGCCACCCGCTCGGCCCAACGTGCGTCCCGGGACCGGTTCCGTCCAATTTCCCAAAGTTGCTTGAGCGCCCGGCCGAGTGATGCCACGCTGCGTTCCTGGCCCGCGTCCGGCGGGGCCGGCGGGGCGAGGCGAACCTGGGGGCGACCACCATCGACATCCGGCTGCTCGGCCCGTTCCAGGTGCTCGTCGACGGTTCGCCGGTCGTGCTGACCAGTTCCCGGCAACGCGCGCTGCTCGCCACCCTCGCCCTCTCCGCCGGGCGCCTCGTCTCCATCGATGCCCTCGCCCGCGGGGTCTGGGGCGAAACGCCGCCCGCGCACATCCGCGGCAGCCTGCAAACCTACGTCATGCGCCTGCGCCGGCTCTGCGGCGAAGACACCGTCGGCACCGCACCGGACGGCTACCGGCTGGTCGTCGACCCGTCCCGGGTGGACGCCCTGCACTTCCTCCACACCCTCGACCAGGCCGCGGCCGCCGCCGAACCCGCCCGCCGGCGGGAACTGCTCACCGCCGCCCTCGACTCCTGGGGCGGTGTCCCGCTCGAAGGCGTCGGCTCTCCCGCGCTCGCCGCCGAATGGGGGCCGCTGCTGACCGAGCGGTACCTCTTCGCCGTCGAACAGCGCATCGACCTCGACGCCGGGCTCGTCCCCGATGCGCGGCTCGTCGCCGAACTGACCGACCTCGTCGCGCAGCACCCGCTGCGGGAGTCGTTGTGGGAACGGCTGGTCCGCGCCCTGGCCCGCTCCGGGCGCCGCGCCGAAGCGTTGGCGCGCTACGCCGGGTTGCGCGCGTTGCTGGCCGACGAACTCGGCGTCGAACCGGGCGAAGACCTCCGCCGGCTGCACGCCGAACTGCTCGCCGCCGACGCCGGGCCGACTGTGCACACTGTGCCGCGGCAGCTGCCCTTCGACGTCGCCGGCTTCACCGGCCGCGGCCCCGAACTCGCCGAACTCGACCGGCTGCCGCCCGGTGGCGCCTCCGGCGTCGTCGTCATCGAGGGCACCGCGGGTGTCGGGAAGACGTCGCTGGCCGTGCACTGGTCCCACCGCGTCCGCGACCGCTTCCCCGGCGGCCAGCTGTTCCTCGACCTGCGCGGCCACTCCGCCGAAACGCCGGTCGCGCCCGGCGCCGCGCTGGCCGGCTTCCTCCGCGCCCTCGGCGTCCCGCCGGAAACCCTGCCTTCCACAGTGGAGGAACGGTCGGCGCTGCTGCGCAGCAGGCTGGCGGGCAGCCGCACCCTGATGCTGCTCGACAACGCCCGCGACGCCGACCAGGTCCGCCCGCTGCTGCCGGGGCCCGGCAACCTGGTCGTGGTGACCAGCCGGAACCAGCTGCGCGGCCTCGTCGCCCGCGACGGCGCCCGCCGCATCGCGCTGCGGTCGTTCGACGACCGCGACGCCACCGCGCTGCTCGCCGGCAGCGTCGGGTCGCACCGGCTCGCCGCCGAGCCCGACGCCGTCGCCGAGCTCGTCCAGCTCTGCGGCCGGCTGCCGCTGGCGCTGGCCCTGGCCGGAGAACGCGCTTCCCGGTTCTCCGGCGTTTCGCTCGCCGGGATCGTCGAAGAACTCCGTGACCAGCGGCTGCGGCTCGACACCCTGCGCGACCCGGAAGACGCCGGCACCGACCTGCGGGCCGCGTTCTCCTGGTCGTACAAGGCCCTGCGCCCGGCCGCCGCCCGCTTCTTCCGGCTGCTCGGGCTGCACCCCGGGCACGGCTTCAACCTGTCGTCGGCCGCCGCGCTCGCCGGGGCCGACCTGCGCGAAGCCCGCGAACTCGCCGACCAGCTCGCCGCCGCCCACCTGCTCAACCAGCCCGGCACCGACCGCTACCAGTTCCACGACCTCCTGCGCGTCTACGCCGCCGAACTCGTCGAAACGGAGACGACCGCGGCCGAGCGCGAAGCCGCGCTGCGCCGGCTCGTCGACTGGTACCTCGCGAGTGTCGCGGAAGCGAACAAACTCGTCCGCCCGGACCTGCTCACCGAGGACATCACGCTCGACCCGGCGCCGCTGGCCGCCGTCCGGTTCGCACAGCACGAGCAGACGATCGCCTGGTACACGACCGAACGACAGGCCCTGACGGCGCTGGTCGGCATCGCCGCCGGCCACGGCTGGACCGCGCACGCCTGGAAGCTGGCCTGGCTCCTGCGCGGCTTCTTCGCCGAACGCCACGACCGCGACGACTGGATCACCACCGCGCGCACGGCGGTCGCCGCCACCCGCGCCGCCGGCGACAACACCGGCCTCCAGTACAGCGCCAACAACCTCGGCTCGGCCTACCTGCGCACGCTGCAGCCCGACAAGGCGCTCGAAGCCCTGGAGGAAGCGCGCGCGGCGTCCGAGGCGGGCGACGGCACGGCGCTGGCGGTGGCGATCGTGTCCAACCTGGCCGGCGCCTACTACGTCCGCGCCGAATACGCGAAGGCGGAACGCCATGCGCTCCAGGCGGTGCGCTTGGCCCGCGACAACGGGCAGCGCACGTTCGTCCCGCACGCCCTCCTGAACGTCAGCGCGAGCCGTATCGGCTTGCACGATTTCGACCACGCGGCCGAAGCGGCCCGGGCCGCCCACGAGGCGTTCGCGGAACTCGGCGACCGCTACCACGCGGCGCTGGCGCTGGGAAACGTCGCCGAAGCGCTCGAAGGCGCCGGCCGGCACGACGAGGCGGAAAGCGCCGGGCTCGCCGCGCTCGCCGAGCTGAAGGAACTGAACGCCGACTACGGCACGATCGACGTCCAGATCACCCTCGGCCGCCTCAAGCACCGCACGGGCCGGGCCCGGGAAGCGAGCGGTCACTGGGCCGAGGCGCTGACGGTCAGCCAGCGCCTCGGCGACCCCCGCGTCGCGGAGATCCAGACCCTGCTGGCCACGGTGCCGACAGAAAACCCCTCGCCCGGGGATGCGCCGTACCCCTAGCCCGGCGCAGCCCAGCGGGACCCGGATCAAGTACACCAAGATCGACTGTCATGCCGCTGTCTCGTGGTGTTGGAGGTTTTCCGGCAGCCTCGGATCGGGCTCGCGGGCGTCGTGCGTTCTTGTCCCGCGACCGCCAACCGGTCAGGAGCGGCTCGGCGACGGGGCCGGCAGGGCGCTCGGGTGGTAGTCCGCCGCCAGCAGCACCGGGCCTTCTTCGGCCGTTGGCGGGCGGAACGACAACACCCAGAACGAGCCCTTCTTGCTCGGGACCACTCCGCCCCGGGCGGCCGCGATCTCCACGCCGTCGCGGTCGGCCAGGGTGCTCACCAGGTCCGGGATCACGCCGCCCTGGCTGCACACCACCGGGGTGCCGCCGTCGCCCGCCAAGGCCAGCAGTCGGGCCACGCCCAGGACCGGGTCCGGCCAGTAGCCTTCTTCCGACAACAGCGGCTCGTGGCGCACGTCGGCGCGCAGGTCGTCCGCCACTCCGTGGACCGTCTGCACGCACCGCAGGCGCGGTGCCGACAGCACCCGGTCCGGTCCGAACAACGTCAGCACCCGGCGCAGGGCCGCCGCCTGGCGTTGTCCTGCTTCCGACAACGGGCGGAGGTCGTCGTCGCCTCGCCACTCGTCGCGCTTGCCCGCCTTCGCGTGGCGGACCAGCAGCACCGACGTCAGGCCCACCGGCAGCTCGCAGAACGACCGAAGCACCCGGACGTCCTCGGGCCGCGTCAGCGCTTTCTCGGCCGTCGCCGGGTCGAGCCAGCGCAGCTCGTCGACCTCGTCGTTCGGCTCGAAATCGCCGGAGACCGCTTCCGCCGCGAAGTAGTCCACGGTCTTCGGGACCGTCCCGGAACCGTTCTTCGACGGCACCGGGTACGCCGTCCGGGTCAGGTAACGGCCCAGGACCGCTGCGAAGCCGGTCTCCTCCCGCACTTCCCGGACCGCCGCCTCCGCGGTCGTCTCGCCCGGGTCGAGTTTTCCCTTCGGCAACGACCAGTCGTCGTACCGCGGGCGGTGCACCAGGGCGACTTCCGTCTCCCCTCCGGCGACGCGCCACAGCACCGCGCCGGCCGCCCGTACCTCCTGGGTCATCCGGCGGCCCCGTGCAGCTTCGCCAGCTCCAGCTGGTGGTCGCGCACGCGCGAGCCGTCGGCCGGGAACGGTGACCACTCGCCGCTCGCCGTCAGCACCCAGCAGCGGGTCGCCGGGTCCAGCGCCGACTCGAAGATGTTGTCGAGCTGGGCGGTCAGTTTCGGGTCCTTGACGCGGACCAGCGCCTCGATCCGGCGGTCCAGGTTGCGGTGCATCATGTCCGCGCTGCCGATCCAGTGCGTGCCGCCGGCGCGGAAGTTGAAGATCCGCGAGTGCTCCAGGAAGCGGCCGAGGATCGAGCGGACGTGGATGTTTTCCGACAACCCTTCGACGCCGGGCTTGAGCGTGCAGATGCCGCGCACCACGATCTCGACCGGCACCCCGGCCTGCGACGCGTGGTAGAGCGCGTCGATGACCTGCTCGTCGACCAGCGAGTTGCACTTGATCCGGATCCCGGCGTCCTGCCCGGCCCGCGCCAGCTCGATCTCCTCGCCGATCGCGCGCACGATGCCGCGGCGGATGCCGTGCGGCGACGTCAGGATCGTCCGGTAGGTGTCCTGCCGCGAGTAGCCGGTCAGCACGTTGAACAGATCGGTGACGTCCGCGCCGATGCTCGGGTCGGCGGTGAACAGGCCGATGTCCTCGTACAGCCGCGCTGTCTTCGGGTTGTAGTTGCCGGTGCCGATGTGGCAGTAGCGGCGGATGGTCGAGCCCTCCTGGCGCACGATCATCGACACCTTGCAGTGTGTCTTCAAACCGACCAGGCCGTAGACGACGTGCACGCCCGCGCGTTCCAGCGTCCGCGCCCAGGTGATGTTGGCCTGCTCGTCGAACCGCGCCTTGATCTCGACCAGCGCGACGACCTGCTTGCCCGCCTCGGCGGCGTCGATCAGCGCGTCGACGATCGGGGAGTCACCGGACGTCCGGTACAGCGTCTGCTTGATCGCGAGGACCTTCGAGTCGGCCGCCGCCTGCTCGATGAAGCGCTGCACGCTCGTCGAGAACGAGTCGTACGGGTGGTGCACCAGGACGTCGCCCTCGCGCAGCGTCGCGAACACGCTCTTCGGCGTCTCGCGCTCGCCGAACGCCGGGTGCGTCGCCGGGACGAACGGCCGGTCCTTCAGCTCCTTGCGGTCCACAGCGGACAGCTGGTGCAGGCAGGTCAGGTCGAGCAGGCCGGGCACCTCGACGACGTCGGCCGGGTCGACGTCCAGCTCGCGCAGCAGCAGCTCGAGCATGTGCTCGCTCATGTCCTGCGCGACCTCGAGGCGCACCGGCGGGCCGAAGCGGCGCTGCGCCAGCTCGCGCTCGAGGGCCTGCAGGAGGTCCTCGTCACGGTCTTCGTCGACCTCGAAGTCGGCGTTGCGGGTGACGCGGAAGACGTGGTGCTCGGTGACGTCCATGCCGGTGAACAGCTCACCCAGGTGGGCGGCGATGAGCTCTTCGAGGGGGAGGAACGTCGCCGTCCGGCTGGTGCGCTCGGTCTCGACGCGCATCAGGCGCGGCACGTTGCTCGGAACTTTCACGCGGGCGAAGCGCTCGGTGCCGCCCTCCGGGTCGCGGACCGTCACCGCGAGGTTGAGCGAAAGGCCCGAAATGTAGGGGAACGGGTGCGCCGGGTCGACGGCCAGCGGCGTCAGGACCGGGAAGATCTGCTCGGAGAAGTAGCTGGACAGCCGGAGCTGGTCGGCGCCGGCCAGGTCGGCCCAGCCGACCAGGTGGATGTCCTCCTCGGCCAGCTGCGGGCGCAGGTGCTTCTCGAACGCGCCGGTCTGCCGCTCGACCAGGTCCTGGTTGCGCTTGGCGATGTAGCCGAGCTGCTCACGCGGGGTGAGGCCGTCCGCGCTGCGGACCAGCAGGCCCGTCTCGTCACGGCGCTTCAGCCCGGCGACGCGCACCATGTAGAACTCGTCCAGATTGGACGCGAAGATGGCGAGGAACTTGGCCCGCTCCAGCAGTGGCTGCGACTCGTCCTCGGCCAGCGCGAGCACGCGGGCGTTGAAGTCCTGCCACGACAGCTCGCGGTTGAAGTACCGGTCGTCCGGCAGCGTCTCGACGGCGGCGGGCGCGGTGGTGACCGCGGGCGGCGCCGACGGGACGGACCGGAACTCCTCGGCGTTGCGGGCGTTGCCCTGCGTGGTGCTGCGGCGCCGGGTCGTCGCCGGGGTGGCCGCCGCGGCGGTGGTCTTGCGGGTGCGCGCCTTGCCGGCGGTGGCACGGGCGGCGGTGTCGCGCGCCGTGGACTTCGACGGGACCTTCTTGGCCGCGGCCGGTTTGGCCGCGTTCGTCCGGGCGGTCGTCTTCTTCGCGGTCTCCGAAGATTCGTTCGCCGGGTTCCGTCGCCTCCGCGGTGCGGGCGTGCCGCCGTCGTCTGTGCTCACGGCCCCCATTCTTCACTACGCGGCGCCGGATTGCGCAGGCCGCGGTGAAGGTCAGATGAACAGCTCGGCAGTGTGTTTCCCGACACCGAGGGCGCGCACGTGGGCGAGATCATCGGGCGTGTCGACGTCGCTGCGCAGGGACGGGAGGGCCTGGCGCAGGGAGATCGCTCCGGAAGCGGCGTGCTGGCGCGCCGAGCCGGGCCCGAACCGGGGGTCGAGCGGCTCGCCGGGCGCGGCCAGCAGGAGGGTGGTGCCGGTGCCCTGGCGATCGGCGACGAAGGCACGGTTCCCGGCGGCCTCGGTGAGGGCGGCGGTCAGGTCGCCGGCGGTGAGGGCGGGAAGATCGGCCTGGAGCGCGCCGACGACAGCGCCCGGATCGTCGGCTTTCAGCAGGGCTTCGCCGTGACGGAAGGCGGCGTTGAGGGAGCGTTCGGCGGGTTCGGCGACGATTTCGATCCCGAGCTCGGCAAGCTCACCGACGGCCGCGGGATCGGCGGCGACGAGCAGAACCCGCCGAACGCGCCCGGCCGAAACGACGGCGGCGAGCGTGTCGGCGGCGAGGGCGAGCACGAGGCCGGGATGCCGCTGTGCGGCGACGGCGCCACGCAGCCGCGACTTGCCGTCGCGGGGGTGTTTCATCGGCACGACCAGATCCACGTCCACGTGTCCATCTTTACCCGAAAGCGGGGGCGGGGGTGGCTGGGTGGGGTGGGTTGTCCACAGGTGGTGGGTGTTGTGGACAGGGTGGGGATGGGGGTGGTTGGGCGGCGGGTTTTGTCGGCTGGGGTCGATACGGTCGGTTTCGGGGTGGGCCCGAGTGGTGGTGGCCCCCTTGGGTGGGTGGGCTGTGGGTGGGTGGGCTGTGGGTGGGTGGGCTGTGGGTGGGTGGGCTGTAACCAGGCCGGTGCGGCCGCACCCAGGCCGGGCAGTCGGACCCAACCGGCCTCCGACACCCCGAAACCGCTCCCGAGCTGCTCGAACCCACCCTCCCTGGACTGCCCGGAGCCCGGCGCGGCAGGATCAACGCCGGACGTCACACGTGGAGGAGGAGATCGTGGCCCGGCGTGAAAAGGGTGGCTTCTGGGTGGGGTTCGCCGCCGTACTGTTCTACCCGCTCACCCGCATTGCGCGGCGGGTCTACCTCGGGGCCGAAAAGATTCCGCGGCAGGGGCCCGCTCTGCTCGTCATGAACCACATCTCGCACCTCGATCCTGCCGTCGACGCCGTCTTCGTGCACCGGCAGAAACGGGTTCCGCGGTTCCTCTTCAAGGAGAGCCTGACGCGCGCGCCGATCCTCGGGCCGATCGTCTCCGGGTCCGGGCAGATTCCCGTCTCGCGGGGGTCCGCCGCCGCCGGGGACAGTCTCAAGGCTGCTCACCAGGCCCTCGAAGAAGGCAAGATCGTCGTCATCTACCCCGAGGGCACCATCACCAAGGACCCCGACGGCTGGCCGAAGGAGTCCTTCACCGGCGCCGCGCGGCTCGCGCTGCAGAACGACGTCCCCGTCATCCCCGTCGCGCGCTGGGGGACCAGTCAGATCTTCAACGGCTACACGAAGAAGTTCACGCCCTTCCCGCGCAAGACCATCACCCACTCCGTCGGCGATCCGCTCGACCTCTCCGCCTACCGCGGTGGCAACACGCGCAGCGCCTCGAAGCTGCGCGAGGTCACCAAGGTCATGATGGACGACGTCACCCGGCTGCTCGCCGAGATCCGGCACGAAGAGCCACCGGCCGGGAAGGATCCGGCCTGATGCGCGCCGACGTGCAGCGGGTCACCGTGCTCGGGGCCGGTTCGTGGGGCACCGCCTTCGCCAAGGTGCTCGGCGACGCCGGGCGGGACGTCACGATGTGGGCGCGCCGCGAGGAGGTCGCCGAAGACATCCGTGACCGGCACACGAACCACGCCTACCTGCCCGGCGTGCCCCTGCCCGCGACCGTCACCGCCACCAGCAACCCCGCGGAAGCCACGAAAGGCGCCGAAGCCGTCGTCCTCGCCGTGCCCAGCCAGAGCCTGCGCGCCAACCTGACGTCGTGGCGCGAGCTGCTGCCCGCCGACGCGATCCTCGTCAGCCTGGCCAAGGGCGTCGAGCTCGGCACGCTCAAGCGGATGAGCGAGGTGATCGGCGAGATCGTCGGCATGGACCCGAACGAGGTCGTCGTCGTCACCGGGCCGAACCTGGCCAAGGAGATCGCCGCCGGGCAGCCGTCGGCCTCCGTGCTGGCCTGTGCTGACCACGAACGGGCCGTCGCGATCCAGCGGGCCTGCGCCAACTCCTACTTCCGCCCGTACACCAACACCGACGTCGTCGGCTGCGAGCTCGGCGGTGCCTGCAAGAACGTCATCGCGCTCAGCACCGGGATGGCCGCCGGCCTCGGCCTCGGCACGAACACGATGGCGACGCTCATCACCCGCGGGCTGGCCGAAATGGCCCGGCTCGGCGCGAAGCTCGGCGCCGACCCGCTGACGTTCGCCGGGCTCGCCGGCGTCGGCGACCTGGTCGCGACCTGCTCGTCGCCGCTTTCGCGCAACCGCACCTTCGGGGAGCGCCTCGGCCGGGGCGAGACCCTCGAACAGGCGCAGGCGGCCGCCGGCGGCCAGGTCGCCGAGGGCGTCATGTCGTGCTCGTCGATCCGGGCCCTCGCCCTGAGCCTCGGCGTCGACATGCCGATCACCGACGCCATGCACCGCGTCTGCCACGAGGGCGTCGACCCCCGCCGGGCCGGTGCCGAGCTGCTCGGACGGTCGCAGAAACACGAATGGTCCTGATCCGTGGGACGGCTTGACCGGGAAGGACACGGCTGCGACTCTGGTCGCATGTTCGCGCAAGCCGTGTCCGAGTCGTGGGGCCCGATGGGCCTCCGCTCGAGCGTGCGCGCGTGTCGCTGTTGTCGGTGAACCCAGCCCCGGCCCAGCTCGACACCCTTATCTTCCCGTGAGGACCCTCATGTTCGCCGTTCCGGACAACACCCTGCTGCGTCCCGAAAACCCCGCCCTGCGCCACCCGGTGCGCGTCGCGCTCGAGGTCGCCGCCGACCGCGACCGCTGGCGCCACCTGCTGCGCTACGACCCCGAAGAGCGCTTCGCGACGCTGGTGTCGAAGGACGAACAAGAAGAGGTGTGGCTGATGGGCTGGCTGCCCGGCCAGCGCACCGACCTACACGACCACGCCTTCGCCAGCGGCGCGTTCACCGTGGTCAGCGGCCACCTGACGGAGGCCGTGGCGCGCCGCGCGCCGGACGGGCGCGCGGTCACCGAACTGCACGCCCTCGCGGCCGGGCAGTCGCGGGTGTTCGGGCCGGGATACGTGCACGAGGTCCGCAACGACGGCCCGGACCCCGCGGTCTCGGTCCACGTCTACCGCGACGCCGGCCGCGCGATGCGCCCGTACCACCTCGACCCGGTCGAAGGGCCGATCCGCGACTAGCCGCTCAGTCCAGGTCGCCGCGGGCGCGGAACTCGCGCTCGATCCGGTCGCGGTCCGCGCCGGAGGCCAGCAGCGCGTGCAGCAGGATCCGGGACTTGCGCGCGTCCAGCCAGCCCGCCATCGTCGCGCCCATCGCGATCAGGCTCGACTCCGAGCCGTGGAAGCCGTACGTCGAACGCAGCGTTGGACCGGCGCCCGTCCGCGAAGCGACCACCACCGGCATCGACGCCACCAACCGCGAGATCACGTCGGCCGTGCCGGACGAAACGTGCCCCACGCCCGTCGCGGCGACCACGACCCCGCGCACGTCCGGCTGCGCGGCCACGGAAGAAAGGACCGCGCCCGAGTCGTCCAGGCCCGCTTCGACCACCGGGACCAGGCCGCCGAAGGCCGCGCCGGTGAGCGCGGGCAGGCGCGGCGGGGACGGGTGGAACCAGTGCACCGCGTTTTCGGCGACCATGCCCAGCGGCCCGGCGGGCGCCGACGAAAACGCGTCCAGCCGGCTCGAATGCGCCTTCCGCACCCAGCGTGCCGCGTGGACGTCGTCGTTGAGCGTCACCAGCGCGCCCCGGCCGCGGCTGCGCGGGTCGGCCGCCACGGTGAGGGCGTTGCGCAGGTTGGCCGGGCCGTCCGGGCTGGCCAGGCCGGCGTTGCGCATCGCCCCGGTGACCACCACCGGTATCTCCGACGGCCAGCACAACTCGAGGTAGTACGCCGTCTCTTCGAGGGTGTCCGTGCCCTGGACGACGACGAACCCGTCGGCGTCCTGACGCAGCCCCCAGTCGCGGCAGCGCAGGAGCGTCGCGAAGTCCAGCGACGCGCTGCCGATCCCGGCCAGCGTCTCGGCCAGGACGTCCATCGGCAGGTCGCCGAGGCCGCCGAGCAGGTCGGCCGCGCCGAGCCGCGGGACGGCGCCGCCGTCCGCGCCGGCCGGGGCCATCGAGATGGTGCCGCCGAGGGAGGCGAGGGCGATCAGGGGCATGCAGCCACCCTATTCAGCCGCCCTTGACCGCCTGGAGCGTGTAGCTCGCCGCGAGCCGGGACGGCGTGTCCTTCAGCCGCCATTCGCCGCTGTCCTCGTCGAGCACCATCTGACCGGGCAGCGCGTCCCACGGCACGCTGTCGTGTTCGGTGAACGCGGTCAGCGTCAGGCCGTTCTCCAGCAGCGCCATGATGATTTCGCCCAGCGCGTGGTTCCACGAGTGGGTGACGCCGTGCTCGATCGGCCGGTCGACGGCGACGTAGGTGCCCGGGTCGTCGAAGACCAGCGGCTCGGCGTGCTCGAAGTACGGGTACCGCGGCACGGCCGGATCCGCCGTTTCGTCGAGCGTCCCCAGCATGGGATGCCCTTCCCGGATGAACAGCCGGCCGCCCGGCCGCAGCAGGCCGGCGACCACCGCCGCCCAGCGCGCCACCGAAGGCAGCCAGCACAGCGCGCCGATCCCGGTGTAGACCAGGTCGAACCGCCCGCCGCCGAGCACCTCGACGGCGTCGTACACGTTCCCTTCGTGGAAGCCGATCGACGCGCCCGCCGCCGCGGCGAGGCGCCGGGCCTCCGCCAGCGCCGCGCCCGAGAAGTCCAGGCCCGTCACGGACGCGCCCAGCCGCGACAGCGACACCGTGTCCGTGCCGATGTGGCACTGCAGGTGCACCGCGCGCAGCCCGGTGAGGTCGCCCAGGCGCGGCCGGTCGAACCGGACGACATCGCTCAGGTGCGCCGGGTCCGCGGCGAAGGCGGCGAAGCCGTAGTCCGGCGAGGCCGCGTGCAGCACCGCGCGTTCGTCCCAGTTGGCCTTGTTGACCGCGAAGTTGACCGCGAAGCCGACCGCGAACGAGCCGGTCACGACGTCGCCGCGCGCTCGGCCGCGCTGCGCAGCACGCAGAACTCGTTGCCCTCCGGGTCGGCGAGCACGGCCCAGCCGGTGCCGTCGGGGTTGCGCAGGTCGTTCACCAGCGTCGCGCCCAGGCCGAGGATCCGCTCGACCTCGTCGTCGCGCGCGGTGTCCGGCTGCAGGCACACGTGGAGGCGGTTCTTCACCGTCTTCGGCTCCGGGACCCTGAGGAACAGCAGGTCGATCCCGCCTTCGAGCGCGATGCCCACCTCGTCGTCGCCGCGGGAAGCGGTCTCCGGGATCGGCTTCCCGGTGACCTCGCTCCAGAACTGACACAGCTGGTAGGGATCGGCGCAGTCGACGGACACGTGCAGGACGGACGATGGCATGGCGCTCCTCGAAGACGGCTACCGGCCCGAGTCTGGCTCAGCCGCCCCGAGGAGGGCGAACCGATTTAGGACGCCAGCGCCAGCCCGGCCGTCCGGTGCACGCGGCGGCTGTCGTCGACGATCAGGATTTCGCAGTCCGGCCGGTCCGCCGCCCAGGTGATGCCCTCGGCGCCCATCGCGAACGCCGCGGTGGCGAGCGCGTCCGCGGTGACCAGGTCCCCGGCCACGACGGTGACGCTCATCAGCCCCGTCGCCGGGGTGCCGGACCGGCCGTCGAGGATGTGCGAGCCGCGTTCGTAGGCCGCCGACGTCGCGATCGCGCCGTTGCGCGACTCCAGCACCGCGCACACCGCCAGCGGCTGCTCGGGGTGGCGCACGCCGACCCGCCACGGCCGCCCCGGCTCGGGTTCGCCCGCCGTGACGACGTCGCCGCCGGCGTTGAGGCAGAACGTCGTCGCGCCCTCGGCCTTCAGCAGGTCCGCCGCGCGCTGCACCGCCCAGCCCTTCACCACCGCGCACGGGTCGAGGCCGCGCCCGGGCAGCCGCGCGCGGAACGCGCCGCCGGAGAGCTGCTCGTAGTACGCGCAGAGCTCCAGCACCTCCAGGAGGTCGTCGCTCAGCTGGGCGGCCGTCAGCTCGCCGCGGTCGTACCGGCTGACCTCGCTGTCCTCCTTGAACGGGCTGAACCGCGCGTCGACGTCCCGGAACCACGCGAAGACGTCGTCGACGACCTCGGCGAAGTCGCCCTCGTCCCGCAGGTCGAGGGAGATCGGCAGGCCCATCACCTGTTCGACGCGGTTCGTCATCGGTTGCCTCTCGCGTCGATCGCGGCCTGCAGGGACGTCTTGTACGACTCGCTCGTTTCGGTGGCGCCGGTGACCGTGTCGATGTCGGCGCTCTGCGCCTTGATCGCTTCCTCCTGCAGGCGCGGGAGCGCGGTGAGCGACCGGCCGCTGTCCGGGGCCTGCAGCAGGGTGATCACGGCGAGCCGGGCGCCGGTGAACGTCACCTGGACCTGCACGGTGCCGTACCGGCTCGACTCGGCGCTGCCCTGCGTGGTCACCGTCTCGTTCTTCGTGTCCCGAGTGGACGGTGTGTCCGAAGTGGCCGGAGTGGACGGAGGGGGCGAAGCCGGCGAGGCGGACGACGACGACGGCGGCGGAGCGGCCGTTGTGGACGGTGCGGTGACGCTCGGCGGCGGTGCCTGCGCGACGGCGGCGGTGTTCTGCACCGGCCCCGGCTCGAACCGCCAGACGGCGATGAACCCGGCCACGGACAGCGCGACGACGAAAATGGTCTTCTTCAACGGAATCGTCCCCCTAGGCCGCGAGGCTGAAGCGTTCGGCGTGGACCTGGGCGTTCGGCACGCGCAGCTCGCGCAGGCTGCGCAGCACGGCCGAGGTCATCCCCGGCGGGCCGCAGACGAACACGTCCCGCTCGTGCACGTCCGGCACCATCATGTGCAGGTTCGCCGGCCCGAGCATCACCCCGCGCGGCCCGACCGCCTGGTCCGGTCCGGTGAGGACGCTCACCACCGCGCCGCGGGCCTTCGCCAGCTCGTTCAGCTCCGGCAGCAGCACCGCGTCGGCCTGGGTGCGCACCCGGTACAGCACGACGACGTGGCCGTCGATGTCCTCCAGCAGCGCGCGGATCGGCGTGATCCCGACGCCACCCGCCACGAGCAGCGCGTTGGGCTGCTTCTGGTGGATCGTCGTGAAGGCGCCGTACGGTCCCTCGGCGAACACGCGCGTCCCGACCCGGAGGCTGCGCAGCCCGGCGCTCGAACCACCGAGGGCCTTCGCGGTCAGCCGCAGCGTGCGGCCGTCGGGCGCGGCCGACAGCGAGAAGGGATTGGCCTGCCACCAGCGGTCCTTCGTCAGGAACCGCCAGAGGAAGAACTGCCCCGCCCGGGCCGGCATCTTGTCCAGGTGCTTGCCGGTCATGTACACCGAAACGACGTCCGGGGCCTCGGAAACCACCGCCGTGACGCGCAGCTGGTGGCGCAGGTTCCGCCACAGCGGCAGCAGGACGCGCCCGGCGAGGACGGCGGCACCGGCCCCGAGCCAGAGCGTCCACCAGTACGCCTTCGCCCATTCCGAGCCGGCGAACGACGTGCCGAGCGCGAGTTGGTGGGTGAACGCCAGCAGCACCGCGGCGTAGGTGTAGAGGTGGATGAAGTGCCACGTCTCGTACGCGAGCCGTTTGCGCGCGAACTTCGCCGAAGCCGCGCCCACGATGAGGATCACCGCGAAGGCGACCAGCGCGCGCAGGATGCCTTCGAGTTGGTTGGCCATGTCGACCAGCTCGTCCACCACCCCGTGGCGTTCGACCTCCGCGTAGCCGAACGCGATGAACACCAGGTGCGCCAGCAGCGTCCACAGGATCGTGAAACCGGTCCAGCGGTGCCAGGTGGTGAGCCGGTCCATCCCGATCCGGCGGTCCAGCCAGGGGAGCCGGGCCACCAGCAGCAGCTGGAACGCCATCGCCAGCGCGCCGTACAGCCCGGCGAGCCGGCCGATCGTGATCAGCGAGTTCGGCGACAGCCCGGCCTGCGCGAACAGCACCGTGACGGCGGCCACGTTGGCACCGAGGAAGAGGAAGAGGCCGGATTTCGCGGCGATCCGGGGGCGGATCGCCGGGCGCGCGGCCTCGGCGGTCTGCGTCATGGTGGTCACACGGATTCCCCTTCGGTTCGGTTCACGAAGGCCAGCCTCGCCGCCTGTCCTGTGGCGAGTCTGGGTGCCGGCTGTCGGAATCCTGTCGGCCGCCGGCTCCGCTCGCCCGGCGCGCCCGCCGCGGGAGAAGATGCAGGGGTGCAGACCCCCGACCCCGTGCGCCTGCTCGTCGTCGACGACGAGCCGCACATCGCCGACCTCGTCGCCACCGTCGCCCGGTACGAGGGCTGGCAGGCGGTCACGGCCGGCACCGGGCAGGCCGCGCTGAGCCGGGCCGCGGAGTTCGGGCCGGACATCGTCGTGCTCGACCTGATGCTGCCCGACCTCGACGGCTTCACCGTGCTCGACCGTCTGCGCGAGGGCGGCAACGCGGTGCCCGTGGTCTTCCTCACGGCGAAGGACGCGACGGCCGACCGGATCGCCGGGCTCACCCGCGGGGGTGACGACTACCTCGTGAAACCGTTTTCGGTCGAGGAGCTGATGGCGCGGCTGCGGGCGGTGCTGCGGCGCAGCGCCGGTGTTGCGCACCAGCCCGAGGCGCGCGGGGCCGTGCTGCGCGTCGGCGACCTGACCCTGGACGAGGACACCCGCGAGGTCCGCCGCGGCGACGTCCCGGCCGAGCTGACCCCGACCGAGTACGAGCTGCTGCGCTACCTCATGCGCCGCTCGCCCGCGGTGCTGACCAAGGCGCAGATCCTCGACCACGTCTGGGAGTACGACTTCGGCGGCCGGTCCAATGTGGTCGAACTGGTGATTTCGCACCTGCGGCGCAAGGTCGACGCGGGCGGCGGCGAGCCGCTGATCCACACCGTCCGCGGCGTCGGGTACGTCGTGCGGCAGGCGCACCGGTGAGGCGCTGGTACGGGGCCTGGCAGCGGTCGCGGCTGGGCACCCGGATCACCGTCGGGCTCGGCGCGCTCGCGCTGGTCGTGTTCGCCGCCGTCGGCGTCACGACGGTCGGGATCATGCACGGCTACCTCGACCGGCGGCTCGACGAGCAGCTGTCCAAGAGCCAGAACGGGCAGCTGCCGCTGCTGCGCGAGACGCACGGCTCGCCGCAGTCGGTGTACTCGTGGTACTCGGCGCTCTACAAGGTCCAGGGCGGCGTCGCCGTCCCGGAACCGGGCGGGAAGCTGCCGGGAGACGCCGGACAGCTGGCGAACATCGCGGCGGAGGCGGTGAACGGCGACGTCACGCGGAACATCTCCCTGCCCGGCGACGGCCCGTACCGGGTCCGTGCGTGCCCGGTCGACACCGATTCGGTGCTGCTGTCCGCCGCGCCGCAGAAGGACCTCGACGGCACGGTCCAGCAGCTGATCTGGGTCGAGGTCGCCGCGTTCGCGCTCGCGCTGGGCGTGCTGGTGGTCGTCGGACGGCTGGTGCTGCGCCGCGGCCTGCGCCCGCTGGCCGACATGGCCGGCACCGCGCACGACATCGCCTCCCACGACCTCACCGCGAACCCGGCCCTGCCGGCGCGCGCGGCGGGCACCGGCGGCGGCGCCGAAGTCGACGAGCTGCGGACCGCGTTCAACGTGATGCTGGCCCACATCGACACGTCGCTGGCCGCGAAGACCGAGGCCAACGAGCGGCTGCGCCGGTTCGTCGCGGACGCCTCGCACGAGCTGCGGACGCCGCTGACGTCGATCCGCGGGTACGCCGACCTCTTCCGCTACGCGGCGGCCAACGAGCCGGCGGAGCGCGAGGCGCACCTGGCGAAGATCCGCGAGGAGACCGCGCGGATGACCGTCCTCGTCGACGACCTCCTGCTGCTGGCCCGGCTCGACGCGCGGGCCGCCGAGACGCCGCTGCGGCCCGAGCGCGTCGACCTGGCCGAGCTGGCCGGGGACGCGGCCGACGCGTTCGCCGCCGGCCGGCCGGACCACCCGCTGACGTCGTCTTTTTCGGCCGCTGCGGTGGACGCCGACCCGGTGCGGCTGCGGCAGGTGCTGGACAACCTGCTGGCCAACGCGGCCGTGCACACCCCGCCCGGGACGTCGGTGCACATCTCGGTGGCGGCTTCGGGCGGTCACGCCGTGGTGCAGGTGACCGACACCGGGCCCGGGATCGCCGCGGGGGACCAGGAGCGGATCTTCGACCGGTTCTTCCGCGTCGACGACTCCCGGACCCGCGGCAACGGCGGCACCGGGCTCGGGCTGTCGGTGGTCCAGTCCCTGGTCACGGCGCACGGCGGCACGGTGTCGGTGGCTTCGGTGCCGGGCCGGACGACGTTCAGCGTGCGGTTGCCGCTCGCGCGGTGACGTGCTCCGGGGTGGTCCAGCCGGGGGAGAGGTCTTCGGACGGCTCGGGGGCGCCGAAGGTCGTGCGGACCGGCAGTACCCCGGCCCAGGCGGTGTCGGCTTCGACGTCTTCGGGCTCGTCGTCCGGGCCCTCGGCGCGCATCTTCACCGACGCCTCGGCCAGGTCGAGCGCGAGCACGGACACCGCGGCGAACTCCTTGGCGTTGACCTCGCGCGCGTGCGCCCACGAGCCGGGCGCGAGGTGGTCGGTGAGGACTTCGAGGCCGCGCATCTTCGCCTCGGCGTCGAGGACCGGCTTCGCCTGGCCGAGGATGACGGCGCTGCGGTAGTTCATCGAGTGGTTGTTGACCGAGCGCGAGTAGACGATGCCGTCGAGGAGCGTCACCGTCACGCAGACGTCGAGGCCGTGCGCGGCGGTGCGGAGGCTGGCCGCGCCGGTCGAGCCGTGCAGGTAGAGCGTGTCGCCGTCGCGGCCGTAGCCGGTGGGGAGGACCAGCGGGACGCCGTCGCGGACGATCCCGAGGTGGCAGATGAGCCCCTCGTCGAGGACGGCGTGCAGCGCGGAGCGGTCGGTCACGGCGCGGTGCTTCTTGCGGCCGAGCGTGGTGCGGGGCGTGGTCGACAACATGCGACCAGCGTCTCCCGCGTCAGTGGCCTCGGAGAACGGCCACTTCTCGTACACTTGGGAAGTCCACTTGTCGTCGGGGAGGTCCTGTGTCCGACACCGCGCTCCCGGTGAGCCTCGACCGTTCGGCGGTGACGCCGCTGGCCGTGCAATTGGCGGACGCGCTGCGCGAAGCGGCCGCTTCGGGCCACCTCCGGGGCGGCGACCGGCTGCCGTCGACCCGGGCGCTGGCCGGACGGCTCGGCGTCAGCCGCACGGTGACGTCGGCGGCGTACGAGCAGCTGCACGCGGAGGGCTGGATCGCGGGGCGGCACGGGTCCGGCACCTACGTGACGACGCCGCCTTCCTACTCGGCGGCGGAGGTCCCGGCGCCGGCCTCGCCGGCGGTCGAGGCGTCTCCGACGTCGCTGCTGGACCTCAGCCCGGGCGCGCCGTGGGCGGCGGGCCTGGACCGCGCGGCCTGGCGCCGCGCCTGGCGGGCGGCGGCCGACCCGGAGCCGCTGGTCCGGGCGCACCGGGCGGGCCTGCCGGAGTACCGCGCGGCGGTGTCGGAGCACCTGCTGCGCCACCGCGGCCTGGCGGCGGGCTCGGTCCTGGCGACCGGCGGCACGACGGCGGCGGTGGTCGAGCTGGCGGCGGCGGTGCTGGAGCGCGGCGACGTCGTCGCCGTGGAAGAGCCGGGCTACCAGCGGGCGGTGCAGGCGTTCCGCCGCGCCGGGATGCGGGTGGTCGGGGTGCCGGTGGACGACGAGGGGCTGCGGCCGTCCGCGATTCCGGCGGGCGCGCGGGCGGTGTACTGCTCACCGGCCCACCAGTACCCGATGGGCAGCAGGCTCAGCGCGGCGCGGCGCGTCTCGCTGGTGGAACGGGCGCGTTCGTCGGGCATGCTGGTGATCGAGGACGACTACGACGGGGAGCTGCGCTTCGACGTGGCACCGCTGCCGATGCTGGCTTCGCTGGCCCCGGACGTGGTGGCGCATTTGGGGACGACGTCGAAGATCCTCACGCCGACGCTGGGCGCGGGCTGGATGGTGGCGCCGGAGGCGATCACCTCGACGGTGCTGGCGTACCGCGACCTGACGGGAACGCGCCCGTCACCGGCAGGACAGCGGGTGTTGTACGAGTTCGCGCGAAACGGCGATTTGGGCCGCCACCTGCGAAAACTCCGCCGCGAGATGGCAGAGCGGCGAACATTGCTGGCGGGCGCGTTGTCGGCGGCGGGGATCCGGGTGCGGGGCGACGACGCGGGGGCCCACCTGGTGGTGCCGTGTTCGTCGGCTTCGGCGGAGGCGGCGGTGATTGCTTCGGCCGAGCGGCGGGGGATCCGGTTGGACGGGCTGGCGCGGCATTTCGCCGGGGAGCCGTCGGTGTTCGGGGTGGCGATCGGGTACGCGGGGTGTTCGCGGGAGTCACTGGTGGCGGCTTTGCCGGGGCTGGTGGGGTTGCTGCGGTGAGTGGTTGTCCACAGGGCTGGTGTGATGTGGACGGTTTGGCTTGGGTGGGCGGTTTTCGGGCTTTGGTGTGGGGTGGGGGCGATATTGTCAATTCGGTGGTGGTTCCCCCTGGGAGGGCGGGTGCTGTCCGGGGTTGGGGGCGGGGATGGGCGGTGAGCTCTGGGGGGAAGGGCGCTAGTGAGCTCGGGGTTGGTGGGCCCGGCTCGGTGGGTTCGGCTTGGTGGGCTGGGGTGGCGGGCTTGGCTCCGTGGGCTTGCCGGTGGTGTGGCGGGCCGGGCTCGGTGGGTTCGGCGGGCGTGGCTTGGTGAGGTCGGCATCGCTTGGTGAGTTCGCAGCGGTGTACGGGCTCGGTGAATCCGGTCGGGCGGGTTCGGCCCGGTGAATCCGGCCCGGTGAATCCGGCTCGGCGGATCTGGTGGCGGCTCCGACGCTCGGGTCGGTGAGTTGGCGACAGGCGGCGCCGTGGCCTCGACAGCTCAGGCAGCTCCGCGCGAATCAGCGGCTCGCGCCGAACCCAGCCCACCCCAGCCCACGCCGCCCCTCGGCACACCAGACGCCCACCCCGCTCGCCGGTTGCGTTCACCGCTCCACACCCGCCACCCAGCGCACCGGGCTCGGCTGTTCCGCGAGGTCACCGGGTACGGTGGCTCACCATGAGCGAGAAGATCCGGGTGGCGGTCGTGTTCGGTGGGCGCAGCAGTGAGCACACCATCTCGTGCCTCTCCGCCGGGAGTGTCCTGGGTCACCTCGATCCCGAGCGGTTCGAGGCCGTGCCCGTCGGGATCACCCGGGAAGGGCGGTGGGTGCTCGGGTCCGGGGACTCCGCCCAGCTCGCCATCCGCGGCCGTGAACTGCCGTCCGTCGATGACGGCAAGGGGCTCGTTCTCGCCGGTGATCCCTCCAGCCAGGGCCTCGTCGCCGTCGAGCCCGGGCGGGAAAGCGAACTGCTGTCCCAGGTGGACGTCGTCTTCCCCGTGCTGCACGGGGCCTTTGGCGAGGACGGCACCATCCAGGGCCTGCTCGAACTCGCCGGCATCCCGTACGTCGGCCCCGGGGTGCTCGCCAGCGCCGCCGCCATGGACAAGGAAACCGCCAAGAAACTCCTCGCCGCCGAGGGGCTTCCGGTCGGGACCTACCGGGCGCTGCGCCGCGATCAGTCCACTTTGGACGACCAGGCCCGGGAAACCCTCGGCCTGCCCGTGTTCGTCAAGCCGTCGCGGGCGGGCAGCTCCGTCGGGATCTCGCGCGTCGCGGACTGGGCCGAGCTCGACGCCGCCATCGCACTCGCGCGGGCCACCGATCCGAAGGTGCTCGTGGAGGCCGCCGTCGTCGGGCGGGAGGTCGAATGCGGGGTGCTGGAATTTCCCGACGGCCGCGTCGAAGCCTCGCTGCCGGCCGAGATCCGGGTGCTGTCCGAGGACGAGAACGCCTGGTACGACTTCGAAACCAAGTACCTCGGTGACGACGCCGAGCTCGACATCCCGGCCAAGCTCGACGACGCCCTCACCGAGAAGCTGCGCGCGATGGCCGTCGAAGCCTTCCGGGCGCTGGACTGCCAGGGCCTCGCGCGCGTCGACTTCTTCGTCACCGCGGACCACGAGCTGATCATCAACGAGGTCAACACCATGCCCGGCTTCACGACGAAGTCGGCCTACCCGAAGATGTGGGAGGTCACCGGCATGGACTACGCGACGCTGCTGACCACCCTCGTCGAGACGGCGATCGCCCGCGGAACCGGCCTCCGCTAGGAGAACCGCAGCGGCCGGGACGGCAGCTTCGCGGCCACCGTGTCCGAGATCTGCTGCAGCGGGCCCGTTCCGGCGCTGTCCGGCACGGTCAGCGCCGCGTAGACCTCGCGGTCCACCACGTACCACGTCGACGCGCCCTCGCCCGGCACCTGCAGCCACTGGACGCCGTTCACCTGCCGCAGGGCCGCCGTCGGGGTCAGCTCCGGGGGCCGGTCCAGGCCGCAGCGCAGCACCAGCGGGTCGGTCGTGCCCCAGGCCACCGTGGCCGGCGGCGCCGGGGCGGCCAGGGAACGCACCTTCAGAGAAGCGCCGTTGGACGTCAGCTCCGCCGGCACCGCCCCGAGCAACGTCGTGCACCCCGGTGACCCCGCGAACGGCGCGGGCACCGGGACGAGCGGCAGCGGACCGGAATCCGCCGAGTCCGCGGACGGCTGGGTCAGGGCGAACACGGCGACGGCGACCGCCAGCGCCACGGCGAGCGTCGCTGCCGTGACGAGGACCACCCTCGGCGGGGCTCCGGTGTCGGAATCGGGCACCCGACCACTACACCACTGCTCAGAGGTGGACCACCGGGCAGGTCAGCGTCCGGGTGATGCCCTCCACGTTCTGCACCTTCGCGACGACGAGCTGGCCCAGCTGGTCCACGTTGTCGGCGGCCGCGCGGACGATCACGTCGTACGGTCCGGTGACATCCTCCGAGCTGGTCACACCCGGGATGCTGGAGATCTCGGCAGCCACCGCGGCCGCCTTGCCGACCTCGGTCTGGATGAGGATGTATGCGTGGACCACGGCGCGCCCTTTCGTCGGGATCTTGTCTCTCAAGGTAGGAACGTCATCAGCAACGTATCGCCAGCTCACGGAAAAACATAGGGCATCCGACTATCGGTGATCGATCTTTGTCCCGGTAGAGAAAGCAGAGGTGACCGGTGTCACCGAACGACGGAACGGTCGCCGAGACCGGCGAGTTCGCGCTCATCCGCGCCGTCACCGAAGGACGGCGCCAGCCGCCGGGCACGCTGCTCGGCCCGGGTGACGACGCCGCCGTCGTCGCCGCCCCCGACGGGCGGGTGGTCGCCAGCACCGACGTCCTCGTCCAGGGCGTCCACTTCCGGCTCGACTGGTCGCCGCCCGAGCACGTCGGGCGCAAGGCCGTCGCGGTCAACCTGGCCGACATCGCCGCCATGGGCGCCACCCCGACCACCGTCCTGGTCGGCCTGGCCTGCCCGCCCGAGACGCCCAGCGACGTCGTGAAGTCGCTCACCGACGGTATGTGGGCCGAAGCCGAACGCGCCGGCATCGGCGTCTCGGGCGGCGACATGGTCCGCGCCGACCAGCTCGTGATCAGCGTCACGGCGCTCGGCGACCTCGGCGACCGTGAGCCGGTGACGCGCTCGGGCGCGCGGCCGGGCGACCTGGTCGCGGTCAACGGGCGGCTCGGCTGGGCCGCCGCCGGCCTGGCCGTGCTCGGGCGCGGCTTCCGGTCCCCGGTCGGCGTCGTCAACGCCCAGCGCTGCCCGGAACCGCCCTACGAAGCCGGTCCGCAGGCCGCGCTGGCCGGGGCCACGGCGATGATCGACGTCTCCGACGGCCTGCTGGCCGACCTGGGCCACATCGGCGAGGCCTCCGGTGTCGGCATCGACGTCCGCACCGCCGACCTCGACATCCCCGCGCGGCTCACCGAAGTCGGCGCCGCGCTGGGTGCCGATCCCCTGGACTGGGTGCTCACCGGCGGCGAGGACCACGCGCTGGCGGCCACCTTCCCGCCGTTCACCGAGCTCCCGGACGGCTGGCGCACGATCGGCGTCGTGACCATGGCCGGCTCCGGGATCACCGTCGACGGGAAACCGTTTTCGCGAGACGGCGGCTGGACGCACTGGCGCTGATCTAGGCTCCGGAAGCGTGAGAATCGTTCCGGTCCCCTACGACCATCCCGACGCGGCCCAGCTCATGGCCGCGGTGCAGCAGGTGTACGTCGAGCGCTACGGCGGCGAGGACATCACCTCGATGACCCCCGCCGACTTCGACCCGCCGCAGGGCGTGTTCCTCGTCGGCTACCAGGGTGACGAGCCCGTCGCCTGCGGCGCGTGGCGCGCCCACGACGGCCCCGAGCCCGACTTCCAGCACGGCGACGCCGAGTTCAAGCGGATGTACGTCGCCGATTCCGCCCGCGGGCGCGGGTTCGCGCGGATGATCCTGTCCGAGCTGGAGCGCACGGCGGCGCTGTGCGGCCGCAAGCGGGCGGTCCTGGAGACCGGGACCAAGCAGCCGGAAGCGATCGCGCTGTACACGTCGTCGGGGTACGTCGAGATCCCGAAGTTCGGCGTCTACCGGGACGAGCCGGAAAGCCGTTGCTACGGCAAGGACCTCACCTCGGTGTGAGCTTCAGCAGGGCCGCCGCGTGCGGGCGCAGCGTCGCCGACACGCCGGTTCCGGTGTCCCGGTGGGCCCACAGGTCCCGGACCGCCCAGGTGCCGGGGATGTCCGCCGACACGGTCGCGGTGGTGCTGCCGGTGTTGAGCAGCACCACCGCGAAACCGCCGTCCGACAACGGTTTCCCCCACACCTGGTAGCCCGGGCCGGTGTCGAGGCGCCGCCCCTGGCCACCCGCGAAGTCCTGGTCGACGGCGATCGCTTCGGCGTTGCCGAGCGTCGCGAGGTCGGTGTCGCCCAGCTTCGCCGGGTCGGTGCCGGCGAACAGCGGCGCGTTGAGCACCGCCCAGACGCTGAAGTGCGCGCGGGCCTCGTCGGCGGTGAGGGTGCCGTTGCCGACCTGCAGCATGTCCGGGTCGTTCCAGCCGCCGGGCGAGCCGCTGTGCACCGCGACCGCGGCCTGCCGGTCGATCGTCGCGAGCACCGATTCCCAGGTCGGGACCAGGTCGTAGGTGGTGCGCCACAGGTTCGCCACCGGCCGCGCCCAGGTCCACGGGCTGGAGACGCCGTATTCGGAGATCGCGTAGACGATCGGCCGGGGCAGCGCGGCGAGCTCGTCGCGCATCTTCTCGAACGCGGCCTTCCGGTCGAGGCCGTCGACGGTGTCGGCGTTGCACCAGTCGTACTTGAGGTAGTCGACGCCCCAGCGGTCGAACGTCTCGGCGTCCTGGCGTTCGTGGCCGAGCGAGCCGATGCCGGCCGCCGGGTAGGCGTCGTTCGCCATCGCGCAGGTCCGGCTGCCCGGCACGGCGTAGATGCCGAACAGCAGGCCGCGGGAGTGGACGTAGTCGGCGAGGTCGGCGATGCCGTGCGGGAACCGCTTCGGATCCGGCTGGAGTGAACCGTCGGCGGCGCGGGCCGGGGCCTGCCAGCAGTCGTCGACGACCACGTACTTGTAACCCGCGTCACGCAGGCCGGTGTCGGCGAGCGCGTCGGCGGCCCGGCGCACCACGTCCTCGGTGAGGTCGTAGCAGCGGACCTGGTTCCAGCTGTTCCAGCCCATCGGCGGGGTCCCGGCCAGGCCGTTCGCGAGCGCCGGCGTGGCCACGGGCAGGCTGAGCAGCCACGTCAGCACGACGAGGAGGAGTACGAGCGGGCTGGTCTTCGGCTTCGCGGTGATGCCGTGATCCAATCGCACCGGAAGTGAAACCGCAGTCACCCGGAGGCGGCATGCCGATCTACGCGCTCGGTGATCTCGAACCGACGATCCACCCCGACGCCTACGTCCACCCGGACGCGACGGTGATCGGCGACGTCCGGATCGGCGCGCACGCCTCGGTGTGGCCGCAGACGGTCCTGCGCGGCGACCACGGCTACATCGAGATCGGCGAGCGGTCGAACGTCCAGGACGGCTGCGTCCTGCACTGCACCGAGCGGCACCCGACGATCCTCGGGCCGTCGTCGGCGATCGGGCACGCGGTGCACGTCGAGGGGGCGACGATCGGCACCGGCTGCCTGATCGCGTCCGGCTCGGTGGTGCTGAACGGCTCGGTGATCGAGGACGGCGGCATGGTCGGCGCGGGCGCGGTCCTGTCGTACGGCTCCCACGTCAAGACCGGCGAGATCGCCCTCGGCGTGCCGGGGAAGGTGCGGGAGAACACGTCGTTCAGCGCGGAGAACATCGCGCTCGTCGTCGATTCCTACGTCAAGCGGGCGCAGCGGTTCCGCGCCGAGCTGAGGCGGCTCGACCCGCTCGGGTGACGCCGGCCACGCCCGGTAGGCTTGCGCGCCGTGACCGCACGACCGCTGCAGGACATCGTCGAGGCAGGCTGGGCGAAAGCCCTCGAACCGGTGGCGCCGCAGGTCGCCGCGATGGGGGAGTTCCTCCGCGCGGAGATCGCCGCGGGCCGGACCTACCTGCCGGCGGGTGAACACGTGCTCCGGGCGTTCCAGCAGCCGTTCCACGACGTGCGGGTGCTGATCGTCGGCCAGGACCCGTACCCGACGCCGGGGCACGCGGTCGGCCTGAGCTTCTCGGTGGCGCCGGACGTCCGGCCGATCCCGAAGAGCCTGATCAACATCTACAAGGAGTACACCGAGGACCTCGGCCACCCGTTGCCGGCCAACGGCGACCTGACGCCGTGGGCCGAGCAGGGCGTGCTGCTGCTCAACCGGTCGCTGACCGTGCAGCCCGGGAAGTCGAACTCGCACCAGGGCAAGGGCTGGGAGGCGGTCACCGAGCAGGCGATCAAGGCCCTCGCGGCCCGGTCGGAGCCGATGGTGGCGATCCTGTGGGGCCGCAACGCGCGCAACCTGCGCCCGATGCTGGGTGAGGTGCCGTGCATCGAGTCGGCGCACCCGAGCCCGCTCTCGGCGCACAACGGCTTCTTCGGCTCGCGGCCGTTCAGCCGGGCCAACCAGCTGCTGGAGCAGCAGGGCGCGGCGCCGGTGGACTGGAAACTTCCCTGAGGATCGGTGTCCGGATCGGCGTGACGGCTCCGACCAAGGGGTGAACGAACCCTTTTGCGGAGGAAACCATGAACGTCACTTCGGCCGACGGCACGACCATCTTCTTCGAGCAGCGCGGCGACGGCCCGCCGGTGATCCTGGTCGGCGGCGCCTTCAACGACCGCACGACCACGGTGGGCCTGGCCGAGGTCCTGGCCGGCGACTTCACGGCGGTCAACTACGACCGGCGGGGCCGCGGTGATTCCGGCGACTCGCCCGAGTACGCGGTGGAACGTGAGATCGAGGACCTCGCCGCCTTGATTGCCCAGGTGGGCGGGACGGCGTCGGTGTTCGGCCACTCGTCGGGCGCGATCCTGGCCCTGGAGGCGGCCGCGGCGGGCATCGGCATCGACCGCGTGGTGGCGTACGAGCCGCCGTACGCGACGGACGAGCACCCGCGCGGCGACGTCGTCGACGAGGTGCGGGCGCGGCTGGCCGAGGGGGACCGGGATGGCGCGGTGGCGACGTTCCTGCAGGTCGCGGGCACCCCGGCGGAGATGATCGAGGGGATGAAGCAGGCCCCGGTCTGGGGCTGGTTCACGGCGCTGGCGCACACGCTGCCGTACGACCTGACGATCTGCGGCCCGGACGCCCGCCCGCGCGCCTCGCTGGCCCGCATCGCGATCCCGGCGCTGGTGATCGGCGGCGGCGCGAGCGACGACGCACTGCAGTCAGGCGCCCGCGCGGCAGCCGAGGCAGTGCCGGGCGCGCGTCACGAGACCCTCGAAGGCCAGGACCACGGCGTGCTGCAGTACCCGGAGACGCTCAAGGACCTGCTGACCGATTTCCTGAAGTGAGTTGACCGCTCAGGTGACCCCGCCGGGGGTCCAGGGGGCTTGCCCCCTGGCGGGGGTCTGGGGGTTCGACCCCCAGAGGACACCTGAAGCGAAAAAATGGCGAGTGCTCTCCACGAGCACTCGCCACCCCAAACTTTCGCTTCAGCCGCGAACGACCTTGCCCGCCTTGATGCACGAGGTGCACACGTTCAGGCGCTTGCGCTGGGACACACCCACCTTGGCGTGAACGGTCTGGATGTTCGGGTTCCACCGGCGGTTGGTACGGCGGTGGGAGTGCGAGACCGCCTTGCCGAAGCCCGGTCCCTTGCCACAGACGTCGCACACGGCAGCCACGTCGAACTCCTTTGGATCTGGGTCATAGAAAGAGCCCAGATGCACTGGGCAACTCGACCATAGTAACTACTGCGTTCCGGCCCCCCGGCACCGGGTCGATACGCTGCCCGGGGACCGGGTAGGAGGTTACGGGGTGCGGGTGCTGGACACGGCGGCGGTGTCGGCCTGGGCTGCGGGTTGTGTGCGCAGCCTGGCGAGCCTGCGGCCGGCCATCGACGGCATCAACGTCTACCCCGTCGCCGACTCCGACACCGGCTCCAACATGCTCTTCACGATGACCGGCGCGGCCCGCGAACTCTCGGAAGCGACGCCGGAAACCGCGGCCGAAGCGCTGAAGGTTCTCGCCCGCGGGGCGGTCGCCGCCGCCAAGGGGAACTCCGGCGTCATCCTCTCCCAGGTCATCCGCGGGCTCGCCGACCGCGCCGAGGGGGACCTGGACGGTCCCTGGCTGGCGAGGGCCCTCGGCCACGCCGACGAGGTCGCCACCGGCGCCGTCAGCCGGCCGGTCGCCGGGACCATCCTCACCGTCCTGCACGCCGTCGCCCTCGCCGTCCGCGGGGCCACGAGCCCCCTGCCGGAAGTCGCGCAGAAGGCCGCGAAAGAGGCCGCGCACGCCCTGGAGAAGACGCCGGAGCAGCTGCCCGCACTGGCCAGGGCCGGAGTCGTCGACGCCGGCGCGCGCGGGCTGGTCGCCGTGCTCGACGCGCTGGTCGACGTGCTCACCGGCGCCCCCGCCGAGCACGACCACGCCCTCGAGGTCCACACGGAAAGCGCCGAGGTCTACGCCTGGGAGGTCATGTACCTGCTGGACGGCGTCGACGAGGCGAACCTGCCGACCCTGCGGAAGGAGCTGAGCGGCCTCGGCGACAGCGTCACCGTGGCCGGCGACGGCTCGGGCAGCCACGCCGTGCACGTCCACTGCGCCGACATCGGCGGCGCCATCGAGGCCGGGCTCGCACTGGGGCGTCCGCGCAGGATCCGGGTCGAGCCGCTGCTCACGCCGACGCCGATCGAGCCGGGCGGCGGGATCGACCGCACGGTCGTCGCCGTCGTCCACGGCGGCGCGCTGGCCGAGCTGCTGCGCGCCGAAAGCATCCCGGTGCTGGCCGTGCCCGAGGGCGGGACGCCGAGCGTCGAGGACATGATCAGCCTGCTCAACGAGGCCGCCGGGCGGCACGTCACCGTCCTGCCGGGCAGCGTCGCGCTCACCGCGGCGGCCGATACCGCGGCCGGGCACGCGATGGCCGCCGACCGGGACGTCGTGGTCATCCCGTGCGTCTCCCCGGTGCAGGTGCTGGCCGCCCTCGCCGTGCACGACGCCGGCCGCCGCACCAACGACGACGTCGTCGCGATGGCCGAAGCGGCCGCCGCGACCAGGCGTGGCGAACTGCGGATCGCCCAGGAAGAGTCGCTAACCTGGGTGGGCCGGGCCCAGTCCGGTGACGTGGTCGGCCTGGTCGACGACGAGGTGGTGCTGATCGAGCCCGCGCCGGCGTCCGAGACCAACCTCGTCGCGGCCGCGATGAAGGTGCTCAACCGGATGCTGGCGCTCGGCGGGGAGCTGGTGACGGTGCTGAGCGGGGCCGCCGCCCCGCCCGGGGTCGCCGAAGAGCTCGCCGAACAGCTGCGGGTGGAGCACCCGGAGGTGGAGCTCACGAGCTACGCCAGCGGCCAGGCGGACGCCGTGCTGCTGATGGGAGTCGAATAGCGAGATGGCCGGACTGCGCGACAAGCTGCCGCTGCTGCTGGGGGCCAAGACGGCGAAGGCGCTCGCCACGTCGTTGGACATCGAGACGGTCAGCGACCTGCTGCGCCACTACCCGCGCCGGTACGCCGAGCGCGGTGAGCTCACCGACATCGCCGGGCTCGAGCTCGGCGAGCACGCCACCGTGCTGGCGCGCATCGAAAAGGTGAGCAAGCGGCGGATGAAGGCCCGCAACGGCACCATCCTCGACATGGTCATCACCGACGGAAAACGCCGGCTGACCTGCGCGTTCTTCAACCAGGCGTGGCGCGAGAAGGACCTGGTCCCCGGCAAGCACGGCCTCTTCGCCGGCAAGGTGTCCGCCTTCCGCGACACCCTGCAGCTGACCAACCCCGAGTACGAGCTGTTCGAGGCCGACCGCGCCGAGGAGGCGATGGACGACTTCCTGGCCGCGATCATCCCGGTCTACCCGGCGGCGCAGGGAATGCCGACCTGGTCGATCGCCAAGTGCGTGCGGCAGGTCCTCGACGTCCTCGAAGTCGACGACGACCCGATGCCCGCCGAGCTGCGGCGGCTGCACAAGCTCGCCGACCTCGACAACGCGCTGCGCGGCATCCACCGGCCGGAGAACTGGGCACACCTGGAGGCGTCGAAGAAGCGCCTGAAGTGGGACGAGGCGATGGCCGTCCAGCTGATCTTCGCGCAGCGGCGCCACTCGGCCATCTCGCGCCCGGCGAAGGCGAACCCGCACGTCAGCGGCGGCCTGATGGACGCCTTCGACAAGCGGCTGCCCTTCGACCTGACCGCGGGCCAGCGGGGGATCGGCGACGAGATCGCCGCGGACCTCGCGTCCGAACACCCGATGAACCGGCTGCTCCAGGGCGAGGTCGGCTCGGGCAAGACCGTCGTCGCGCTGCGGGCGATGCTGCAGGTCGTCGACAACGGGCGGCAGGCCGCGATGCTGGCGCCGACCGAGGTCCTGGCCGCGCAGCACGCGCGCTCGCTGCGGGAGATGCTCGGCGACCTCGGCCAGGCCGGTGAGCTGGGCGCGGCGGAGAACGCCACCCGCGTGACGCTGCTCACCGGGTCGATGGGCGCGAAGGAACGCAAGAAGTCGCTGCTGGAGATCGTCAGCGGGGAAGCCGGGATCGTCGTCGGCACGCACGCGCTGATCCAGGACCACGTCGAGTTCGCCGACCTCGGCCTCGCCGTCGTCGACGAGCAGCACCGCTTCGGCGTCGAGCAGCGGGACGCGCTGCGCACCCGCGGTGCCGGCGACACCAGCCCGCACGTGCTCGTCATGACCGCGACCCCGATCCCGCGCACGGTCGCGATGACCGTGTACGGCGACCTGGAGGTGTCCGCGCTGCGGGAGATGCCGGTCGGGCGGTCGCCGATCGCCACCACCGTGGTGCCGGTCGCCGAGAAGCCCGCCTGGTTCGAGCGGATCTGGCAGCGCGTGCGCGAAGAGGTCGGCAAGGGCCACCAGGCGTACGTCGTGTGCCCGCGGATCGGCGACGAGCCGCCGTCGGACAAGAGCGACAAGCGGCCGCCGCTGGCCGTGCTGGAGGTCGCGCCCGAGCTGGAGCACGGGCCGCTGCAGGGCCTGAAGATCGGCGTGCTGCACGGCCGGATGCCGCCCGACGACAAGGACGCCGTGATGCGCGCGTTCTCGGCGGCCAAGCTGGACGTCCTGGTCGCCACCACGGTCATCGAGGTCGGCGTGAACGTGCCGAACGCGACCGCGATGGTGATCATGGACGCCGACCGGTTCGGCGTCAGCCAGCTGCACCAGCTGCGCGGCCGCGTCGGCCGGGGCAGCGTGCCGGGGCTGTGCCTGCTGGTCACCGAGACCCTCGACGGCACGGCGACCCGCGAACGGCTGGCGGCGGTCGAATCCACGACGGACGGCTTCGAGCTGTCGCGGCTGGACCTGGAGCTGCGCCGCGAAGGCGACATCCTCGGCGCCGCGCAGTCGGGCAAGCGGTCCACGCTCAAGCTGCTGTCGCTGCTGCGGGACGAGGACGTCATCGCCGCGTCCCGGCAGAGCGCGCAGGAGATCGTCGAAAAGGACCCCGACCTGAAGAAGTACCGGGGCCTGGCCCAGATGGTCGGCGACGTCGTCGACGTCGACCGCGCGGAGTACCTGGAGAAGAGTTGAGCACGGTCCGCGCCGCCACGGTGGCCGACGCTCCGGCGATCGGTGAGATCCACGTTCGGTCCTGGCAGGCGGCCTACGACGGCCTGATCCCGGCGGACTTCCTCGCGCGCCTCTCGGCTTCCTCGCGCGCCACGGCGTGGGCCCGGCGCATCGGCGACGGCGCCGGGCAGGTGCTGGTCGCCGAGGACGACGGCATCGTCGTGGGCTTCGCCGCCTTCGGGCCTTCCCAGCTGTACGCGCTGTACCTGCTGCCGGAGTTCTGGGGCCGGGGACTCGGCCGGGTGCTGCACGACCGCGTTGTCGAAAACATGACGGGAGACAGCGCCGTCCTGTGGGTGCTCGCGACCAACGAGCGGGCGAAGGCGTTCTACGTCCGGCAGGGCTGGGTGGACGACGACGCCCGCCAGACCGAGACGGTCGACGACGGGCGCGTCACGCTGGAGGAGATGCGCTACCGCCGCCGGCTGCCGTGAACACGCCGGCCTTCGCCGCGGCCGCGGCCGCTTTCGCGGCGACGCCGGCGTCCTCCGGCGTCACGCCTTCCCGGGAGACGAACAGGCGGTAGAAGACCGGCCCGCAGGCCACCCGGACCACCTCGACGGCGTCGGTGCCGGGCGGGACCTCGCCGCGCTCGACCGCGCGGTGCACGGCGGCGGCCGAGCGGGCGTGGCGGTCGACGTAGAACTCCTGCAGGGCGTCGGCGGCGCGCGCGGAGAGGAACGCGGCCGAGATCGACGCCGTCGGGAGCTCGCGCTCGCCCGGCGTCGTGAAGTAGCGGACCAGCTCCAGGTTGATGGCGCGCAGGTCACCTTCCAGGGACCCGGTGTCCGGGGCCGCCCACTCCTGTTCGGTGCCCATCAGCAGGGCCGCCGCGACCAGGCCCTCGGCGGACTCCCAGCGGCGGTACAGCGTCGTCTTGTGCACGCCGGAGCGTTCGGCGACCGCCTCGACGGTCAGCTCCGCGTACCCGCGCTCGCCGAGCAGCTCGAGGGTGGCTTCGAGCGCGGCGAGGCGGGTCCGCTCGGTGCGGCCGCCCGGGCGCTTCGTCCCGGAAATCTCGGTTGCCAACTGCTACTCCTGTTGCGTTAGTGTCTCCAGTATGACAGGAACCGTCGCCGTTGCCGAGATCGCCGAGCTGGTCGGCGACGCCGAAGTCGTCGCGATCGGCGAGAACAACCATCACATCCGCGAGTTCGGTGTGCTGCGTGACCGGCTCCTGCGTCACCTCGTCACCGAGTGCGGGTTCACCGTGCTCGGGTTCGAGGGCGGCTTCCCGGAGGGGCACCTGGTCGACGCGTGGCTGCAGGGCGGCCCGGGCGAGGTCGCCGACATCGCGCGGGACGGCTTCACCTTCGGCCTCGGCGACTCCGCCGAGGTGCACGAGATGCTGACCTGGCTGCGCGGCCGGGGCGTGCGGTTCTCCGGCCTCGACGTGGCGAGCTCGGCGGGTTCGCCGGTGCCGTCGCTGGAAGCGGTGCGCGAAGTACTTGCGCGGGTGGATCCCGCCAATGTGTCCCTTGTGGACACGGCGCTGGCGGCCTGCGGGGCGTACGCGTCGGTGAGCAGTGCGGCGGCGCCCGACCGGTACCGGGAGCTGGGCGTCGCGGCACGGGATGCGGCCACCGTGGCGCTGACTGTCCTCAAGGGACACGTCGAGTCGGTCGCGCCCGAAGCCGCGCACGACGCGGAGGGCGCGTTGCGCGTCGACCTGTACCTGCGGGAGCTGGACGCGCTGATGGCCGGGCAGGCGCCGGAGCCGCAGAGCTCGTCGCGGGACACGTACATGGCGGCCACCGTGCGGCTGCTGCGGCGGCGGTTCCCCGGCGAGAAGATCGTGCTGATGCTCCACAACGGACACTTGCAGCGTGTCCCGTTGTCGCCGGTGCCGGGCATGCGGTCGCCCACCGCGGGCACGCACCTGGCTGCCGAGCTGGGGGATCGGTACTTCGCGCTCGCGTTGACCGCCGTCTCGGGGACGACGACCGGCCTGGCGTCCGATCCGGCCTTCCCGCTGGGGTTCCGGATGTTCGAGCAGGCGCTCGACGAACCCGCGAAAGGCAGCGTCGAGGCGGCGCTGGCCTCGCGGGCGCCGTGCGTGGTCGCGCGTCCCGAGGCGTCGGGCATCCGGCACGCGCACATGGCTGTGCCGGTGGATGTGGCTTCGGCGTTCGACGCGGTGGTCTGCCTGGAGAAGCAGGAAACGATTTTCGGCGGCACCGCCGGGTAGGTGAGCCCGTTCGGCTGATTGCCGCACCGGGGGCGGTGGGCGTTTCCTACCGGTATGGCCGGGCGGAGGCGGGCGCTGATCGTCGCCAACGGCGAGTACGACAACGCGGGACTCCAGCGGCTGGGCTCGCCCGCGGCGGACGCCGACGCCCTGGCCGGGGTGCTCGCCGACCGGGCGATCAGCGACTTCGACGTGCGCGTGGTGCGGAACGAGACCGCGTACGCGGTGCAGGCGGAGATCGAGGACCTCTGCGTGGAGGGCAAGCCCGACGACGTCCTGCTGCTGCACTTCTCCTGCCACGGCCTGAAGGACGACTCGGGGGCGCTGTACTTCGCGGCCCGCAACACGCGTCCCGACCGGCTGCGGTCGACGGCGGTGCCGGCGCAGTTCGTGCAGCAGTGCATCCGGCAGAGCCGCTCGCGCAGCATCGTCCTGCTGCTGGACTGCTGCTACGGCGGCGCGTTCGGCCAGGGCGTGGCGGTCCGGGCGTCGGGCGACGCGAACGTGCTCGACAGCTTCCGCGGCGGCCGCGGCCGGGCGGTGATCACGGCGTCGAACTCGATCGAGTACGCCTTCGAGGGCGCACGCCTGGCCTCGGACGAGCCCGCACAGCCGTCGGTGTTCACGTCGGCGCTGGTGGAGGGCCTGCGCACCGGCGAGGCCGACCGCGACGAGGACGGCTGGATCGCGCTGGGCGAGCTGTACGACTACCTGTTCGACCGCGTCCGCGAGCGCAACCCGAAGCAGACCCCGAGCCGCGACATCGAGATGCAGGGCGAGCTGTACCTGGCGAAGAGCCGCCGTCGCCGCATCAAGCCCTCGCCGGTGCCGGCGGACCTGGCGGCGGCGATCGGGGCGGAGAACCCGTTCACGAGGCTGGGCGCGGTGGCGGAGCTGCGCCGGAGGCTGTCGAGCGACAACCTGCCGGTGGCGATGGGGGCGTTCGAGGCGCTCCGGGCCATGGCCTCGACGGACATCGAGCACATCGCGGCGGCGGCTTCGGACGCGATGGCGTTCGCGGTGGTGCGGGCGGACGCGGGTGTTCTGCGCTTCGAGGGGGACGTGGCCGGCCGGCGGATCCGGTTGCTGGGGCCGCCGGTGGCGCGGGCGTGCCGGTTCGAGGCGTCGGAGGAGTGGATCTCGGTCCGGGAGGTCGGCGGGGGAGCCGAGGTGACGGTGACGCCGGGGGCGGCGGTGCGGCGGGGGAAGGTGGTGGTGACGGGCCCGACGGGCGAGACGACGGTCGAGGTGGAAGCGGCGTCGGCGGAGGTCGAGCCGGTCGAAGCACCGGCGGCTGCGGCCGAGGTGGCGGAGCCGGAGCAGGCTGTGGTGGCTGGGCCGAAGGCGCTCACTGCCGAGTCCACGGAGGAACGACCGGTCGCCGAGGCGCCGAATCCCGTCGCGGCCGGAACCGCCGGGCCGTCGCAACCCGCCGCGCCTCGGGCCGCCGCTCGCCGTGATCCCGCCGCCGTCTTCCTCGGGCTGCTCGCCATCGGCGGTGGCGTCCTCATGGCCGTCAGCCTGGCTTTCGAATACCAGTACAACGTCGGCGACTACAGCCACACGCTCGCCGGCGCGCTTCCCGGGCTCGAGTGGTACGTCTGGCCGCTCGCCCTCGTCGCGATCGTCTCCGGCCTTCTCGAAACCGGCACCACGTCCGGCCGCAGCGCCGGAGTCGCCGTCGCCGCCCTGTGGGGGCTGGTCACGACCTACACCACCGGCCGGGCGCTCACCGCCGAGGAAGGGCACCACCTCGGGGCCGCCTTCGGGTTCCTCTTCGCCGGGCTGCTCGCCGTCTTCGCCGCCGGAGCCGGGGCCCTCTGGCTCGTCCGGCGGCAGGTCGGCTTCCGGCGCCCCGGCCCGTACGGCTGGGCCGCGGTGGCGGTCGGCCTGATCGGCGTGATCGGCCTCGCCGTCCAACGCTCCGCCGACAGCAGCGCCGGCACCTTCGCGCTCACGGCCGTCCTCACCGTCGCCGTTCCGGTGCTGGCCGGCGTCACCGGGGCCGGGCGGTTCGCCGCCGGCTGGTCCGTCGCCGCCCTCGGGATCGCGGTCGCCGTCGGGAAGTCCGAACCCGAGGGGACGAACCTCGCCGGGCTGATCGTCTTCGGGGTCTCGCTCGTGCTCGGGGTGGTCGCCGGCGTCCTGATCGCGCGGAATCAGCCGAACGGGCGACGGCTCTGAGTTGTCGTCCGGGCACCGCCGGGGTACCACGACGATCATGAGGATGCTTCTCGCGGCCGTGGCCGTGCTCGCCGGGCAGGTCTCGAGCGGCGGGGTGCAGCCCGATCCGCCCGGCTGGGGCCTCGACCGGATCGACCAGCGCACCGGCCTCGACCACACCTACCACTACGCGACCGCGGCCGAAGGCGTCACCATCTACGTCATCGACAGCGGCGTCGACGCGAGGCACCCCGACTTCCAGGGCCGTGTCGCACCGGGGCGGGACTTCCTGAACGGCGGCACCGACACCTCCGACACCAACGGCCACGGTACCCGCCTCGCCGGCATCGCCGCCGGCAAGGACTACGGCGTCGCGAAGGGCGCCCAGATCGTGCCCGTGCGCGTGCTCGACTCCGGCGGCGGCGGCGCCACCGACCAGATCATCGCCGGCATCGACTGGGTCGCGCAGAACGCCCAGCAGCCCGCGGTCGCCGTCCTCGGCATCGGCGGGGTGCCCAACGACCAGCTCGACGCCGCCGTGAAACGGCTGGCCGAGGTGGTGCCGATCGCCGTCCCGGCCGGCAGCGAGACCGCCGACGCCGACGGCTTCTCGCCGGGCCGGGTGCCCGAGGCGCTGACCGTCGCCGCCTCGGACGCCCAGGACCGGCCGGACAAGACGTCGAACTCCGGCCAGGACGTCGACCTCTACGCCCCGGGCGCCGACATCCCGTGCCCGGTCGCGGGCGGCACCGGCGCGAGCCCGGAGTCCGGCACGTCGATGGCGGCGGCGTTCGCGGCCGGCGTCGCCGCCCTCTACCGCGCTCAGCACCCCGGCGACACCCCCGCCCAGGTGGACGAAGCCCTGGTCGAAGCGGCGACGCCGGACGTCCTCAAGGGCGTCCCGGGCGGCACCGCCAACCGGCTGCTTTACGCGCCGCCGGGATCCTGAAAAGCTGCCCAGACGACCCGCCCGGCAACCCTGCGCGACGCATGATGTCCATCACCCGGGACTGAGCTCCCGCAGAGCGGGAAGAACCGGGTAACGTGCGTTGACTTACCGATCCAAGAGGGAAGGACCGGGCATGTTCCGCAAGGTTCTGGTGGCCAACCGCGGGGAGATCGCGATCCGGGCGTTCCGCGCCGGCTACGAACTCGGTGCGGGGACGGTCGCCGTGTTTCCGCACGAAGACCGCAACTCGCTGCACCGCCTGAAGGCCGACGAGGCGTACGAGATCGGCGAACCCGGTCACCCCGTGCGCGCCTACCTCTCGGTCGACGAGATCGTCGCCGCGGCGAAGAAGGCGGGGGCCGACGCCGTCTACCCCGGCTACGGCTTCCTCTCGGAGAACCCCGATCTCGCGCGCGCGTGCGAAGAAGCGGGCATCACGTTCGTCGGGCCGAGCGCCGACATCCTCGAACTCACCGGTAACAAGGCCCGCGCGGTCAAGGCCGCGCGCGAGGCCGGCGTCCCGGTGCTGGGGTCCTCCGAACCCTCCAGCGACGTCGACGCGCTGGTCGCGGCGGCCGAAGAGCTCGGCTTCCCCGTCTTCGTGAAGGCCGTCGCCGGCGGTGGTGGCCGCGGGATGCGCCGGGTCGAGGACCCCGCCCTGCTGCGCGAGTCCATCGAGGCCGCCGCGCGCGAGGCCGAGTCCGCCTTCGGCGACCCGACCGTCTTCCTGGAGAAGGCGGTCGTCGAGCCGCGGCACATCGAGGTGCAGATCCTCGCCGACGGCGCGGGCAACATCATCCACCTCTACGAGCGCGACTGCTCGGTGCAGCGGCGCCACCAGAAGGTCGTCGAGCTGGCCCCGGCCCCGAACCTCGACCCCGAGCTGCGGGACCGGATCTGCGCGGACGCGGTCAAGTTCGCGAAGCAGATCGGCTACCGCAACGCCGGCACCGTCGAGTTCCTGCTCGACAAGCAGGGCAAGCACGTCTTCATCGAGATGAACCCGCGCATCCAGGTCGAGCACACGGTCACCGAAGAGGTCACCGACGTCGACCTCGTGCAGTCGCAGCTGCGGATCGCCTCCGGCGAGACCCTCGCCGACCTCGGGCTGTCCCAGGACAAGATCTACCTGCGCGGCGCCGCGCTGCAGTGCCGCATCACCACCGAGGACCCGGCCAACGGCTTCCGCCCGGACACCGGGATGATCTCCGCCTACCGCTCGCCGGGCGGCTCGGGCATCCGCCTCGACGGCGGCACCGCCTTCTCCGGCACCGAGATCAGCGCCCACTTCGACTCGCTGCTGGTGAAGCTCACCTGCCGCGGCCGCGACTTCTCCACGGCCGTCGGCCGCGCGCGCCGCGCCGTTGCCGAGTTCCGGATCCGCGGGGTCGCGACGAACATCCCGTTCCTGCAGGCCGTCCTCGACGACCCGGACTTCCGCGCCGGGCGCGTCACGACGTCGTTCATCGAACAGCGCCCGGAGCTGCTCACCGCGCGGCAGTCCGCCGACCGCGGCACGCGGCTGCTGACCTACCTCGCCGACCAGACGGTCAACAAGCCGCACGGCGACCGGCCGAAGACGCCGGATGCCACGCTGAAGCTGCCGAAGCTCGCGAAGGACGCCGAGCCGGCTCCGGGGTCGAAGCAGAAGCTGGTCGAGCTGGGCCCGGCCGGGTTCGCGGAGTGGCTGCGGAAGTCGCCGCACATCGGCGTCACCGACACGACGTTCCGCGACGCGCACCAGTCGCTGCTCGCCACCCGCGTCCGGTCGAAGGACCTCCTCGCGGTCGCGCCGGTCGTGGCGAACACCCTGCCGCAGCTGCTGTCGCTGGAGTGCTGGGGCGGTGCGACCTACGACGTCGCGCTGCGGTTCCTCGCCGAAGACCCGTGGGAGCGGCTCGCGGCGCTGCGCGAGGCCGTGCCGAACATCTGCCTCCAGATGCTGCTGCGCGGGCGGAACACCGTCGGGTACACGCCGTACCCGACCGAGGTGACCACCGCGTTCGTCCGGGAGGCGACGAAGACCGGCATCGACATCTTCCGGATCTTCGACGCGCTCAACGACGTCGAGCAGATGCGCCCGGCCATCGAAGCCGTGCGCGAGACCGGGACCGCGGTCGCCGAGGTGGCGCTCTGCTACACCTCGGACCTGTCCGACCCGGGCGAGAAGCTCTACACGCTCGACTACTACCTCAAGCTGGCCGAGCAGATCGTCGGCGCCGGGGCGCACGTCCTGGCGATCAAGGACATGGCCGGGCTGCTGCGCGCGCCCGCGGCGACCAAGCTGGTCACCGCGCTGCGCAAGGAGTTCGACCTGCCGGTGCACATCCACACCCACGACACCGCGGGCGGCCAGCTGGCCACCTACCTCGCGGCGATCAACGCGGGGGCGGACGCCGTCGACGGCGCGGTGTCGTCGATGGCGGGCACGACGTCGCAGCCGTCGCTGTCCTCGATCGTGGCGGCCACCGACCACTCGGCCCGGACCACCGGTCTGGACCTGCGGGCGATCGGCGACCTGGAGCCGTACTGGGAGAGCGTGCGCAAGATCTACGCGCCGTTCGAGGCCGGGCTGGCGTCGCCGACCGGGCGCGTCTACGACCACGAGATCCCCGGCGGGCAGCTGTCGAACCTGCGCACGCAGGCCATCGCGCTGGGCCTGGGCGACCGGTTCGAGGACATCGAGGCGATGTACGCCGCCGCGGACAAGATCCTCGGCCACCTGGTGAAGGTGACGCCGTCGTCCAAGGTCGTCGGCGACCTCGCGCTGCACCTGGTCGGCGCCGGTGTCTCACCGGCCGACTTCGAGGCGGAGCCGAACAAGTTCGACATCCCGGACTCGGTGATCGGCTTCCTGCGCGGCGAGCTCGGCGACCCGCCGGGCGGCTGGCCGGAGCCGTTCCGCACCAAGGCCCTGGAGGGCCGGGCGGCCGCGAAGCCGGTCGTCGAACTGTCCGAAGAGGACCGTGCCGCGCTGGCCGAACACCCGCGCCGGACGCTCAACCGGCTGCTGTTCCCCGGCCCGACGAAGGAGTTCGAGGCGCACCGCGAGGCCTACGGCGACACGTCCGTGCTGCCGAGCAAGGACTTCTTCTACGGGCTGCGCCCGGGCGAGGAGTACTCGGTCGACCTCGAGCCGGGCGTGCGGCTGCTCATCGAGCTGGAGGCCATCGGCGAGGCCGACGAGCGCGGCGTGCGCACGGTGATGTCGACGCTGAACGGCCAGCTGCGGCCGATCCAGATCCGCGACAAGTCGATCGCGTCGGACATCCCGGCGACGGAGAAGGCCGAGAAGGGCAACCCGAAGCAGATCGCGGCGCCGTTCGCGGGCGTGGTGACGCTGCAGGTCGCCGAGGGCGACACGGTCGAGGCCGGGGCGACGGTCGCGACGATCGAGGCGATGAAGATGGAGGCGTCGATCACGGCGTCGGCCGGCGGCAAGGTGGCCCGGCGGGCGATCACCGCGGTCCAGCAGGTCGAAGGCGGCGACCTCCTGCTCGTCCTCGAGTGAGCGCTCGTGAGTGGTAAGGCGCGGTTGTAGCCGGCCGGCCACGCACGCGCGCGGGGGGGGCGCGCCCCTGCGCCCCGGTTGCGGGGGTGGGGTGGGGTCGGGCGTTCTCACCCGCCCAAACCCCCCCCCCCCCCCCGGGGCGGCAGCGATACGCTCGGCGGATGCTGATCAACGCGGTACCGCAGCGGCAGGGCGCGGTGGGCCCGCGCGCGGGAGAGCTGCCGGACGGCTGTCTGGCGCTGGCGGAGCTGGCCGGGCACGTGCTCGGCCGGCCCGTCCACCACGTCCCGCAGACGCGTGCGGTGTCCGAAGTGGACGCCGGGGTCGCGTCCCGGGCCGTGCTGACCGGCCCGAACCGCTCGGCCCAGTTGGCGGCCCTGGAGGCGCCGGGCGGGCCGGTCCTGACCATCGGCGGCGACTGCGGTGTCGAGCTGGTCCCGATCGGGGTCGCGCGGTTCCGGTACGGACCCGGGCTGGGTGTCGCGTGGTTCGACGCCCACCCGGACCTGAACACGGCGGAATCGTCGCCGTCGGGGGCGTTCCACGGGATGGTGCTGCGGTCGCTGTTCGGCGAGGGCGACCCGGAGTTCGCCGCGGACCCGGCGTTGACACCCGGCAACGTGGCGCTCGCCGGGACCCGTGTGTTCGACCCGGAGGAGCGGGCGGCGGTTGCGCGGGGACTCGTGGCCGAATCCCCCGGCGCCTTGGCCGGCGTGGAAAAGCTGTACGTCCACGTGGATCTCGACGTCCTCGACCCGGCGGAGTTCCCGGGCCTGAACTACCCGGAGCCGGCCGGCTGGACGATCGACCGCCTGGTGGCGGAGCTGGACGCGCTGGCGCGCTACGACGTGGTGGGCGCGGGGATCACCGAGTGCGTGGGCACCCCGCGCGAGGTCGAGGTCCTGGAGCCCGTCCTGTCCGCGGTGGGTCGCCTGCTCGTGAGTGGGAAACAGGGTTAGAACACTGTTTCCCACTCACGACCAGGCCGCGCGGACGGCGTCGAGGGCGGTGTCGAGGTCGGTGCCCAGGTCACGTGCTTGGGTCGCGAAGTCCGCGGCGGCCGTCCGGAGCAGGGCGCCGGGGTCCGGGCGGCCGGGCGGGATCGTCACCACCGTGCCGCGCGCGCGGGCCGTCGTCACCCAGCCCGCCGCCTCCAGTTCGCGGTAGGCGCGGGCCACCGTGCCCGAGGCCAGGCCCAGGTCACGGGCCAGCTGGCGGATCGGGGGCAGCCGGGTGCCCTCGGGCAGCGCGCCGGTCGTGACCGCCCGGACCACCTGGTCGTGCACCTGCCGCCAGGGGGCCAGCCCGGTCTCGGTGTCGACGACGATCTTCACGCGGCGGCCGGCTGCCGTTTCACCGGGGCCGTGACCGCCAGGAACGCCGCCAAACCGGCCACGACGACCAGGAACGACCCGAAGTCGCCGGCCGGCCAGCCGATCGCCGTGCACGCGCCGATGCCCAGCCCGATCGCCACCCGGGCGCTGCGGGTGCGCAGCGCCAGGTCGGTGCGCGGCTCGCCGACGGCCGGGCGGCGCACCGCGAGCAGCGTGATCGCCGCGCAGACCACCACCGTGCCCGCGGCCACCGCCAGCAGCTTCCCCTGGGCCGTCAGCGCCAGGTGCGCCACCGCGGCCACGGCCGCCAGCCCGCCGAGCACCAGCACCCACACCGGGACGACGTCCCGCAGCGTCCGCGGGGCCAGCACGGCCTCCCGGCGGGGCCCGCGGGCCGGGCGCTGCGCCAGCAGTTCGGCGATCAGGCCGCCCAGCAGCAGCGTCACGACGATCGTGCCCGCTCCGCCGTCGTCGAGCAGCGGCGGGATCGCGAGGAACAGCCACGGGTACCAGAGCCGGCGCCGCTTGAGGTACCGGACGGCCAGCGCGACCTCGGCGGCGCTGGGTTCGGCCACGCCCCAGCGCTCCAGCAAGCGCTTACCGTGCTTCTCGCCCGGCCAGAGCACGATCAGGATCGCCAGCCCGATCAGGCCCGTGAAGAGCCCGACGGCGAGCACGTTGTCCCACGGCATGCGGTACCTCCCGAAGCTTGTATCAACCACATGATACAAGCGGGAGGCGTAACCGCAGCGCGGGGCGCTCGTTACGGCGTTCGCCCGTTCGCACGCACGCAACAGTGCACTCGGCGGGACACTTGTCAGCCGATCGCAGCCAGGCGCCCCGAAATTTGTCACCCCGGTGACAAGAAATCGGTTTTCTTTCACGGACGTGACACGTTTGGCGTTAGTTTTTCGATGTGTCCGTTGTCATCCCCGCAACAGGCGCGGGGTGCCCGGTCGCGGGTGTTCCGCGGCCGGATTCCCGGGGCGGAGCGAAGGAGCTGCGATGACGGTGGAGCGCGGATTCGAACACGCTGCGCCGCCCGCCGCACTACCCCGCAAGCTCGCCGACATCCTGCGCCCGGAACTGGCCAGTCTCGCCGCCGAAATTGTCGAAGAGATCCGCGCGACCATCCCGGCCTACGCGCGCCCGCTCGACGGGCCGTACGGCAAGTCGATCCGGGCCGGCGTCGAATACGCGATCACGCTGTTCGTGGCGCAGATCGCCGACCCGACCGTGTCGAAGGAACAGTCCCACGAGGTGCACCACCGGCTGGGGCAGAACGAAATGCGCGAAGGCCGCAGCCTCGACACGCTGCAGTCGGCCTACCGCGTCGGCGCGCGCGTGTCGTGGCGGCGGATCATGCGCGTCGGGCGGCGGAGCGGGCTTTCCTCGGCGGTGATGTCGCAGCTGGCCGACGCGATGCTGGCGTTCATGGACGAACTGGCCTCGGTCGCGCTCGACGGCTACCTGGAGGCGAAGGCGCGCACGGCGGGAGCGCTGGACACCTGGCGCCGCAAGCTGCTGCACCTGATCCTGGAGACGCCGCCCGCGTCCCCGAAGGCGATTGCCGAGCTGGCGCAGCTGATCGGCTGGCCGGTGCCCTCGGACGCGACCCCGGTGGCGATCTGCCCGTCCGGCGGCGTCGCCCCGGCCCGCCGCCACGCCGGGCTGGACGCCGACGTCCTCGCCGAGCTCGACACCCCGGACCCGAAGCTGGTCGTCCCCGGCGAGCTGAGCGGCGCGCGGCTGGCGGCGCTGCAGGTGGCCCTGCCGGACTGCCGCCTGTCGATCGGCCCGTCCGTCCCGCTCGCCTCGGTCGCCGATTCCCTGCGCTGGGCCCGCAACGCCCTCCAGCTCGCCGAGCGCGGCGTGCTGGCGCCGCGGCCGGTGCTGCGCGCCGAGGAGCACCTGGCGACGCTGCTGGTCAACAGCGACACCGGCCTGGTCGGCACGCTCCGGCACCGGCTGTTCGCCCCGCTGGCGGACATGACGGGCAAGCAGCAGGAGCGGCTGCTGGAGACGCTGCGGGCGTGGCTCGACAGCCAGGGCAACGTGGTGGAGATCGCCGAGCGCCTCGGCGTCCACCCGCAGACGGTCCGCTACCGCATGCGCCAGCTGCAGGCGACGTTCGGCGAGAGCCTGCGCGACCCGTCGGCCCGGTTCGAGATGGAGCTGGCGCTGCGGGCCGGGTCGGCCCCGCTGCCCCTGCGGTACCCGGTCAGCGACCTGCTGCCGTCACCGCGGTCGGGCGGTTCGCGTCCACAGTGGACATCGCAGTAGCCGCGGCCCGCCACGGGTTCCTCGAAGGTCGAACCCTGCGCCCCGGCGGCGACCGCCGCGTCAGGAGATCGCGAGGTCCGGCTGGAACGCGCGGTTCTGCGCCGGGCTGGTCACCTTCACCGTGCAGGTCGAAGACAAGGCGACCCACGTCCCCGTCGGCTTCTTGTGGAACTGCAGGCTTTCGCTGACCTGTGCGCCCAGCGCGAACCCGATCGACCCCGCCGCGCCGGCCGTGAACGTCAGGTCGCCCGCTAACTCGGGGAAGGTCAGCCCGCCGGTCGCCGGGACCGCCTGCTCGGGGAAGCCGCCCGAGATCGACGCGGTGGCCGGGGTTGCGTTCGTCGCGGTGATCGAGGCGCCGAACGACCCCCGGACCGCGTCGTAGCCGGCGGCCGTGAAGAGCGAGCGGACCGCCGGGGACAGGACATGGGTCAGCTGCACGCCGGTGAGGGTGAACGTCCCGCCCGGCGGCACGTGGTCCTCGGCGGCGAACGAGCCGGTGAACGTCGTGCTCTGCGCCGGGATGCCGGGGTAGGTGCACGTGTAGGTCAAGGTGCCGGTCTGCGGTGTCACCGGGGCCGCCGACGCCGTTCCCGTCGTCACGCCGGTGACGAGCAGGGCCGCCGCGGCAGTCGTTCCGAACCTCATCGTTTCCCCTCGGGTCATCGGATCGGCAGGGCCGGGGTGAACGCGGTGTCCTGGCCGTCCTGGGGCCGGCAGATCACCGAGTAGAACGACGTCCCGCCGGTCGGCCGGTGGAGCGACATCAGCAGGATGAGCCGGCCCGCGGTGAACGTGATCGTGCCCGAGGGGCCGGCCGTGTGCGACCCCCGCCCGCCGGTGAACTCGACCGTGGCCGGGCCGGAGCCCCACGTCGTCGGCTGGATCGTCGCGGCGGGAGGGTTGGACGTCGAGCGAGGGGCGTTCACCGCCTCGGTGAAGAGCGCGACCCGCCCGCCCGCGAGGCCGTCGTTGCCCAGGCTGGTGAACCACGCCGCCGCGGCGGGGGACAGCGTGACGCTGCCGGAGACGTCCGAGAGCCCGATGCCGGCCCCGGGGGCGACGGTGTCCGGACCGGTGAACCCGGCCGCCAGGCTCACCGTCTGCGGCGAATTGTCGGGGAACTGGCAGGTGTAGCCGACCGGACCGGCCTGGAAGGCCGTCGCCGCCCGTGCCGGTTCCGTCGCCAGGCCCGTGACGAGCAAGGCCGCCGCCAGAGCTGGTGCGATCCTCATCGTTGTTCCCCCTCGGTTCGGTGCTACCTCGGTTTCGCGACCGCCTTCTTCGCCGCCGCGCCCGGGGAGCCCGGCGCCGGCGGGTTGGAGCCGGGCTCGCAGTCGGCGGGGTCGGGCGTGGTGCAGCCGACCAGGTTGTAGGTGTCGACGTAGGCCTGGTTGCCCGGGCCCGAGCTCATGCCGTCGAGCAGCGGGTTGAGGTCCTGCCCGCCGGAGCTGCAGCCCTTGAAGCCCGGCAGCGTGAACCCGCCGTTCGGTTCGGTGCTCACGTGGCCGACGCCGAACGCTTCGTACGGGCCGTCCAGCACGAGGTGCACCGGGTCCTTCGTCACGCAGTCGGGGCCGAGGTCGAGCGGGACGCCGTTGATCTCGGCGTGGCTCATCCGGGCCATCACCTTCATGTCCGCGTGCAGGGACGGCAGCTGCGTGACCGGGTCGGTGTACAGGTTGCCGGAGAACTCGATCATCCGCTGGGTCTCGTACTCGACCGGCAGGAACTCGACCGTCGCGCTCACCGGCACGAACCCGAAGCCGAGGAACGTCGCGGTGACCGGGCTGAACGCGGACGAGCCGGTGACCCACGAGTCGCCGGTGTCCAGGTTCACGTTGATGAACCCGTCGACCAGGAGCGACGGGTTGGCGACGACCGTCGCGCCGAGCTTCTTGACCGTCGACTTCGTCAGGATGCTGACCAGGCCGAGCGGCTGGGTGTACACGTTGGCGGGTGGCTCGTCCTGGGTCGTCGCCTCGCCGGCCGCGGCGGCCTGCTTCTCCTTCGTGCCCGGGGTCACCTTCGGGAGCACGAGGACCTTGCCCAGCGTCGTCTTCTGGCCGTCGTCGAGGGTGCACGCGACCTTCGGCGGCGCGGTGCCGGCCGCCGGCGCGTCGGCGGCCGGGACGGCTTCGAGCGTGAGGGCCGGCGCGGTGACGTCGAAGGTGACGGCGCCGATCGTGTTGATCGCGATCTCCGGCACGGTGCCGGTGGCGGTCAGGACGACGTCCCCGGTCTCCGGCAGCGGGGTCGGGGCCACCACCAGGGAAACCGGAACCCGGTCCGAGCGGTCGTCCTGCTGCACCGTGAGGTCCAGCTGCAGCGCGCCGCGCAGCGAACCGGTGGTGGCGCCGGCGGGCAGGAACGAGAGCGCGACGTCGCGGGGGAGGGTCAGCTTGACGGAGTAGCCGCCGATCGTCGCCGACGTCCCGGTCTTCGCCTGCGCGGGCAGCGTCGCCGTCGTCTCGACGGTGAGCGCGCGCGGGCCGAGCGGGGCGGCGAACGGGCAGTGCACCGAGACCGACGCCGTCGCCTGGGTGTCCGGCGGGACCGCGGGGCCGGGCGCGGCCGAACCGACCCCGGTCAGCGCGCCGTTCGCCGCGGACAGCAGACCGGCGGCCGCCAGGGCGGTCACCGTGACGGAGCGGGGCCGGACTCGACGTGGCATCGGTTTCCCTGGGTGTGTTCGGGGTGCGGAAGACGGAAAACCCGGTGCGGGCCCCTCTCGCGAGGAGGCCCGCACCGGGAACCGGGTCAGGAGATCGTGATGCTCGGGCTGAACGCCACGTTCTGGGCCGGGTTGGTGACCTTCAGGGTGCAGCTCATCGTCCACGGCGTCCAGGTGTTGGTCGCCTTCTTGTGGAACTGGAGGTTCGCCGTGACCGTGTTGCCCATCGACAGCGTGTCCGTGCCCGGCGTCGCCGGCGCGGTGTAGGTCGGCACCGTCGAGGTGGCGACCTGCGAGATGTTCACCGTGATCGGCCCGCCGGCCGGGTAGATCGTCTGCGGGATGTCGAGGCCGGTGGCCGCCGGCTGCGACAGGGTGCCCGACGCCGCCGTCACCGGCACCGTGGCGGTGCCCTGGATGCCGTCGTAGCCGACCGCGGTGAGCAGCGCGTGGACACCGGCGCTGATCGTCGCGGAGCCGCCCACGTTGACCGGGGTGACCGTGCCGCCGGCCGGGACCGAGTCGTCCGCGTCGAGGTGCGAGGTGACGAGGACCGGCTGCGGCGTGATGCCCGGGAACGAGCAGGTGTAGGTCAGGGGCGTGGTGCCGCCGGCCGTGTAGGTGATCGTGGCGGCGGCCGCCGTGCCCGCGGTCAGGACCGCGATGGCGCCGACGGCGGTAGCGGTGGTCGCGATTCCGGCGGACAGCCTGCTGAGTCGGGACATACCCATCTCCTTTGATTCAGTACAGTCTCGGCTTTTGGCTGATCGATTGCTCGCCGTCGTTGCTCTGCCGATCACGTCCGCCCGCCCCCATTGCCCCGAGCGGCGGGACGTGAATTCACCGACGTGCGAGGTGGAGGTCCATCTGCCGGGAATGAGGCTACTCGCGAGTTCATTACGGAACAAGAGTTTGTGGCATCGGCAGTCCGCCGGGCCGGGGCGGCCGGGGTTTCTTGTGCGGTCGCGCGCAGGCTCGCCGGGGCTTTCATCGGATTTTGACAAAGAAGCACCGGCGGCTCGAACGGTGCCGGGAACGGTCTACCATTCACGATCTTGCCGAAGCAATCGGGGATAACGAATCGGGAGAAAGGAGGCTACCGTGCCACTTGCTTCACGTTGTGAACGGGTATCGCTCCGGGGAGCCGCATTGACGGTCTCGGCGGCGATGGCCCTGTCGCTGTGCGCGTCGCCGGCGTCCGCGGCCACCGTCGGCGGGGTGATCGCCTGGGGGAAGCAGGACTACGGCATCACCGTCCCGCCGCCGAACGTGCTGTCCGGGGTCTCCGCCGTGTCGGCGGGCAGCACGACCGTGCTGGCCCTGCAGAGCGGCGCGGTCTTCGCCTGGGGTGCGAACAACTGGGGCGCCAACGTGGTCCCCGCCGACGCGCAGTCCGGCGTCGGCCAGATCTCGTCCGGCTGGGGCCACGAGCTCGCCCTCAAGAACGGCAAGGTCATCGCCTGGGGCAACAACTGGTACGGCCAGACCACGTTGCCGGCTTCGGTGAGCAGCGGCGTCATCGCGATCTCGACGACCAACATGCACAGCCTGGCCCTGAAACAGGGCGGGCAGGTGGTGAGCTGGGGAACGCGGACCGACGTGCCGGCGTTCGCGCAGACCGGCGTCACCGCGATTTCCGCCGGCGGCGACCACAACCTCGTCCTGAAGAACGGCGGGGTGCTGGCCTGGGGCAACAACACCTACGGACAGGCGACCGTCCCGGCCGGACTGTCCTCGGGGGTCACCGCGATCTCCGCCGGGTTCAGCCACAGCCTGGCGCTCAAGGACGGACGCGTCTACGCGTGGGGCCGGGACAACTACAAGCAGATCGACGTCCCGGACGCGGCGCTGTCCGACGTCGTCGGCATCGACGCCGGGTTCAACCACAACCTGGCCTTCAAGGCCAACGGCGACATCGTCAACTGGGGCTCGGACTTCGTCACGGAGTCGGAGCCGGTGACGTGCGGGCCGGTGTTCGCCGTCTCCGCCGGGGACAACGACAGCTTCGTGCTGAAGGAAAACGTCACCGCGCCCTGCTGATCTTCCCGGGCGGACGGGTGGCGGGCGGGGTCGCCCGCCACCCGGTCGGTCAGCTCTGCGGAGCGGTCAGGTCGAGCGAAATCGTGTTGCCCGGCCCGGAAACCAGGGCGCCGAGCGCCAGGTCGGCGATGAAGCAGTTGTTGAACTCGGGAATCGTGTACGTGGCGCCGATGGTGATGGTCGGCGACGTGATGTCGATGTTCGGCGCGACCAGGTTCAGGTCGACCGGGGTCTTCGTCCGGCAGGCACCGGGCACGGTCGGCAGCGGGATCACCGGTGCCAGCAGCCCGACCCAGATGTCGGAGATCTCCATGTTCGCCTTGGCGTGCGTGGTCAGCGTGCCGTCGGCGATGGTGCCGGTGGCCGGCCCGAGCGGGATCACCTTGACCTTGGCCTTGATCCGGAACAGGCCGGAAACCAGCGAGATGTCGGCCTGCGACGTCGGCAGCGACAGGTTCGCGCTGAGCCCGACCGAGCCGGTCTGGTCGTCGATGATCAGGTTGCCCTGGAGGGTGCCGGGGCCGAGCTTCATGGTGCTGCCGGTCTTCTTCACCGTGGTGGTGCCGTTCACGCTGTACGACACCGGGATTTCGATGACGTCGGCCGAGGCCGGCGTGACGGCGACCCCGGTCAGCACGACGGCCGCCGCCGACGTGAGCACGGCCAGTCTCCTCAGCTGCGTTGCCACGGACATGGTTGTCCTCCTTTTGCGTTTCCCGATCGCTTCCGGGTGCTCCCGGAAACGGTGAAGTGTGCGTTCTTTCAGCGGGGTTCGAGCTCGGTGACGACCCAGCCGCCACCGGTGTGCTCCGCGGTCACGGAAAGCTGCGCTGCGGCGCTGTCAGTCGCATTGTTGTCGGCCCGTACGGCCGATTGGTCGAGAAAGACGAGTAACCGCGCGTGACCATTCTTGAGTTCCTGCACCGCGATGGCCGAAACGCGCGACGTGAGCACGAGTTTCTGTTCCGGGGCCTTCCGCCTGACTTCGGCGAAGAGCTTGTCGTAGGAATCCTTCGCCGACCCGCGCAGGACGGCGGCGGCGGCCTTTTCGGTGACGTCGGTCCGGTCGTAGGAATAGGAGAAGATCCGGTTCATCGCGAGGGTGACGGCGGAGGTGACGTCGGCGGTGGCACCGACATCGGTGAGCGCGAGGTTGGTGGCGGCGGGCGTGGTGGCGGCGGACCGGGCTTCGAGGGTGAACCAGACACCGGCACCGGTGAGGACCAGAGCGGCGGCGAGGAGGAGAACGGGGAGGCGGCGCCAGACGGGACGGGGTTCGGCGGGGGTGGCCTCGGCTTCGCCTTCGGCCGGGTCGGCTTCGGCGGTTGGCTCGCTCGTCACCTCGGCCTCGGCGGTTGGCTCGCTCGTCACCTCGGCCTCGGCGGTGTTCGCGTTAACGACATCGGCCGCCGCCGGGTTCGGCGGCACCTCGGCCGCCTCGGCCGCCTGGGCCGCCTGGGCCTCGGCTGTCTTCGTGCGGCTCATCGGGCACCCACCGGCAGCTGGTCCAGGGCGCTGAGCTTCCACCCGTCCGGCGTCCGGCTCAGTGCCGCCGCGAAGCGGTTCCTCTTCACCGCCGGGGCCGCCCCTTCCTTCGCCATCGTGATCTCCACCGAGGCCAGCAGCTTCGCCGTGCCCGCGTGCTCGTCGAGCTCGCTCAGCGCCGCGTCCACCACGCGGCCCGTGGCCACCGTGGCGTTCGCCGCCAGGGTCTGCTTCGTCGTCTCGTCCGTGCGGGCCAGCTGGTCGTGCAGCGGCCCCGTCGAGGCCGACAGCCAGCGGCCCAGCCCGCCGTTCACGTCGTGGTAGTCCAGGGTGTTCAGCTCCGCCACCAGGGTCCGGCCGGTCGTGAGCGCCTCGTCGCGGGCCACTCCGTACGTCACCGCGGGCGCATGGGCCGCCGCATACCACGAATACCCCGACCAGCCCGCGAACACGGCCGCCGACGCGGCCAGCACCACCGGAACGACCTTCATCGCAGCCACAGCATCTCCTCGAGGCTCGTCGCCGTCGCCTGGGTGCCGAGGCCGAGGGGGCCCGTCAGGCCGCCCGGCGGGAGCGCCGGGGCCGGGACCGGGGCGTGCGGGGCGTTCTGCGCACCGCGCACCGAGGACCGGTCGCCGTACGGCAGGGTGCACGCCGCGCCGGTGTTCAGCGGCAACGGCGAAAGGTCCGTGCTGGGCCGGTGCGGGGTGTCCCCGTAGCCCTGCAGGCACGGGGGCGGGTCGTTGAAATTGAGCACCAGGCCCATCTTCAGCGCGTCGCCGGCGTCGTTCAGGGCCGAGCCCACCGCCGCCACCGCCTTCGGGGTTTCGGCCAGCAGCTGCTCCTCCGCCGCCGTGCGGGTGCCGAACACCCGGGCCGTCGTGAGCAGGTTGGCCAGCAGGATCGGCAGGCCCGGGTCGTTCTCCTTCAACAGCCCGCTCAGCTCGGACGCCGCGGGCGGCGCGCTCGCGATCAGCCGCCGCAGGTCGCCGTCCGAGTTCGCCAGCTGCTGGGCGAACACGCGGGCGTTGCTGCTGAACGAGCGCCACTCCGCCGAGGACCCGACCTGGGTGCGCAGCACCGTCGCGCCGTCGCCGATCAGCTTCGACGTCTGCGGCAGGTGGTCACTCGCCTCCTGCGTGAACGTCGTCGCCGAGTCCATCAGCGTCTGCAGGTCCGGGCCCGCGCCGCGCAGGGCGTCGTCGAGCTCGTCCACCACCGTGCGCAGGTCCTGGGTCGGCACCGACGCGGTGAACGAGTCCAGGTCCGTCAGCAGGCTGTTCACCGGCAGCGGCAGCGTCGTCGACTCGCGCCGGATCACCGAGCTGCCGTCGAGGTAGGGCGCGTCGGACGTGCGCGGCTGCAGGTCGACGTACTGCTCGCCGACCGCCGAGCGGTTCGCCACCACCGCGGCCGAGTCGGCCGGGATCGGCGGGGCACCGTCGTCGATCAGCAGGTCGGCCTCCATGCCGGTGACGGTGAGCCGCAGCTCGCCGACCCGGCCGACGGCGACCCCGCGGTAGGTCACCTCGCCGTTGGTGAACAGCCCGCCCCCCTCGGCGAGCTCCAGCTTCACCGTGTAGCTGCCGGAGCCGAACAGCCGGCCCAGCCCGGCGTAGTTCGCGCCCACGAACGCCGTCGTGGCCAGCGCGATCACGACGAACAGGACGACCTGGACGCGTACTCTGCGGCTCAGCATCAGCTGCCTCCGGAGGAGACCCGGGTCCCGCTGCTCGGCAGCGGGAGCGTCGGCAGGCCGGGCGGGACACCCTGGCCGGGCGGGGGCAGGGGCACCCCGGGCGCCGGGATCATCGAGGCGTAGGCGTTGATGTAGTCGCCCTTCACCGCGCTGAGCACCGAATCCGGGAACGGGAACGTCGGCAGCATCTGCAGCGACTGCGGCAGGTTCTGCCCGGCCGCGGCGAGCTGCTCCAGGATCGGGGCGAGCGCGCGCAGGTCGGCGACCATGTCGTCGCGGCTGCGGTCGACGACGTCGGTCGCCACCGTCGAGAGCCGGTCCAGCGACTGCAGCATCGAGACCAGCTGCGTGCGCTGGTCGCTCAGCGCCTGCAGCCCCGGCGTCAGGTCGGTCAGCGCGCCGGACACCTGCTCGTGGCGGTGCTCGAGCGTCGCCGAAAGCCGGTTGAGGCCGTCGAGCGCTTCGGTGATGTCGGAGCGGTGGGCGTCCAGGTCGGTCATCAGGGTGTCCACCCCGGACAGGAACGACCGGATCTGCCCCTCGTTGCCGTTCATCACCTTCGACAGCTCGCGGTTGATCGTCTGCAGCTGCCCGATGCCGCCGCCGTTGAGCAGCAGCGAAAGGGCGCCGAAGATCTCCTCGAACTCGGGGTTGCGGTTGGTCCGGTCCAGCGTGATCGTGGCGCCGTTCGCCAGCCGCCCGGTCCCCGCGGGTTTGGTGTCGCCGTCCGGCGGGGCCAGCTCGACGAACTTCTCGCCCAGCAGGCTGGACTGCCGCAGCCGCGCGACGGCGTTGGCGGGCAACACGACGTCGCCGTTGACCTCCAGGACCGTTTCGGCCGTCCAGCCGTCGCCGCCCAGCCGGACCTCGCGGACCCGGCCCACCGGCACGTCGCCGACCTTCACCGCGGCCTGCGGCACCAGGTCGAGCACGTCGGCGAACTGCACGGTCACCGAGTACGGGTGGTCGCCGAGATCGGCGCCGCCGGGCAGCGGCAGGTCGTAGACGCCCTTGAACTCACCCGACGAGCAGCCCGCGAGGGTCAGGCACCCGACGGCCACGACGGCGAGGACGCGCTTCATCGCTGCCCTCCGTTCGTGTAGACGTCACCGGTCACCGGCAACGGCAGCGGCTGGAGGTAGTAGTCGAAGTTGCCGCGGCCCCGCAGCAGCCCGGTGGCCGGGTCGACCGCGTTGAGCACGTTCGACACGGCGAGCGGGACGGCGTCCAGCGTGCCCGCCAGCTGCGCGCGCTGCTCGACGAGGGTCCGCGTGGTCGTCACCAGGTTGTCCACATTGGCCTTGAGGGCGCCGCGGTTGTCGCGGATGAACCCCTGGACGTCGGCGAGCGCGCGGCCGAGGCCGTCGAGGGCCCGGGCCAGGTCGCCGCTGTTGGCCGCGAGGGTCCCGGATATCTGCGACAGCTGCTGGTTGACGGCGCTCACCTGGCTGTCGTTGGTGGCCAGCATGGTGGTGAACTGCTGCAGCTGGTCGACGGTCCCGAACAGGTCGTTCGAGTTGCCGGCCAGCGTGCGCGCCAGCTGGGCGAAGTTGCGGACGCTTTCGTTGAACGCGCGGCCGTTGCCCTGCAGGTTCTGCGCGCCCGTCTTGAGCAGGTCGGACAGCGCGCCCTGGGCGTTGGCGCCGTTCGGGCCGAGTGCCTTCGAAATCGTGTCCAGGCTGGCGTAGAGCTGGTCGAGCTCGACCGGGGTGGCCGTGCGCTGGACCGGGATCTGCGCGCCGTCCGGCAGCCGCGGCCCGCCGCGGGCCGGCTTGGCGAACTGCAGGTAGCGGTCGGCGACGACGCTGGGCGCGATCACCAGGACCGTGGTGTCCTCGGCGATCCCGACCGAGCCGTCGACGCTCAGATCGACCTGCACCTGCTCGCCGCGCGGGGTGACCTTGTCCACCTGGCCGATCCGGACGCCGAGCACGCGCACGTCCGAGCCGGGGTAGACGCCGACCGCGCGGGTGAAGTACGCCGTGACGTGGTGCTGGCCGGAGCCGGAGAACACCCACCACAGCGCCGCGCACACGACGAGGGCGAGCAGCAGGGCGGCGGCGACGAACCGGCTCGTCAGGACGCCGGCGCGGGTCGTGGTCAGCGCGCTCACTTCGCCCCTCCGGGGTTCTTCGGCGGGGTGCAGGGGTCGTGGTTCTCGGGCAGCAGCCCGCAGAGGTAGGCGTCGATCCAGCGGCCGTTGCCGGTCGTGTTGGTGAGCACCCGGAAGTACGGCCCGGCCAGCTGCAGGCCCTTGGTGAGGTTGTCGTTCTGCCGCTTGAGCAGGTCGGTCACCTGGTTCAGCGCCTCCAGCGCCGGCTTGAGCTCGGCGCCGTTGTCCTTGACCAGCCCGCTGAGCTGGTCGGCCAGCCGCGCGGAGCCGGTGAGCAGGTCGTGGATCGCGTCCCGGCGCCGGTTGAGCTCGGTGAGCAGCAGGTTGCCGTCGCCGATGAGCTTCTCGAAGTCGTCGTTCGAGTTCGCCAGCGTCGTGGTCAGCTTCCGCGCGTTGGCCAGCAGTTCGGCGATCTGGCTGTCGCGGCTCGACACCGTCTTCGACAGCTGCGACAGCCCGTCGAGCGCGCTGCGGACGTGCTCGGGGGAGTTGCGGAAGGTGTCCGACAGCGTGGTGAAACTGTCCGCGAGCTGCTTGGTGTCGATCGCCCCGACGGTGCCGGCGAGGCCGTTGAAGGCGTCGGTGACGTCGTAGGGCGTGACGGTCCGGGTCCGCGGGATCGCCTGGTCCGGGTTCTGGACACCGTCGCCGGTCGGGTTCAGCGCGAGGAACTTGCGGCCCAGCAACGTCTTGATCTTGATCTCGGCGGACGTGCGGTCGCCGATCCAGGCGTTCTTGACCCGGAACGAGACGAGCACGTGGTCGTCGGCCAGCTGCACCTGCCTGACTTCGCCGACCTTGATGCCGGCGATCCGCACCTCGTCGTCCGGCTGCAGGCCGGCGGCCTCGGAGAACTCGGCCTCGTACGTGGTGCCGCCGCCGACGATCGGCAGGTTGTCGTAGTTGAGCGTGACGGTCAGCACCGCGGCCAGCGCCAGGCTGCCGACCACGCCGAGGACGAGAGGGTTGCGTTCCTTGAAGGACTTCACGATTCGCACCTCTGCGTCGGGACGTACACCCCGCGCGGGGGCGTGGTTTCGAGCGTGGCGCGGCAGAGGAAGAAGTTCATCCAGGAGCCGTAGGAGGCGGTCCGGGCGATCTCGTTGAACTTCACCGGCAGGTTTGTCAGGAAACCGTCCACATCGGACTGGTTCTGGGCCAGCGTCCCCGCGACCTCCTTCAGGCCGGAGATGCTGTCCTTCAGCGGTGGCCGGGCCTGCTCGAACAGCCCGGCGGTGGACTCGGTCAGCGCGCCGATGCCGCTGATGGCGTCGCCGATCGCGGCGCGGTCGCCGGCCAGGCCGGACACCAGCTGCCGCAACGTCGAGACGAGGTTGGCCAGCGCGTCACCCTTGCCGTTGACCGTCTTGAGGACCTCGTTGAGGTTCCCGATCACCTCGCCGATCACCTTGTCGCGCCCGGCGAGGGTGGTGGTCAGCGAACCGGTGTGGGCGAGCAGGCTCTCGACGGTGCCGCCTTCGCCCTGCAGCACCTGGACGATCTCGCCGGAGAGCTCGTTGACGTCGTTCGGCGACAGCGCCTGGAACAGCGGCTTGAAGCCGTTGAAGAGGTCGGTGAGGTCGAGGGCGGGGGTCGTGCGGTCCAGCGGGATCTCGGCGCCCTCGGGCAGCTGCTCCCGGGTGGCGGTGTTCCCGCGCTCCAGGGCGACGTACCGCTGGCCGACCATGTTGCGGTACTTGATGACCGCCCGGACGTCGGCCGGCAGCCGGCGGCCCTGGTCGAGGGAGAACCCGACCACCGCCCGGTTGCGGTCGCCGATGTCGAGGGACTCGACCTGGCCGACCCGGACGCCGGAGATGCGCACGTCGTCGCCGACGTTGAGCGCGGTGGCGTCGAGGAACTTCGCGGAGTAGCGCTGGGCCGCGCCGACGCCGGAGTTCGTGATGGAGATGGCCAGCAACGCCGTGGCGAGCGCGGTGACGGCGATGAAGATCAGGCTCTTGATCAGCGGGGAGGCGATGTTCCTCACTTGAGCGTCACCTCCGTGCCGCGGTAGAGCGCCCCGACGAGCACGCTGCTCCAACCCGGGACCTCGGCCGTCGGCACGCCGATCGACGGGGCGACCAGCGTGGCCAGCAACTGCTGCTCCTGCGGCGAGTTCGCGAGCCCGAGGTCGCCCTGGCCGCCGGTGAGCAGCGGGTGCCCGGTGGTTCCCGGGGCGGCCGCGGCGGTGCCGATCGTCGGGGAGACGCCGGAGGGGTAGCACCGCGGCTCGCCGCCGCCGGTGAAGCGCGGGTCGTCCCGGCCGGGCAGGTACTTGCCGCTGTCGGGGAGGACCGCGACTTCGGCGTGGAAGCCGGGTTCGTCCGTGCCCGCGCCGAGCACCTTGTCCATGGATTTCCTCAGTGCGTTGAGCGAGCCGATCGTGCAGGCGAAGCTGGGGGAGTACTTCGCCGCGATCTCCAGCGGCGCGCGGCTGTCGGCGGCCAGGGAGATGAGGTTGTCGCGGTTGTTGGCCAGGAAGGCGGCGACCTCCTGGGACGACGAGGTGACCTGCTGGTACACCCCGGCCAGGTCGGCCTGCTTCTCCTTGACCGTGTTGAGCGTGACGGCGGAGGCGGTGAGCGCGTCCAGGAGGTCGGGCGCGATGTCGCCGTAGAGGTTCGAGACCGTCGCGAGGTCGTGCAGGTCCGCAGTCAGCTGCGGGAGGTCGGGGTTGAAGTTCTTCAGGTAGTCCGCGGCCGTGCTGATCGTCTTCCCGAGCTGCTCGCCGCGTCCTTCCAGCGCCGTCGAAACCGCGGTCAGCGTCGTCGCCAGTTTCTGCGGCTGAACGGCCTGCAGCACCGGCAGCAGGTTGTCGAAGACCCGTTCCAGCTCGACCGCGTTGGCCGAATGGTCCTGCTCGATGACGTCGCCGGCGGCCAGGTGCGGGGCGCGCACGCCGTCCGGGATGGACAGCTGGACGTACCGCTCGCCGAACAGCGTCTTCGGGACGAGCAACGCGGAGACGTTGCGCGGCAGCATGCCGACCTTGCCCGGTTCCAGAGCAAGCGCTATCTCGGCGCCCTGGGGCGTCGCCCGGACCTCGCGGATTTCGCCGACGAGCACGCCGCGGGCCTTGACCTGGCCGCCCGGGGACAGCTGGTTGCCGATGCGGCTCGCCTTGAGCGTCACCGGGACCGTGGTGACGAAGTCCTTGTCGTACACCTTGATCGAGAGCGTCACCAGCACGCCCATCACCACCAGGAACAGCACCCCCGCGGTGCGGACCCCGGCCTTCCGGCGGGTATCGCGTCTCATCCGGCCACCTGCACGGTCGTCGTCGCGCCCCAGATCGCGAGGGAGAGGAAGAAGTCGAGCACGCTGATCGCGACGATCGCGGTGCGCACCGCGCGGCCCACCGCGACGCCGACGCCGGCCGGGCCGCCGCTCGCGCGGAAGCCGTAGTAGCAGTGGGCCAGCACCACCACGACGCTGAACACCAGGACCTTCCCGAACGACCACAGCACGTCGCCGGGCGGCAGGAACAGCAGGAAGTAGTGGTCGTAGGTGCCGGCGGACTGGCCGAAGAACAACACGGTGACCTCGCGCGAGGCGAGGTAGCTCGAGAGCAGCCCGATCGCGTAGAGCGGGATGACGGCGAGGAAACCGGCGATCACCCGGGTCGTCACCAGGTACGGGACGCTGGGGATGCCCATGACTTCGAGGGCGTCGATCTCCTCGGAGATCCGCATCGCGCCGAGCTGCGCGGTGAAGCCGCAGCCGACGGTGGCGGACAGGGCGAGGCCGCTCACCAGCGGCGCGATCTCGCGCGTGTTGAAGTAGGCGGAGACGAACCCGGCGAACGCCGACGTCCCGACCTGGTTCAGCGCGGAGTAGCCCTGCAGGCCGACGACCGTGCCGGTGGCGACGGTCATCCCGATCATCACGCCGATCGTGCCGCCGATGACCGCCAGCGCGCCGCTGCCGAAGCTGACTTCGGCCAGCAGGCGGACGACCTCGCGCAGGTAGCGGTGCAGGGCGCGCGGGGTCCAGGCGATCGCGCGGAGGAAGAAGAGGATCTGGTCGCCGAGGGTGTCGAGGAAGCCGAACCGGCGGTCGACGGCCTCGCGTACCCGAGCCGTCCTCGGGAGGTCCGTGGTCGTCACTTCAGCTCCCCTTGGGCGGCACGAGTTGCAGGTAGACGGTGGTGAGCACGAGGTTCAGCACGAACAGCAGCAGGAACGTGATGACCACGGACTGGTTGACCGCGTCGCCGACGCCCTTGGGACCGCCCTTGGGGTTCAGGCCGCGGTAGGAGGCGACGACCCCGGCGACGAAGCCGAAGATGACGGCCTTGATCTCGCTGATCCACAGGTCGGGCAGCTGGGCCAGGGCGGAGAAGCTCGCCAGGTAGGCACCCGGCGTGCCGTGCTGCATGATCACGTTGAAGAAGTAGCCGCCGAGCACGCCGACGACGCTGACCATGCCGTTGAGGAAGACGGAGACGCCCATCGCGGCGAGCACCCGCGGCACGATCAGCCGCTGGATCGGCGAGACGCCGAGCACCTCCATCGCGTCGATCTCTTCGCGGATGGTGCGCGAGCCGAGGTCGGCGCACATGGCGCTGCCGCCGGCGCCGGCGATGAGCAGCGCCGTGACGATCGGGCTGGCCTGCTGGATGATCGCGAGCACGCTCGCCGCGCCGGTGAAGGACTGCGCGCCGATCTGCGTGGTCAGCGACCCGATGTGCAGCGCGATCACCGCGCCGAACGGGATGGAGACCAGCGCCGTCGGCAGGATCGACACGCTCGCGATGAACCAGAACTGCTGGATCAGCTCGCGCACCTGGAACGGGCGGCGGAAGGTCAGCCGGACGACGTCGAAGCCGAGCCCGTAGAGCCGTCCGGTCTGCCGCAAAGCGGCCGCCCCCGGGAACGACGCCGTCGTCGTCCGTTCGGCCATTCGTGTGCCTCCAGCGGTTTCGGCGGCACGCCGAATACACCCGAGATGACCAAGGGGAAATGGACCGAACGGGCTAACAATTGTCGGCCATTCACGGTCTCGGGGGCACCGTGCCGTTTCCTACTGGTCGGTACGCTAACGACGGCCTTGCCGGGAGACAAGAACTTGAGCAGGATCACGGGGTCACGGGCTGGTAACCGAGCATTTCTTGTCGAGTACTGACAAACGCACCCGATCTTGTTGTCAGCGGAGGAAAAGAACCTCCGCTCCCGGCCGCGCCTGCCCTTGACGATCCCCGCCCGTTTGTCAATTCCCGCGCACCGGAACGGTCGGTTCGCGTACCCCGGGGGTCGGCTCGCGTACCCGGAGGGTCGGCTCACGAACCGACCGTCCAGGTACGCGAACCGACCGTGCGGGTACGCGAACCGGCCGTGCGGGTACGCGAACCGGCCGGCTGGGTGCGGGTCAGGACTTGAGGCCGGCGAGGAGTTCGTAGGAGCGGATGCGGTCGGCGTGGCCGTGGACCATCGTGGTGACCATCAGCTCGTCCGCGCCGGTGTCGGCCAGGAGCTGTTCCAGTCCCTTTTGGACGGTTTCCGGCGAGCCGACGATGCTGGAGCCGAAGCGCTCGGCCAGGAACGCGCGGTCCATTTCGGTGTACGGGTACTCCGCGGCCTCTTCGGGCGTCGGCAGGGCGATCGGGCGGCCGCGGCGGAGGCTGAGGAACGTCAGCCCGGAAGGCCCGGCCAGGAACCGGGCGCGCTCGTCGGTCTCGGCGGCGACCACGGACACACCCAGCATGACGTGCGGTTCGTCGAGCACGCCGGGCCGGAAGTTCTCGCGGTACAGCTGCACGGCCGGGATGGTGTTCTCGGCGGCGAAGTGGTGCGCGAAGGAGAACGGCAACCCGAGGCGTCCGGCCAGCTGGGCGCTGAAGCCGCTCGAACCGAGCAGCCACACCGGCGGCTGGTTGCCCTCGGCGACCACGGCGTTGACACCGCGGGCCTCCGAATGGGTGAAGTAGCCGATCAGCTCCTGCAGGTGCTCCGGGAAGTTCTCCGCCGACAGCCCGCCCGGGCCGCGCAGGGCGAGCGCCGTCCGCTGGTCGGTGCCGGGCGCGCGGCCGATGCCGAGGTCGATCCGGCCCGGGTGGAACGCCTCCAGGGTGCCGAACTGCTCGGCGACGACCAGCGGCGCGTGGTTGGGCAGCATGATCCCGCCCGAGCCGACGCGGATCCGCTCGGTGGCGTCGGCGACGTGCCCGATCAGCACGACCGTGGCCGAGCTGGCGATGCCGGGCATGTTGTGGTGCTCGGCCAGCCAGTAGCGGTGGTAGCCCAGCCGTTCCGCGGCGCGGGCGAGGTCCAGGGTGTTGCGCAGCGTCTCGCCGACGGTGTTCCCCTCCGAAACGGGGGACAGGTCGAGCACGGACAGCGGCACGTCAGGCAGTGAGCTCACAACCGGGGTCAACGCCCCGGTGCCCCGGTTGCTTCCCGTCCGGCGGTGACGATCTTCACGCCGCTCTCGCCGAACCGCCACGAAACGGCCGGTGACCGGGCTACGGTGGGCGAACCGGAATACGGAGAAAACAGGAGGACGGGTGCCGCGTCCGGAACGACCGCTGGACCCCGGGGACGATCTGCTGACCGAATTCGCCGCCGATCTCCGGCGGTTGCGCGAGAACGCCGGGAATCCGACCTACCGCGAACTCGGGCGGCGCGCGCACTACTCGGCCGGGACGCTGTCGGAAGCCGCCGGCGGGCGGAAACTCCCCAGCCTGGCGGTCACCCTGGCCTACGTCCGGGCCTGCGGCGGGGTGCCGGCGGAATGGGCGGAACGCTGGCACGCCGTCGCCGACGAGTCCCGCCGGGACGGTACCGCTTCACCACCCGAGCCGGAATCCGGGGAAAATCCGCCATACGTCGGGCTGGCCGCTTTCACGCCGGCCGATGCCGGCCGATTCTTCGGGCGGGAGCGGCTGGTCGAAAAGCTCGTCGAACGGCTCGCGAGACAACGTTTTCTCGCGGTTCTGGGCGCGTCCGGCTCGGGGAAGTCGTCCCTGCTGCGGGCCGGGCTGCTGCCCTCGGTGAAGGGGCCCGCCGTACTGCTCACCCCGGGCGCCCGGCCGCTGCAGGAGTGCGCGGTCAAGTTCGCCGCCGCGCTCGGCGTCCCGCCGGGCGCCCTGTCCGACGACTTCGCCGCGCACCCGCGCAACCTCGGGCTCGCCGCCCGCCAGCTGGCCGACGGCGGCGACCCCGACGTCGTCCTAGTCGTCGACCAGTTCGAGGAGGTCTTCACGCTCTGCCAGGACGACCGCGAGCGGGCGCGGTTCCTCGACGCGCTGCTCACTGCGACCACCGAGCCCGGCAGCCGCACCCACGTCGTCCTCGGTATCCGCACCGACTTCTATTCCCACTGCGCGCGGCACGAGCAGCTCGCCGGGGCCATGCAGGACGCCCAGGTCCTGGTCGGCCCGATGACGACCGAGGAGCTCCGGCAGGCCATCTCGCGGCCCGCCGTCGACGCCGGCTACCGCGTCGAAACCGCCCTGGTCTCACGGCTCGTCGCGGACGCCACCGGCCAGCCCGGCGTGCTGCCGCTGCTTTCGCACGCCCTGCTGGAGACGTGGCGCCGCCGCCGCGGAACGACGTTGACGCTGAGCGCGTACGAGTCGGCCGGCGGGGTGGAGCGGGCCATCGCGCAGACGTCCGAAGCCACCTTCGCGAAGCTTTCCCCACGTCAGCAGCAGCTGGCGCGCCAGATCTTCCTCCGCATGACCGCCCTCGGCGAAGGCACCGAGGACACCAAGCGCCGCATCGGCCGCGCCGAGCTGGACACCGACGACGAGGACACCGCTGTCGTCCTCGGCGAGCTGGCCGCGGCGCGGCTGGTCACCCTCGACGACACCGGCATCGAGATCGCCCACGAAGCCCTGATCCGCGGCTGGCCGCGGCTGCGCGAGTGGCTCACCGAGGACCGCGACGGCCTGCGCGTGCACCGGCAGCTCACCGAGGCGACCGACGCCTGGGAGGCCGTCGGCGAGGACCCCGGCTGGCTCCACCGCGGCACCCGGCTGGCCATCGCCCGGGAGTGGGCCGCGCGCCAGGACGCGGCGCTGTCCCGGCGGGAACGGCGGTTCCTCGACGCGAGCCTCGCCGTCGAGCACGCCGAGCAGGAACGCGACCGGCGCCGCACGCGGCGGCTGCGCCAGCTGGTCGCGCTGCTGGCCGTGCTGCTGGTCTTCGCCGTGGCCGCCGGCGTCTACGCCGTGCGCGCCGAGACCACGGCCACCCAGCAGCGCAACGACGCCCTCGCCCAGAAGGTCGCCGGCCAGGCGCTGGCCATGCGCGCCACCAACCCGGCGCTGGCCGCGCAGCTCGCGCTCGCCGCGTACCGCCTGGATCCCGGCGCCGACGAGCGCAGCGGCCTGCTCGGGATGTTCGGGTCGCCGTACTCGACGCGCCTGACCGGGCACACCGGACGCGTCAACACCGCGGCCCTCCGCCCGGACGGGCGGATCCTCGCCACGGCCAGCTGGGACGGCACCGCGCGGCTCTGGGATGTCCACGACCCGCACCACCCGGTGGCGCTCGGCGTGCTCACCGGGCACAGCGGCAACGTCAACAACGTCGCCTTCGCCGCCGACGGCCGGACGGTCGCGACGGCGGGCTTCGACGGCACGGTCCGCGTCTGGGACGTCTCCGACCCGGCCCGGCCGGGCCCCGGCGCGATCGTCGAAAAGCACGAGGGCAAGGCGTACGCGGTCGCGTACAGCCCGGCCGGGCCGCTGCTGGCGACCGCCGACGTCGCGGGCACGATCCGGCTGTACGACACCACCGACCCGGCGCACCCCCGGCCGGCGGGGGAGCTGACCGGGCACATCTCCTACGTCAACAACCTGGCCTTCAGCCAGGACGGCCGGCTGCTCGCCTCCGCTTCGGCCGACAAGACGGCCCGCGTCTGGGACGTCGCTTCACGGCGTCAGCTCGGCGTCGCGGCCGGGCACACCGACGTCGTGCACTCGGTCGCGTTCGCCCCCGGCGGGCACACGCTCGCCACGGCGAGCCAGGACCAGACCGCGCGGCTGTGGGACGTCACCGACCCGGCCCGCCCGGCGCAGCTGGCGTCGCTGACCACGCACAAGGCGATCGTGCGCTCGGTCGCCTTCACCGCCGACGGGCGCACGCTGGCCACCACCGGCTTCGACCGCACGGCCCGGCTGTGGGACGTCGCCGATCCGCGGCAGCCGCGCGAGCTGCCGTCCCTGCCCGGGCACATCGGCGCGGTCGTCTCGGCCGTGTTCTCCCGCGACGGCCGCACGCTGGTCACGGCCAGCGACGACCAGACCGCCCGGCTGTGGGACCTGCCCGGCCCCGGCATCCCGGCGCACACGGCCCAGACGTGCCACGTCGCCTTCGGCCCCGGTGGCCGGCTGATGGCGACCGGCGGCTACGACGAAACCGTGCGGCTGCACGACCTCGCCGACCCGCGCGCACCCCGGACGCTGGCGACGATCGACGGCTTCGGCAACGCGGTCTGCGGGGTCGCCTTCAGCCCGGACGGCCGCACCCTGGCCACCGGCAGCTGGGACCACACGATGGCGCTGCGGGACATCACCGACCCGGCCCGCCCCGGGCCGCCGGTGGTGTTCACCCGGCTCCACGACGACATCGACGCGGTCGCCTTCAGCCCCGACGGCCGGATCCTCGCCACGGCGGGCGACGGCCACACGGCCCGCCTCTGGGACCTCGCCGACCGCGCGCACCCGGTGGAGATCGCGAAGCTCGAAGGCCACGACGACGACGTCCACACGCTCGCCTTCAGCCCCGACGGCCGGACGCTCGCCACCGCGGGCTGGGACCACACCGCCCGGCTCTGGGACGTCTCGGCGCCGCGGGCCCCGCGGTTGCTCGCGAAGCTGACCGGTCACACCGACACGGTGTTCTCGGTCGCCTACAGCCCGGACGGCCGGCACCTCGCCACCGCGAGCGCGGACCGCACGGTGCGGCTCTGGGACGTCACCGACCCGGCCCGCGTGCCGCCCCCGGCGGTGCTGACCGGCCACACGGACATCGTCATGTCGGTGTCGTTCAGCGGCGACGGCCGGACGCTGGCGTCCGGCAGCTACGACCGGACCGTCCGGCTGTGGGACGTGGCGGGCGCGGCGCCGTACGCGGTCCTGCCCGAGCAACGCGACCGCGTCTACGCCGTGCAGTACGCGCCCGACGGCCACACACTGGCCGGAGCGGTCGCGGACGGCACGGTCCGGCTGTGGGAGGCCGACCCCGGCCTGGCGGCCGAACGGATCTGCCGCGCGGTGTCGCCGCGGATCACCGAAGCGGAGTGGACGGCGAGCCTGCCGGGCCTGGACTACGCGCCACCCTGCCCCTGACCGGCGAACCGGGTTGTTCGGCGTTGTTGTTCGGTGCCCGGGCGCGGACACCGAACAACCCGGATCGGCTAGACATGCCCTCGGACGCCGGACGTCCCCACCACGTTCATCCACCGGGGGTCTGAAGGGCTCCTTCGAGGGCACGGGAACCCGCCACCCGCCCCGCGAAGGGGCCCTTCAGCGTTTCCGCGTCAGGCCGCCGGGATCCAGTCGGGGTTCGAGGCCAGCACGATCAGCTGCTGCGTCGCCCGGGTCAGCGCCACGTACAGCACCCGCCGGCCGGTCGTCGACTCCGTGATCAGCTCCACCGGCTCGACGAGCACCACCGCGTCGTACTCCAGGCCCTTGGAATCCAGGCTGCCCACGACCTTCAGCCGCTCGTCCGCCTGCCCGGCCAGCCAGCCCCCGACCTCCGGCACCCGGTCCATCGCCGTGATGACGCCGACCGTGCCCTCGACCGCTTCCAGCAGCTCCTTCACCGCTGCCTGCGTCGCCGACACCAGGCTCGCCGCCTCCACCGGGCGGACCTCCGGCTCGACCCCGGTGCGGCGGACGGCCACCGGCAGCTCGCCGGACTCCGCGTGCCCCGCCACGACCTTCGCCGCCAGGTCGAAGATCTCCGCCGAGTTGCGGTAGTTCGTGCGCAGCGTGAACCGGCGCCGGGCCGTCTTGACACCGAACGCCTGGTCGCGCGCCGAAGCCGCCTCCGCCGGGTCCGGCCAGGAGCTCTGCACCGGGTCGCCGACCACCGTCCAGCTCGCGTACTTGCCGCGCCGGCCCACCATCCGCCACTGCATCGGCGAGAGGTCCTGCGACTCGTCGACGACCACGTGCGAGTACTCGTCGTAGTGCTCCGGCCGGGTCGGTGCGCCGCCCGAACGCTGCGGCTCGACCTCGATCACCTGGCGCCGCTTGCGCTTCGGCTCCGGCCCGACCAGGACGCGCAGCTCGTCCAGCAGCGCCACGTCCGCGATCGACCAGCCCCGCGACCGGTCCGCGAAGTCCGCGGCCAGCATCGAGATCTCCTGGCGGTTCAGGACGCCCTTCGCCGACGCCGCCAGCCGCTTCTCCTCGCCCAGCCACTTGAGGATCTGCGCCGGGTACAGCACCGGCCACCACACGACGAGGAAGCGGTGGAAGTCGATCCGCTCGCCGAGGTCGGTGATCAGCTCGGCCCGGTCGAACGGCCTGCCGTCGTCCTTCGCGTGCTCCTCGGCCTTCGCGGCGAGGGCGTCCAGCAGCAGCTCCGCCGCCCGGATCCGCGACCGGTTGGGCGGCGCGCCCTGGGTGTGGGCCTTGCGGCGGATCTTCTCCAGCTCCCGCGCGCCCAGCTTCAGGACTTCGCCGCGGTAGACGATCCGCATCTCCTCCGGCGCCTCCGGCGGCGTGTCGCGCAGGGCCCGCAGCAGCACCTTCCGCATCCGCAGCGACCCCTTGACCGCGGCGAGCGGCGCCGCGTCCTGCCGCGTCGCCTCCAGTCCGTCGAGGACTTCGCCGAGCGCGCGCAGTTCGACGTTCGTCTCACCCATGGAGGGGAGGACACGCGAGATGTAGCTGGTGAACACGCCCGAGGGCCCGATGACCAGCACGCCGGCCCCGCCGAGCTGGCGCCGGTAGCGGTAGAGCAGATAGGCGGCGCGGTGCAGCGCGACCGCGGTCTTGCCGGTGCCCGGGCCGCCGGTGATCTCGGTGACGCCGCGCCACGGCGCCCGGATGACCTCGTCCTGTTCCTTCTGGATGGTCGCGACGATGTCGCGCATCTTCTCGCCGCGCGAGCGGCCCAGCGCCGCCATCAGCGCGCCTTCGCCGACGATCTGCATGTCCTCGGGCACGGCGTCGGCGATCAGGACGTCGTCGTCGACGTCGAGGACGTTCTGGCCCGAGCAGCGGATCACGCGCCGCCGCACGACGTCCATCGGCTCCTCGGCGGTGGCCTGGTAGAACGCCGCCGCGGCCGGCGCGCGCCAGTCCGTCACGAGGTTGTCGAACTCGGCGTCGCGGATGCCGAGCCGGCCGACGTAGGTGCGCTCGCCCTCGCGGTCGTCGAGCCGGCCGAAGACGAGGCCCTCGTACTCGGCGTCGAGCGTCTGCAGCGTCTGGTTGGCGTGGTAGACCATCATGTCGCGCTCGAACAGCATCGACGCCTGCTCGAAGATCGCCTCGCGCTGTGCCCCCTGGCCGATCTCGTAGCCCTTCGTGCGCATGGCCTCGGCCTGGGCCCGCAGTTCGTCCAGACGGGTGTACACGCGATCGACGTGGGCTTGCTCGATGGCGATCTCGGCCCGTCTGACCCGAGGTTCGGACACGCATGGCTCCTTGACAGCTTTGGGAACGCCTCCGAGGGCGAAGAAGGACTCTACGCGGTGGCCCGGGCGGGGACACCCGTGTCCCGGTCATCCGCGTGGCACGGTGTCCCCCCACAATCGGGGGGTGACCAGGATCGTGGCCGGGACGGCGGGCGGACGGCGGCTGAAGGTGCCGCCGAAGGGCACCCGGCCGACGTCGGAACGCGTGCGGGAAGCCCTGTTCAACGCCCTGGAGACGGCGGGCGAGCTGGACGGCGCCCGCGTCCTCGACCTCTACGCGGGGTCCGGCGCGCTCGGCCTCGAAGCCCTCTCCCGCGGCGCCGCGGACGCGCTGTTCGTGGAGGCCGACCGGCGGGCGGTGGACGTCCTGCGCGGCAACGTCACGGCGCTGGGCCTGGGCGGGACGGTCCGGGCCGGGCCGGTCGAAGCGGTCGTCGCGGCGCCCGCGCCCGCCGCGTTCGACCTCGTGCTCGCCGACCCGCCGTACGCCGTGGACGCGGCCGCGCTCGGGTCCGTCCTGGCGGCGCTGGCGGCCGGCGGCTGGCTGGGGTCCTCGGCCCTGGTCGTGCTCGAACGCGCCGCCCGCGACGGCGAGCCGGACTGGCCACCGGGCTTCGAGCCGACCCGCGCGAAGAAGTACGGCGACACGGCCGTCTTCTGGGCGGAGTACACACCTGTGGCGTGAGCCACGCGGCGGGAACCGGGTCCGGCACGGTAGCGTCCGCGCCATGCGGCGTGCGGTCTGTCCCGGTTCCTACGATCCGGCCACCAACGGGCACCTCGACATCATCGAGCGGGCCAGCCGGCTGTTCGACGAGGTCGTCGTCGCGGTGGGGGTGAACCGGTCGAAGAAGGGGCTCTTCGAGGTCTCCGAACGGCTCGACATCCTCGGCGAGATCACCGCGAAGCTGCCGAACGTGCTGATCGACTCGTGGGAGGGCCTGCTGGTCGACTACTGCCGCGACAACGACATCGTGGCGGTCGTCAAGGGCCTGCGCTCGGTCAGCGACTTCGACTACGAGCTGCAGATGGCGCAGATGAACCGCGAGCTCACCGGCGTCGAGACGCTGCTGATGGCGAACAACCCGGCGTACGGGTTCGTGTCCAGCTCGCTGGTCAAGGAGATCTCGGCGCTCGGCGGCGACATCGAGCGCTTCGTGCCGCCGGTGGTCTTCGAGCGGCTTTCGGAGAAGTTCCCGGAGCTCGGGGGCTGACCCTCCACACCGGACCGCCGTGTCCGGTTCCCGTCGTTCGGCCCCCGCCGTTCGTCGGGACTTCGGCCCGGTGGTGGCGGAGTTCACGTCGACGTCTCCTGACGATCATCCGATCGGGTTACGGTCCGAAAATGACCAACTACCGATCGCGCGTGGCTGCCGTCCTGTTCGCGCTCCTGGCGACGTTGTTCGCCGGGGTCGCCGCGCCTTCCCCCGCTGTCGCGGCGCAGAACGCCTGCGGCAACCTGTCCGGCTACTCGCACACGACGCTCTCGGCGCTCCCGCCCGAGGCGACGACGACGTACAACCTGATCCAGACGAACGGGCCGTTCCCGTACCCGAAGAACGACGGCGTCGTCTTCGACAACCGCGAAGGCGTCCTCCCGGCCTGCGCGTCGGGCTACTACCACGAGTACACCGTGCCGACGCCGGGTTCGAGCACCCGCGGCACGCGCCGCATCGTGACCGGCAGCGCGGGCGAGTACTTCTACACCGGCGACCACTACGCGACGTTCAAGGTCATCGACATCACCGGCGGCGGCACGACCCACGCGTGCGGCGACCTCTCGGGCCTGGCGAAGATCGGCTACTCGCAGCTGTCGTCGGCGGCGAAGACGGTGGTGAACAACGTCCGCGGCGGCACGGCCACCGGGACGACGTACGAGAACCGCGAAGGCGTGCTGCCGGCCTGCGCGTCGGGCTACTACAAGCTGTTCACGGTCGGCACCGACGACCGCGTCATCTCCGGCAAGGCGGGCGAGCTGGCCTACACGCCCGACCACTACGCGACCTTCAAGCGGATCGACCTGAACTCCTGATCTTCGCGCCGGTCACCGGGCGTGGCCGCAGGGGGACACGCCCGGCGCCGGTGGCGTTCACCGCTTCGGCGTCCGATGCGGGCAGACTGGGCACAGCGACAGGGGATTGGAGTTGCCGTGTACCGGGTTTTCGAGGCGCTCGACGAGCTCGTGACGATCGTCGAGGAGGCGCGCGGCGTCCCGATGACATCCAGTTGCGTGGTGCCCCGGGGGGACGTGCTCGAGCTCCTCGACGACGTCCGCGACGCACTGCCGGCGGAGGTCGACGACGCCCAGGACGTCCTCGACAAGCGCGACGACCTGATCCACGCGGCCCGCAAGGAGGCCGGCGAGACGGTGGCGGGCGCGAACGCGGAGGCCGAGCGCACGATCGCCGACGCGACCGACGAGGCGGAGCGCATCCTCGCCGACGCCCGCGTCCGGGCGGAGCAGATGCTCGCCGACGCGCACGACCAGGCCGACCGCACGGTGGCGGCGGGCCAGGCGGAGTACCAGAACCTGACCGACCGGTCCCGCGCGGAGTCCGAGCGCATGATCCAGGCAGGCCGCGACGCGTACGACCGCGCGATCGAGGACGGCCGCGCGGAGCAGGCCCGGCTGGTGGCCCAGACCGAGGTGGTCCAGGCGGCCCACGCGGAGTCGGCACGGATCGTGGACGAGGCCCACGCAGAGGCCGACCGCCAGCGAGCGGACTGCGACGCGTACGTGGACGGCAAGCTGGCGGAGTTCTCGGAGCTGCTGGCGACGACGCTGCGGACGGTGGATTCGGGGCGGAACCACTTGAGGTCCCCGGCGAACCTGCCGAGCTCGGGCGGGCGGCCGACGCTGTACGACTACCAGGTGTGACGAGTTTCTCAGTGTGCTGCGCCTGACTGCCGGCGGTTGTCCACAGGCCGGGTGAGTTGTGGACGGCCGGGGCGTCAACAGCGGCTTCGGGGCCCCTTTCGTCAGCCGTGCTCGATAGGCTGAACCGGGGGCTTGCCCCCAGGGAGGGCGGGCGCGCGCGACCGCCGGGTGCCTGCTCAACGACGCCCAGCTCCGCTCCGCGGCTCCAGCCCGGCTCCGCCCCGTTCCGCGGCCCGGCCCGCCCCACGGGCCCGCCGGCCCCGCTTCGCCGCTCCGCGGACGCCCCGCCCACTGCCCGCCCCGCCCACGGCCGGGCCGCCGCTCTCGCTCCGCGGCCCAGCCTGCCCCGCTCACGGCCTGGCCCACCCCGCCTCGCTCCGCGGGCGGGCCGCCCCGCCTCGCTCCGCGGCCGGGTCCGCCCCCGCTCCGCGGCCCGGGCCTTCCCGCCCCGCCCCGCCCCGCCCCGCTCCGCGCCCCGGCTCCCCTCCGCGGCCTCACCCCACCCCCACCCGCCGTCCCTGCTCAAAAGGGGTGGCGGGCACTGCGTACCCTGGACGGGATGTCCGAGAACAAGACCCCCCAGCTCGACGACCGCAGCCCGTGGGTGATCGACACCCGTGAGCTCGGCCGTCACGCCGGTCTCAGCCGCGCCCTCAAGCGCAGCGTGCCGGTGGAGACGCCGCTCGGCGTCCCCGATGTCATCACCATCGAGGCCGGCTCCGAGCTGGAACTCGACCTGCTGCTCGAGTCCGTCGTCGAAGGCGTCCTCGTCAGCGGGACCGCCACGGCGACCGCGAAGGGCACCTGCGCGCGCTGCCTCGACCCCCTCGCCGAGGAGGTCGAGGTCGAGGTGCAGGAGCTGTTCGCCTACCCCGGTTCGGCCACCGAGGAGACCACCGACGAGGACGAGATCCCCCGGCTGGTCGACGACCGGATCGACCTCGAACCCATCGTCCGGGACGCCGTCGTGCTGGCGCTTCCGCTCGCTCCTCTGTGCACCGAGGACTGCGCCGGCCTCTGCACGGACTGCGGCGTCAAGTGGGCCGATCTCGAGCCCGGACACGGGCATGAGAAGATAGACCCTCGGTGGGCCGCCCTCGTCGAGCGCTTCGACGAGAACGCGGGCGAAAAGCCCGGGCCCAGCTGAGCAAGCCTGACGAGCGCCCCAGCTCGTTCCGGAGGAAAGTTCGCTCGCACGACCGCGAGCAGACCGTCATAAGGAGATCTACTCGTGGCCGTCCCGAAGCGGAAGATGTCGCGATCCAACACGCGCTCCCGCCGCAGCCAGTGGAAGGCGGCTCCGGTGCAGCTGGTGCCCTGCTCCAACCGCGCCTGCAAGCAGCCGAAGCTCCAGCACATCGCTTGCCCGTCGTGCGGCCAGCACAACGGCCGCCAGGTCGTCGAGCCCGCCTGATCGGGTAGCCGACATGGGGGGCAAGACGCCCGGGGGACCGGTAGCCGATCGGGCACTGCTGCTCGAAGCGCTCGGGGTCACCTTGGACCCCGAGCTGCTCCGGCTTTCGCTGACCCACCGTTCGTACGCGTACGAAAACGGAGGTCTGCCGCCGAACGAGCGGCTGGAGTTCCTCGGTGACGCCGTGCTCAGCCTGGTCGTCACCGATCACCTCTACACCACACACCCCGACCTGCCCGAAGGTCAGCTCGCGAAGCTCCGCGCCAGCGTGGTCAACATGCACGCACTGGCGCGGGTGGCCCGCGGGCTCGGCGAGGGCGGGCTCGGGGCGCACCTGCTGCTCGGCAAGGGCGAAGAGCTCACCGGCGGCCGGGACAAGGCGAGCATCCTCGCCGACGGGCTGGAAGCCGTCATCGGCGCCGCCTACCTCGAGCACGGCATCGAGATCGCCCGCAAGCTCGTGCACCACCTCTTCGACCCCTTGCTCGCCGAAGCGCCGCTGCGCGGGGCCGGGCTCGACTGGAAGACGAGCCTGCAGGAGCTGACCGCGTCGGCCGGGCTCGGCGTGCCCGAGTACAAGGTCGAGGACACCGGGCCGGACCACCGCAAGGAGTTCACGGCCACCGTGCTGATCGCCGGCCGTCCCCTCGGGCACGGCACCGGGTCGACGAAGAAGGAAGCCGAGCAGAAGGCCGCCGAGACGGCCTGGCGTTCGCTGTCCGCCGAACTCGAGGCGCAGAAGCAGGCCGAACCGGAGTCCTGATCAGCGGGAACCTCCGTTGACGATTTCCCGAACCGCTCAGTAGCGTGTGGCGATCCGCCGCGCTCGTACCCGACTGAGAGGTTGGCGGAATGCGCCTGTTCTTCGTTCCCTTGATCACCGCGGCGCTCGTCGTCGTGCCCGGCCCGGCCGCGTCGGCCGCGCAGACCCGCGTCACGTCGCTGTCGTCGCTGCAGTCCGCCATGGACAAGGCGAACCCCGGTGACACGATCGTGCTCGCCGACGGAAGCTACTCCGCGGGCTCGACGCTGTCGATCAAGCGGTCCGGCTCGAGCTCGGCGCCGGTGACGATCGCCGCCGAGCACACCGGCAAGGCGACGATCACCGGCTCGAAGACGTTCTCCTTCGCCGGCGGCGTCCACAACGTCGTGCTGCAGGGTTTCCGGTTCCGGGGAAGCGCTTCCCTGAGCGTCCCGGCCGGGGCGTCGCACAACCGCCTGTCCCGCAACGACTTCCAGCTGACCGGTGACGGCAACTGGGTCTCGGTCAACGGCGACGACACCGAGGTCGACCACAACGTCTTCCAGAACCGCACCAGCCAGGGCGTGTTCCTGCAGATCCTCGGGCCGTCGGACGCCATGGCGCAGAACGTCCACGTGCACCACAACTACTTCTACAACCACCAGTTCTCCGGCGCGAACGGCGGCGAGTCGATCCGGCTCGGGCTGAGCAACCACCAGTCCTACTCCGCGCACGCGGTCGTCGAGAACAACCTCTTCGAGAAAGCCGACGGCGACATCGAGGCGATCTCGGTGAAGTCGTCGGACAACGTCATCCGCTACAACACCATCCGCGACAGCAAGGGCTACATCGTGCTGCGCCACGGCAACCGCAGCACCGTCGAGGGGAACCTGCTCTTCGACTCGGGCATCCGGTTCCACGGGAACGACCACAAGATCGTCGCCAACTACGTCGCCAACTCCGGCGGCCGGGCGATCGTGTTCGGCTCCGGCGACGAAGCCGACAGCGGGCCGACGAGCAAGCTGCACGACCGTCCGGACCGCGACACCGTCGCCTACAACACGGTGATCGGGTCGAGCAGCGTCATCGACGGCGACGGCGGCACCTTCAAACCGAAGGACTGCGTGGTCGCGGACAACATCGTCAAGGGAACCTCGGGCACGCTCGTGACGCTGCCGAGCGGGTCGACCGTCAAGTACGAGGGCAACATCACCTTCGGCGCCACCGCGGGGGTGCCGTCGCGGAACGTCGACCCGAAGCTGGTCAAGGACGCCGCCGGGCTCTACCGGCTGGCTTCCGGCAGCCCGGCGATCGACGCCGGGGTGGGTTCGTACCCGTACGCGGCGAAGGACTTCGACCTGCAGGCCCGCACGGGCACCTTCGACGTCGGCGCCGACGAGTACTTCGCCTCCGGCACGACCCGGGTTCCGCTGACGAAGGCCGACGTCGGACCGGCCGCTTCCTGAAACTGTCGTACCCGCCGGGCACAATGGCCGTATGCCCGAACTACCCGAGGTCGAAGTCGTCCGCGTGGGCCTGCAGGCGCACGTCGCGGGGCGGACCATCCGCGAGGCGGAGGTCTTGCACCCGCGCGCCATCCGCCGGCACGCCCTGGGCGCGGAGGACTTCGCGCAGCGGATCGCCGGCACCCGGGTCGAGGCGGCGCGGCGCCGGGGCAAGTACCTGTGGCTGGAGCTGTCCGATAAGGAGGCGCTGCTGGCCCACCTCGGCATGAGCGGGCAGATGCTGGTCCAGCCGGAGGGCGCGCCGGACGAGAAGCATCTGCGGGTTCGGCTGCGCTTCGACGACGACGGGCCGGAGCTGCGCTTCGTCGACCAGCGGACGTTCGGCGGCCTGGCGCTCGACGACCTCGGCGACGTCGGGGACGACGTGCTGCTGCCGGACACGATCGCGCACATCGCGCGTGACCCGATGGACCCGCGGTTCGACCTCGACGGTGCGGTCCGCGCGCTGCGGTCGCGGCGCACGGAGGTCAAACGGGCGCTGCTGGACCAGACGCTGGTGTCGGGCATCGGCAACATCTACGCGGACGAAGCCCTGTGGCGCGCCCGCCTGCACTGGTCGCGGCCGACCGCGAAGCTGACCATGGCGAAGGGGCGCGAGCTGCTTTCGGCGGCGTCGGACGTGATGAACGCGGCGCTGGGCGCGGGCGGCACGTCGTTCGACGCGCTGTACGTGAACGTCAACGGCCAGTCGGGGTACTTCGACCGGTCGCTGGACGCGTACGGCCAGGAGGGCCTGCCGTGCCACCGGTGCGGCACGGCGATCCGGCGGGAGCCGTTCATGAACCGTTCGTCGTTCTCCTGCCCGCGCTGCCAGCCGCGGCCGAGGGCGAACTCGGGTTGATAAAAGGGGGTTGCCTTTCAGCTAGGATGAATGTGCCTGGTAGCTGAGGGAGTGCATCGTGGTCAAGGAGCCCGGAAAGTCGACGCTGGCCGACAAGATCGACCGGCTGTTCCACGTGGTGCGCCGGCCCGACCGGGAGCCGTACAGCAACGAAGAGGTCGCCAAGGCCTGTCGCGAGGCCACCGGCGAAAGCTTTTCGACGACGTACTTGTGGCAGCTGCGCACGGGCCGCCGCGACAACCCGACCAAACGCCACCTCGAGGCACTGGCGCAGTTCTTCGGCGTGCCCCCGGCCTACTTCTTCGACGACGAGCAGAGCACGAAGATCGCGGAGGAGCTGGCGCTGCTGGGTGCGCTGCGCGACGCGGGGGTCCGTGACCTGGCCCTGCGCGCGGTGACGTTGTCCTCGGACGGCCTGGACACGATCAGCGACATGATCGACGCGATCGCCCGCCGGGAGGCGGGCCGCGGCGCTCCGAAAAAGGAGAGCTGACGCCGGCGCGGACCTCGAGCCGCCCGTGCGGAACCATGGGCGGCGTCCGTGCGTCGGATTTTCCCCGGCCGCGCAACCACGGGACCCCTGCCGCGTTGATCCGGCTGGAACCGTTCGGCCGGGTGTGGTGAGGGAGGCCTGAGGAGTGGCGCGACCACCGTGGCGGCGGCGACCCGCCCGCTCGCTCTGGCGGCGGGCACGCGAAGTCGCCGATGCCGTCAGCCTGCCCGAACCGTTCGACGCCGGGGCCTTCGTCGCGGCGCTGGCCGCCGAGCGCGGCCGCCCGATCGAGCTGATGCCCGTCAGCGCTCCCGAAGGCGCGCCGTGCGGGTTGCTGATGAGCACCGAGCGCGCCGACTACATCCTCTACCCGACCAACACGACCGCGCTGCACCGGCGGCACATCCTGCTGCACGAGGTCGGGCACCTGCTGTGCGGCCACGTCGGCTCCGACGGCGGGGCCGACGGCGTGGCCATCGACGCCGCGGCGGGGCGGCAGCTGATGCCGAACCTCTCGCCCGAGCTCGTCCGGCGGGTGCTCGGGCGCACCACCTACACCGAGGTCCAGGAGCGCGAAGCCGAACTCGTCGCGAGCCTGCTCGCGCAGCGCGTCGTCCGGCCCGCCGAGCCGCGCGAACCGGCGCCCGGCGTCCCGGAGGGCGTGCGGCGCTTCGATTCCGTGTTCGGCCGCCGCGCGCCGTGACCGAGTCGCTCGCCTACTACCTCTGCCTCGCGGGCTTCGCCGGGTTCGGGTACAAGCTGATCGAGGCGCGCGGCAGCCAGCCGCCGCGCACGATGTGGTTCCTCGCCGGCTTCGGCATCTGCATCGCCACCGGCATCGTCGTGCTGACGCCGGCGATGTCGGCGCTGGCCGGCCCGGGCCCGGTGGCCGAGTGGGTGCTGAGCCTGGCCGGCGACGAGCTGAAGCTCGGCGCGATCGGGTTCGCGGTCGCGTTCACGCAGTCGGTGTGGCGCGGCGAAGGTGCCCGGCTCACGCCGCACGCGTTGTTCACCGCCGCGACGATGGTGCTGCTGGCGGTGTGTTTCGCCCTTTCCGAACCGCGGCGTGTGGGCGACGACACGGTGTTCTCCGGCGCCGGGCTGCCGTTCGCCCTGGCCGACAAGGCGTTGTTCCTGCTCTACAGCCTGATCAGCCTGGGGCTGCTGTTCGCGGTGTTCGCCCGCAGCGCGTGGCACGCGGAACCGGGGCCGCTGCGCGCCGGGCTGTGGCTGCTGGTGGTCGGCGTGGGCTCGGCTTTCGCGTGGACGTTCTGGGACGTCGACGACGTCCGCCACCTCGCGCAGGCGGCGCGGATCGGCGCCCGCGAAGACGTGCTGTCGTCGATCCTGGCGGCGGTGACGGTCGTCTCCGTGGCGGCCGGGGCGACGCTCAGCGCGTGGTCGCCGGCGGTGTCGTCGGTGCTCGGCCGGGTCCACGCGTACCGCGCCTACCGCCGCATCGAGCCGCTGTGGACGGCGTTGCGCACGGCGGTCCCGGGCATCGCCCTGGACCCGGGCCGCGAACTGGCGGGCGGCGCGGAGTTCGCGCTGTACCGCCGGGTCATCGAAATCCGCGACGGCCACCTGGCGCTGCGAGCCCACTTCGACCCGGACCTCCCGGCCCGGGCGGAGGCGGCGGCCCGCCGGGCGGGCGTCCGCGAGGCGGAAGTGGCGGCCACGGTGGAAGCGGTGACGCTGGCGGCGGCGATCGAGGCGGGCCGGGCGGGGCGCCGCTACGACCGCGAACCGGACCACGAGCCGGAACCGGACGCCGCCGCGGACGTCGCGGCCGAGGCGGCGTGGCTGGTCCGGGTGAGCCGGGCCTGGCAACGCCGCGACGCCCTGGCCGAGCGGGTCGAGACCGGCTAACGCGGGTACCGGGCCCCGTTCACCGTCACCCGCAGCGTGTACAACGAGCTCGAAGCGGTGATGAACAGCTCGTTCCCCCTCGCCCCGCCGAACGTGAAGTTCGAGCAGACCTCGGGCACCCGCAGCTTGCCGATCCGGGTCCCGTCCGCCGCGAAGCAGTGCAGACCGTCGTGGGCCGCCGCCCACACCTGGCCTTCGCCGTCCACGCGCACCCCGTCGAAGCCGCCGCCGTCGCTCGTCGCGAACACCTCGCCGCCGGTCAGCTTCCCGTTCTCGCCGACGTCGAACACCCGGAGGTGGCTCGGGTCCTGACGGGTGTCGGCGATGTACAGGCGCGATTCGTCCGCCGAGAACGCCAGGCCGTTCGGCCGCGAGAAGTCGTCGGCGACGATGGTCACCGTTCCGTCCGGCGCCGCCCGGTACACGTGGCAGGCGCCGATCTCGCTTTCCGCGCGGTAGCCCTCGTAGTCGCTGTCGATGCCGTAACTCGGGTCGGTGAACCAGATCGACCCGTCCGAGTGCTCGACGACGTCGTTCGGGCTGTTCAGCCGCTTCCCGTCGTACTTCGACGCGAGGACCGTGATCGAGCCGTCGTGCTCGGTGCGCGTCACCCGGCGCGTGCCCTGCTCGCAGCTGACCAGGCGACCGCGGCGGTCGACCGTGTGGCCGTTCGCGTAGTTCGACGGCTGCCGGAACACGCCGACCCGGCCCGTCGTCTCGTCCCAGCGCAGGGTGCGGTCGTTCGGGATGTCGCTGAACACCAGGTACCGGCCGGCCGGGAAGTACGCCGGGCCCTCGGTCCAGCGGCAGCCGGTGTGCAGGCGCTGCATCCACTCGTCGCCGTTGACCCGCTTGAACCGCTCGTCGAGGACCTCGAACTCGGTCTTGATCAGATCCATCCGCTCACCCCTAAATGAGATTCTGTCGAAAGCATGGTGCACCGAACTTGATATGGTCAAGGTATGGATGACGTGGATCGTATGCTGCTCGCGGAACTGCAGCGGGACGCGACGCAGGCGTACGCCGCGCTCGGCAAGGCCGTCGGGCTCTCCGCGGGGGCCGCCCACGAGCGGGTGCGCAAGCTCCGGGAGCAGGAGGTGATCCGCCGGACCACCGTGGAGGTCGACCCGTCCGCGGTCGGCCGCGGGGTCGCGGCGTTCGTCCTCGTCGAGGCGAACGCCTGGATGGGCGACTCGCCGGTGCGCGACGCCCTCGAGGCGCTGCCCGAAGTGGTCGAGGCGCACATCATCGCCGGTCCGGCCTCGCTACTGGTCAAGGTGCGCACGGCGACGACCGAAGATCTCCAGGCGTCCCTGCGCCGCCTGTTCGCGATCGACGGCGTCACCGGCACGCAGACCATCGTGGTCCTCGAATCCTTCTTCGAACGCCCGGTGGACACCGGGGCCTGAGCCGCGCCGGCGCGCGGGTGCCCTCCGCCGTGCACACTACTGTGCAATGCGTGGTACCTTCCCATGCGTAAGACTGGAGGGTGCAGTGGAGATCAGTCAGCTGCTCAAAGGGGTGCTCGATCTCGCCGTTCTCGCGGTGCTCCGCGAGGAGGACGGCTACGGGTACGACGTCCTGCGAAGACTCCGGGCCGCCGGCCTGGACGAGGTGGGGGACGCGTCGGTGTACGGGACGTTGCGCAGGCTCTACAAGGCCGGCCTGCTGACCTCGTACGTGGTGCCCAGCGAAGAGGGGCCCCACCGCAAGTACTACAGCCTGAACGAGCCGGGCCGGGCCCGGCTGGCGGAGTCGGGCAAGACCTGGCAGAGCTTCGCTTCGACGATGAACGTGCTTTTGGGAGAGGCAGCATGAGCGACAAGCCGACCGCCGTGCGGGTGTATCTGGCGCGGGTCCGGACCGCGCTCGCCGACCTGCCCGCGGGCGAGATCGAAGAGATCCTCGAAGACGTCCGCCCGCACCTGGCGGAACTCGAGGCCGAGCTGGGGGAGGGCGCCCGCGTCGAGGCGCTGATCGAACGGCTCGGCACGCCGGAGAGCTACGCCGCCGAGCTGCGCGCGTCCGGCGGCTACCCGGCGCCGGGCGAGGGCGCCACGCAGGTGCTCGCGACGGCCGCGCCCAGCCTGGTGAAACCGCGGATCGCGCTGTGGGGCCTGGTGTTCTGCGCGCTGGGGCTCGCCCTGCTCGCCTTCGGCGCCACCGTCTCCCTCAGCCCCGACGCGTTCGTCGGCATCCTGCTGTTCGCGCCGGTGTTCCTCGTCAGCCTGGTGCTGCTGCTGCGCGGCGGGGTCGAGCCGGTGCTGGCCCTGCCGGAGGTCGCCTGGCTGCGCGCCACCATGGCCAAGGGACGCGAACAGGAGGACGCCGGCAAGTTCCTGCGCTACGCCGGTTCGCTCAAGCCGGCGTGGTGGGTCCTGTGCGCCGTCGCGCTGATCTGCTTCGGCCTGCTGTTCGTGCTGCGGCACCGCAGTGCCGTGCTGCTGCTGCCGTTCCTGGTCCTCGCGGCCGTCGCCGCGCTGTGGGCGGGCCCGCGGGTGCGCACCGACCGGCGGCTGCTGTGGGTGGCCGTGCCGATCTCGGCGTTCGTCATCGGAGGCGCGCTGGGCGGCTTCGGCGCCGCGATCGACCTCTTCGGCCGCGGCAGTTCGTACTCCCCGCCGCAGTACTACTCGTCTTCGGCCGACAGCTACGGCAACGACCAGCTGACCTACGGCGGCCGCGAGGTCGACAACGTCTACGCCTTCGACGCCGAGGGCAAGCCGCTGACCGAGGTCTACCTCTACGACGAAGAGGGCAGGCCGCTCACGGTGACCCGCTACGGCTGCGAGCGTTCGAGCGGCAGCAGACAGAAGATCGGCCAGGACAACCGCTTCCCGCGGCCGAAGATCGAGCAGGGCGTCACCGACGACCAGGGCAACTACAACGGCTACAACGGCTACCGCGGCGCCTGCCGCGAGAACGCGCAGGTGCCGTTCAGCGCGGCGATCCCGAAGGTGACGGTGCCGCCCGCGACCACCACGCCGCCAGCGTCACCGACGCCGACGTCACCGACTCCGACGAGGTAGGGGGGCGGGGCCGCTCCCGGCGTTCACCCGACCGTCGAGCCGGACACGCGGTCGGCCTTCCTGCGGACCCTGCGTTCGGTCGTGGATCCGGAGCGGTTCCCGGAGGTCCTGCGAGTTCCGGCGGAGACGCCGCCGTCGGAGTACGACCGGGCGCGATGGGGGGACTGCGGCGCGGAGGAACAGGCCGCGGTCGCCGATGTGCCGGTGGTGTCCTCGGGTACCTGAGCAGCCCCCGTTTTCCACGCTACCGGCGGGCACCGACGGTTCCGGGCCACCTGCGGGGCCGGTGTGGATGATCGGGGTGTGAGCGGGGATTGTGGACAAGTCGGGTCCGACCGGCCGCGGAACCCCGGAACTGTCGGACCTCCCCGGTAGCGTGGAAAACGGGGGCTGCTCGGACACGGCGAAGGCCGCCTCCCTCGGGAGGCGGCCTTCGATTCGTTCCGGTGGGTCAGTGGCCGAAGGCGCTGCGTGCCGCGAGGTCGGCCAGCAGGGCGCGGCCCTTCTCGGCGTTGCGTGGCTGCGACAGGACGTCGTAGCGGCGGGCCACCAGCTGGCTCTGCGAGACGAACCCGCGCTTGTTCCGGTTCACCGCGTAGCCCAGCGCGCCGAAGAGCAGGTTGAACCCGAGCCCGGCGACCAGGCCGATGACGATCGGGACGAGGCCGGCGCCCGGGTTGAGCAGGCTGAGCATCAGGCCGAGGAAGACACCGAACAGCGCACCGGACGTCGCCGCGCTGCCGAGGACCTTGCCCCACGACATCCGGCCCGCGATCCGCTCGACGAGCATCGGCTCCACGCCGACGATCGTGACGTCGGTGACGGGGAAGTCCGTGCCCGCGAGGTGGTCGACCGCGCGCTGTGCCTGCTCGTAGGACTCGTACGAACCGATCGGCCAGCCGGTGGGCAGGGTCGGCAGCTGGGGCCGGGCCTGCTGCTGTCCGATCGTGCTCTGCTGCGTGAATGCTGTGGTCATCGATCTCACCTCTCTTGCCCTGTCCAACGTCCGGGGGCCCGGGTTTCCTCCCGGCCGGGTGAATTCACAGACTCTTCTCAGCCGGGCAACCCGGACAATCCGGCCGCCGCCTCAATGGTTCAAAAAGATACCTTTTTTCGGGTTGACCGGGCTGGTGTCACCGGGTAGGAAGGACCGGCAAAGGATTCATACCAAACCTTTGGGGCGACGATGGCACGCAGGCGAGGCATGCTCACGCTCGACGAACTCCGGGCGCGCGTGGACGCGGGCACGATCGACACGGTGCTCGTCGCGCTCACCGACATGCAGGGCAGGCTGCAGGGCAAGCGCTGCTCGGCCGAGTACTTCCTCGACGAGGTCGTCGGCCACGCCACCGAGGCGTGCAACTACCTGCTCGCCGTCGACGTCGACATGAACACCGTCGACGGCTACGCGCTTTCCTCCTGGGACAGCGGCTACGGCGACTTCGTGCTGCGCCCCGACCTGGAGACGCTGCGGGAGATCCCGTGGCACGAAGGCACCGCGCTGGTCCTCGCCGACATCGAGCGCGTCGAAGGCGGCCCCGTCCCGATGTCGCCGCGCCAGATCCTGCGCCGCCAGCTCGACCGGCTCGCCGAACGCGGGCTCGCCGCCTACGTCGGCACCGAGCTCGAGTTCATCGTCTTCGACGACACCTACGAGGCCGCCTGGGACAAGCGCTACCACGGCCTCAAGCCCGCCAACCAGTACAACGTCGACTACTCGATGCTCGGCACCGCGCGGCTGGAGCCGCTGCTGCGCCGCATCCGCAACGACATGGCCGGCGCCGGGCTCTACCCGGAGTCCGCCAAGGGCGAGTGCAACCCCGGCCAGCAGGAGATCGCCTTCCGCTACACCGACGCCCTGAGCACGTGCGACAACCACAGCGTCTACAAGAACGGCGCCAAGGAGATCGCCGCGCAGGAGGGCAGGAGCCTCACCTTCATGGCGAAGTACAACGAGCGCGAGGGCAACTCCTGCCACATCCACATCAGCCTGCGCTCCACCGAAGGCCGGGCCGTCCTGGCCGGTGACGGCGAACACGGCTTCTCGAAGCTGATGGAGCACTTCCTCGCCGGTCAGCTCGCCGGGCTGCACGAGCTGACGTACTTCTTCGCGCCGAACGTCAACTCCTACAAGCGGTTCGTGCCCGGCAGCTTCGCGCCGACCGCGATCGCGTGGGGCACCGACAACCGCACGTGCGCGCTGCGGGTCGTCGGGCACGGCGAATCCCTGCGCGTGGAAAACCGCGTGCCGGGCGGGGACGTCAACCCGTACCTGGCCGTCGCCGCGCTCGTCGCCGCCGGCCTGCACGGCATCGAGAACGAGCTGGAGCTCGAAGCGCCCTTCACCGGCAACGCCTACCACTCCGATCGTGCCACCGTGCCGACGACGCTGCCCGAGGCCGCCGCGGCCCTCACGGGGAGCGGCCTGGCGCGGGAGGCCTTCGGCGACGACGTCGTCGACCACTACCTGAACGCGGCGAAGATCGAGATCGACGCCTACAACGCCGCCGTCACCGACTGGGAGCTGATCCGTGGCTTCGAGCGACTTTGAGCCGGTCATCGGCCTCACCAGCTACCTCGAACCCGCGAAGTTCGGCGTCTGGGAGACCGAAGCCGCGCTGCTGCACCGCGTCTACGTCGACTGCGTCGTCGCGGCGGGCGGCATCCCGGTGCTGCTGCCCCCGGTGCCGGCCGGGTACGAGCGCCTGATGTCCACTGTGGACGCCCTGGTGCTCACCGGCGGCGCCGACGTCGAGCCCGCCCGCTACGGCCACGAGCCGCACCCGGCCACCTACGTCCGGCCGCAGCGGGACGCCTTCGAGTTCGGCCTGTTCGACGCCGCGCGCAAGGCAGGCAAGCCCGTGCTCGGCGTGTGCCGCGGCCTGCAGGTGATCAGCGTCGCCCTCGGCGGCACCCTGACCCAGCACCTGCCCGAGACCGCGGGGACCACCGAGCACCAGCCCGCCCCGGCGACGTTCGGCCGGGGGACCGTCACGCTGGCCGAAGGCAGCCGGGCGGCGGCGATCCTCGGACCCGAAACCAAGACCTTGTGCTACCACCACCAGGCGATCGACCGGCTCGGCACCGGCCTGGTGGCCGTCGGCTGGGCCGCCGACGGCACGATCGAGGCCGCCGAACTACCCGGTGAGTTCACCCTCGGCGTCCAGTGGCACCCCGAGCAGGACACCGACGACGTCCGGCTGTTCCAGGCTCTCGTCGAAGCGAGCAAGGAGAACCGATGACCACGAGTTTCGACGTCCTGAACCCCGCCACCGAGGAGGTGGTGCGGAGCGTCCCGCTGACGAGCGCGGAGGAGACCGACGCGGCGATCGCCCGCGCGCACGCGGCCTTCCCGGCGTGGCGCGACGTCACCCCCGGCGACCGCGCACGGCTGCTGCGCCGCTTCGCCGACGCCGTCGAGGCCGACATCGAGCACCTCGCGCGGCTGGAGGTCGAGAACTCCGGGCACACCATCGGCAACGCCCGCTGGGAGGCGGGCAACGTCCGGGACGTGCTCAACTACTACTCCGCGGCGCCGGAACGCCTGATCGGCAGGCAGATCCCGGTCCCGGGCGGGATCAACGTCACCTTCCAGGAACCCCTGGGCGTGGTCGGCGTGATCGTCCCGTGGAACTTCCCGATGCCGATCGCCGGCTGGGGGTTCGCGCCCGCGCTCGCCGCCGGGAACACCGTCGTCCTCAAACCGGCCGAGCTGACGCCGCTGACCGCCATCCGGCTGGCCGAGCTGGCGCGCGAGGCGGGCATCCCGGAGGACGTCTTCCAGGTGCTGCCCGGCAAGGGATCCGTGGTCGGGCAGCGGTTCGTGGACCACCCGGGCGTGCGCAAGGTCGTCTTCACCGGCTCGACCGAGGTCGGCAAGCAGATCATGGCCGGCTGCGCGGCCCAGGTGAAGCGCGTGACGCTGGAGCTGGGCGGCAAGAACGCGAACATCGTCTTCGCCGACTCCGACCTGGAGAAGGCCGCGGCGACCGCGCCCTACGGCGTCTTCGACAACGCGGGCCAGGACTGCTGCGCGCGGTCGCTGATCCTCGTGCAGGCGAGCGCGTACGACCGGTTCATGGAGCTGCTCGAGCCCGCGGTGCACGGCGTCGTCGTCGGCGACCCCGGCGACGAGAAGACCGAGATGGGCCCGCTGATCTCGGCCGCGCACCGGGAGAAGGTCGCCTCCTACGTCCCGGCCGACGCGCCCGTGGCGTTCCGCGGCTCCGCTCCCGAAGGCCGCGGCTTCTGGTTCCCGCCGACCGTCGTCACCCCGCCCGACCTGCGCCACCCGCTCGCCGCGGAGGAGGTCTTCGGCCCGGTCGTCGCCGTCGTGCCGTTCGCGGACGAGGCCGAGGCGGTCCGGATGGCCAACGCGACCGAATACGGCCTGTCCGGGTCGATCTGGACCCGCGACGCCGGCCGCGCGTTCCGGGTTGCGCGCGGCGTCGAATCCGGCAACCTCTCGGTGAACTCGCACTCGTCGGTGCGCTACTGGACGCCGTTCGGCGGCTTCAAGCAGTCCGGCCTCGGCCGCGAGCTCGGCCCGGACGCCGCCGCGGCGTTCACCGAAACCAAGAACGTCTTTCTGAGCACGGAGGAGTAATGGTCCAGCGTTTCGAAGGCCGCGTCGCGGTCATCACCGGCGGCGCGAGCGGCATCGGGCTCGCCTCGGCCCGCCGTCTGGCGAGCGAGGGTGCGAAGGTCGTCATCGCGGACCTCTCGCCGGTCGAGGGCAAGGCGGCCGCCGACGACATCGGCGGCGCGTTCATCCAGACCGACGTCACCGACGCCGAGCAGGTCGAGAACCTGTTCCACAGCACGGTCGAGCAGTTCGGCTCGGTCGACGTCGCCTTCAACAACGCGGGGATTTCGCCGCCCGAGGACGACTCGATCCTGACCACCGGCATCGAGGCGTGGGACCGGGTCCAGCGCGTCAACCTGACCTCGGTGTACCACTGCTGCAAGGCGGTCCTGCCGCACATGCAGCGCCAGGGCCGCGGTTCGATCATCAACACGGCGTCGTTCGTGGCCGTGATGGGCGCGGCGACGTCGCAGATTTCGTACACGGCGTCCAAGGGCGGGGTGCTCGCGATGAGCCGCGAGCTCGGGGTGCAGTTCGCGCGGGAGAACATCCGCGTCAACGCGCTGTGCCCGGGCCCGGTGAACACGCCGCTGCTGAAGGAGCTGTTCGCCAAGGACCCGGAACGCGCGGCCCGCCGCCTGATCCACGTCCCGGTCGGCCGGTTCGCGGAGCCGGAGGAGATCGCGGGCGCGGTGGCCTTCCTGGCCAGCGACGACGCGAGTTTCATCACGGCGTCCCAGTTCCTGGTCGACGGCGGCATCTCGGGCGCGTACGTCACCCCGCTCTAACGGCGGGTCTTGACGCCGTAGACCTCCTTAAGGAACTTCCAGGCGGCGTTGAGGCGCTTGCGTTCTTCGGAGATGGCTTTCTCCCGGCGCCGCAGGATCCGGGTGGCGACCTCGGAGGCGAGGAACGCGCCGGCGGCGAAGGTCAGGACGCCGACGATCAGGGTGAGGGCGATGACGGTGGTGGTCATGGTGACCAGCGTCGGCCGCGCCCGGGCGATTCGTCCCTGCGCAAAGCTAGCGGGTTTCGTTAGCTTTGTGAGGTGACGCACTGGCGCGCCGACGAGTGGGCGGAAGCGGTCCGGGCCGGCCTGCGCTCCCGCGGGCTCTCCCTCGACGAGGCCGCGCGGCGCGTCGGCGTTCCCACCTCCACCCTGCGCAGCTGGATCGAGCACCGGCACGCGCCGAAGGTCACCGTCTTCGACCACTGGGCCCAGCTCGCCGACGTCACCGGCCTCAGCGAGGCCGAGCTCCTGCGCGTCGCCGGTGTGCTGCCCGACTCCCTCGCCGGCCCCGTGCACGTCGCCCAGGCGGCGAAGGCGCTCAGGGAGGGCATCGACCGGGCCGGGCAGTTCCTCCGGCAGGCCACCGCGCTCGTCTACTCCTCGCCCGGCACGCAGGTGGCCAACGCCATCGCCGCGTCGCCCGTCGACTGGGAGATGCGGATCCGGTCGGCCACCCGCGGCGACGAGGTCCGCGTCACCTACCACCACTACGTCGGGATCGTGCCGCCGCGGGACTTCCCGCACGACGACGCCGAGGTGCGCCGGATCATCGAGCACGACGTCCTCGGCGAGCTGTGGCGGCCGCTCGGGCTGTACTGGCGGGTCGCGGAGGTGCACGACTGGCACGAACCGCCGCGGCTGGTGATCCAGGTGCCCGAGCAGGAGGCGACGCGGCCGCCCGCGCCGTCGCCCGTGGTCGCCGCGCCGCCGGTCGTCGTGCTGTCGCCGATCTGGGGGTACGGCGAGCTGCTCGCCTCGCTGGTCGCCGACGGGCTCGGCTTCGGCAACGTCGACTTCCGCTACTTCGGCCTGCCCGAAACGATGGCCGACCGGGTCCGGATCACCGCCCGTGAGCTGGCCGAACCCGCGCCGCGGCTGGTGCACTCGGTGCCGCCGATCATGCTGCTGCACGGCCTCGCCGTGCCGGACCTGACCGGCCGCCTCCCGATCGTCGTCCGGTACGGGCCGCGGATGCGCGCCCGCGCGGCCCGCATCTACCGCGAGCCGCTGCTGGAGGCCGGGTTCACCGACCCCGAGGAGGGCGCGAAAGCGATCGAAGACGCCGTCACGGTCCCGCCCGGCTGCCCGCACTTCGAGGTGACGCTGGCCGACGAGGACGTCTTCGACGGCGACCGGCCGTCCCTGGACCGGCTCAACGACTCGGTGGCCTGGTTCGCCGAGCAGATCGTCGAGCAGGTGCTGCTGGGCGCCGGCCGGCCGCCGGTGCCGGTCGGCGGGCCGTTGAAACGCCTGGTCCTGCCGTCGGGGCGGGTCCGGCGGCCGCCGGTGCTGGCCGGGCGGGTCGTGCGTCGAGCCGCGGTCGAAGACTGATGTGGTGTTGCCCGGGTGAAGTAGACGGACCTCGAACCCGCCGGGTACCGTAGCCGCCACAACTGCAGATCGGGCCGTAGAGCCGAGGCGGGAGAGCCCTCACGAAGTCGGTGGGGCACCGAAGGAGCAAACTCCCCGGAATCTCTCAGGTACCTGCTACCGCTTCGCGCGAGGCCACTCTGGAAAGCAGGCGCACCCGCGCCTCACCCAAGGTGAAAGCCGTGTCGCTCACGGTGAAACTCTCAGGTGCCATGACAGAGGGGGAGTTCCCAGCGCACCGCTGTGTGCCCGGCCTTAGGAGCTCCCGATCACTTCCACGCAGTTCGACGCCCGCCACATCGGCCCGTCCGAGGCCGAACGCGCGAAGATGCTCGCCGAGTGCGGCTACGGCAGCCTGGACGCCCTCGTCGGCGCCGCCGTCCCGAGCGCCATCCGCGCCACCCGTGACCTGCGGCTCCCGCCCGCCGCGTCCGAAGAGGACGCCACCGCGGAACTGCGCGCCCTCGCCGCGCGCAACCGGCCGATGACGCAGATGATCGGCCTGGGCTACTCCGACACCGTCACGCCGGGCGTCATCCGCCGGAACGTGCTCGAGAACCCGGCCTGGTACACCGCGTACACGCCCTACCAGCCGGAAATCTCCCAGGGCCGCCTCGAAGCCCTCCTCAACTTCCAGACCATGGTCGCCGACCTGACCGGCCTGGCCACCGCGAACGCCTCGCTGCTGGACGAGTCGACCGCCGTCGCCGAGGCCGTCACGCTGATGCGCCGCGCGTCCAAGTCCAAGTCGAACAAGGTCGTCCTGGACGCCGAGTGCCTGCCGCAGACCATCGCCGTCGTGCGCACCCGCGTCGAGGCCCTCGGCATCGAGGTCGAGGTGCGCGACCTGCTGACCGGCCTGCCGGACGACTTCTTCGGCGTCGTCGTCCAGTACCCGGGCGCGTCCGGTGTGCTGCGCGGCCGCGGTTTCTACCACGCGGTTTCCGAGTCGGCAAAGGCCGCGGGCGCCCTGTTCACCGTCGCCGCCGACCTCCTCGCGCTCACCCTGATCACCTCGCCCGGCGAGTTCGGTGCCGACGTCGCCGCCGGTTCGACGCAGCGCTTCGGCGTCCCGCTCGGCTACGGCGGCCCGCACGCCGGGTACATGTCCGTCCGCGCCGGCCTCGAGCGCTCGCTGCCCGGGCGGCTGGTCGGCGTCTCGGTCGACGCCGACGGCAACTCCGCCTACCGCCTCGCGCTGCAGACGCGGGAGCAGCACATCCGCCGCGAGAAGGCGACGTCGAACATCTGCACCGCGCAGGTCCTGCCGGCCGTGCTCGCCGCGATGTACGCGGTCTACCACGGCCCGGACGGCCTGAAGAAGATCGCCCGGCGCGTCCACGGCCTGGCCGCGGGCTTCGCCGAGGCACTGCGCAAGACCGGTGTCGAGGTCGTGCACGAGTCGTTCTTCGACACCGTCCTCGCGCGGGTCCCGGGCGGGGCCGCCGAGGTCCACGCGGCCGCCCGCGCGGCCGGCGTCAACCTCGGCCACGTCGACGCCGACCACGTCCGCGTCGCCTTCGACGAGGTCAGCACCCCGGCGATCACCGCGAAGGTGCTGCGCGCGTTCGGCGTCGAAGAAGACGTCGAGGACGGCGTCGCATTGCCGAACGGCTTGGCCCGCGAGAGCGGCTTCATGGGGCACGAGGTCTTCGGCACCCACCGCTCCGAGACGGCGATGCTGCGCTACCTGCGCAGGCTGTCCGACCAGGACTACGCCCTCGACCGCGGCATGATCCCGCTCGGTTCCTGCACGATGAAGCTCAACGCCACCACGGAGATGGAGCCGATCAGCTGGCGCGAGTTCGCGGGCATCCACCCGTTCGCCCCGGCCGAAGACGCCGAGGGCTACCACACGCTCGTGGCACAGCTGGCGGACTGGCTGGCCGAGGTCACCGGCTACGACCAGGTGTCGCTGCAGCCGAACGCGGGCAGCCAGGGCGAGCTCGCCGGGCTGCTGGCGATCCGCGCGTACCACCGCGCGAACGGCGACGAGGCCCGGGACGTCTGCCTGATCCCGTCGTCCGCGCACGGCACCAACGCCGCCTCCGCGGTGCTCGCCGGGATGCGCGTGGTCGTCGTCAAGTGCACCGACGAGGGCAACGTCGACCTGGCCGACCTGCGCGCCAAGGTGGCCGCCCACCAGGACACCCTCGCCGCGATCATGGTCACCTACCCGTCCACGCACGGCGTGTACGAGCACGACATCGACGAGCTGGCCAAGATCGTCCACGACGGCGGCGGCCAGGTGTACGTCGACGGCGCGAACCTCAACGCCCTGCTCGGCCTGGCCAAGCCGGGCGAGTTCGGCGGCGACGTCTCGCACCTGAACCTGCACAAGACCTTCTGCATCCCGCACGGCGGTGGCGGTCCGGGCGTCGGCCCGGTCGCGGTGCGCGCACACCTGGCGCCCTACCTGCCGAACCACCCGCTGCTCGACGCCGCCGGTCCGGAAACCGGCGTCGGCCCGATCAGCGGCGCGCCCTACGGCTCGGCGTCGATCCTGCCGATCTCGTGGGCCTACGTGCGGATGATGGGTGCACCCGGCCTGACCGCCGCGACGAAGGTCGCCGTGCTCGCCGCGAACTACGTCGCCTCGCGCCTGGCGCCGCACTACCCGGTGCTCTACACGGGCCAGGACGGTCTGGTCGCGCACGAGTGCATCCTCGACCTGCGCCAGATCACCAAGGAGACCGGCGTGACGGTCGACGACGTCGCCAAGCGGCTCATCGACTACGGCTTCCACGCGCCGACCATGTCGTTCCCGGTCGCGGGCACGCTGATGGTCGAGCCGACCGAGTCCGAGGACCTCGGCGAGATCGACCGGTTCTGCGACGCGATGATCGCCATCCGCGCCGAGATCGACGAGGTGGCCAACGGCAAGTGGACCGCGGAGGAGTCGCCGCTGCGGGGCGCCCCGCACACCGCGGAGACGCTGGTCGGGGAGTGGGACAAGCCCTACAGCCGCGAGCTGGCCGTGTTCCCGGCGGGTGTTTCGCGCAAGAACAAGTACTGGCCCCCGGTGCGTCGCATCGACGGCGCCCGCGGCGACCGTAACCTCGTGTGCTCCTGCCCGCCCCTCAGCGAGTACGGCTCGTGAGTGGTTAGGCGGGTTCTAACCCTCCTTACCACTCACGACCACCTACGGAAGGCGACCATTTCCCCCATGTCTCGCGAAACCTCCCTGCACGGAGTCCACAAGGGACTCGGTGCGCTGTTCACCGACTTCGCCGGCTGGTCCATGCCGGTCCGCTACGCCAGCGAGCTGGCCGAGCACAAGGCCGTCCGCGAGGCGGCCGGGCTGTTCGACCTCTCGCACATGGCCGAAATCCACGTCACCGGCAAGCAGGCGGCCGACGTCCTGGACTTCGCGCTGGTCGGCAACCTCACCGGGGTCAAGCCGGGCCGGGCGCGGTACACGATGATCTGCAACCCCGAGGGCGGGGTGCTCGACGACCTGGTCGTCTACCGCCTGGCCGACGAGCACTACCTGGTCGTCGCGAACGCGGGCAACGCGAAGGTCGTCGCCGACGCCCTCGCCGAGCGGGTCGCGGGCTTCGACGCCGTGGTCGACGACCGGTCCGAGACGACCGCGCTGATCGCCGTCCAGGGCCCGAAGGCCGTCGAGATCCTCGGCGCAGTCACCGACGCCGACCTGGACGCGCTCAAGTACTACGCCAGCGTCCCGGCGTCGGTGAAGGGCCACGACGTCCTGCTCGCCCGCACCGGCTACACCGGCGAGGACGGCTTCGAGCTGTTCGTCGACGCCGACGAGGCCCCGGCGTTGTGGCGGCTGCTCCTGGAGACCGGCGAGCCGCACGGCCTGGTCCCGGCCGGTCTCGCCTGCCGCGACACGCTGCGGCTGGAAGCCGGGATGCCGTTGTACGGCAACGAACTCACCGTGGACCAGAGCCCGTTCGAGGCCGGGCTCGGCCGCGTGGTCAAGTTCGAGAAGCCGGGCGACTTCGTCGGCCGCGCGGCGCTGGAAGAGCGGTCCAAGCAGGACGTTCCGCGCGTGCGGGTCGGCCTGAAGGGCGCCGGTCGCCGGGCCCCGCGGCACGGTTACCAGCTGCTCGCCGACGGCGTGGACAGCGCGGTGATCGGCGAGGTCACCAGCGGCGCGCTGTCGCCCACGCTGGGTTACCCGATCGCCATGGCGTACGTCGATCGGGCGTACGCCGAGCCCGGCACCAAGCTCTCCGTCGACATCCGGGGCAGGATCGAGCCCGTCGAGGTCGTCGCCCTGCCCTTCTACTCCCGCGCGTAAGGACTGTTGAACCGTGAGCATCCCCGAGAACCTGCAGTACACCAAGGAACACGAGTGGCTGAAGGTCGAGGACGGCGTCGCCACCGTCGGCATCACCGCCTTCGCCGCCGAATCGCTCGGTGACATCGTGTTCGTCCAGCTCCCCGACGCGGGCTCGGCCATCACCGCCGGCGAGGTGTTCGGCGAGGTCGAGTCGACCAAGTCGGTCAGCGAGCTGTACGCGCCGGTCTCCGGCGAGGTCGTCGAGGTGAACGGCACCACATCGGACACCCCCGAGGTCATCAACTCCGACCCGTACACCGAAGGATGGCTCCTGAAGGTGCGCCTGACCGGGGACGTGCCGGAACTGCTCGACGCCGCCGCCTACGCCGCGCTCACCCAGGAGAACTGATGACGACTTTCGACGCTCACCTCGCCGACGTCGACCCCGAGGTCGCGGCGGCCGTCGCCGACGAGCTGACCCGTCAGCAGTCCACCCTGGAAATGATCGCCTCCGAGAACTTCGCCCCGGTGGGCGTGCTCGAGGCGCAGGGTTCGGTGCTGACCAACAAGTACGCCGAGGGCTACCCCGGACGTCGTTATTACGGCGGCTGCGAGCACGTCGACGTCGTCGAGCAGCTCGCCATCGACCGCGCGAAGGCCCTCTTCGGCGCCGAGCACGCCAACGTCCAGCCGCACTCCGGCGCGCAGGCCAACGCGGCCGCGATGTTCGCCGTGCTCAAGCCGGGCGACACGATCCTCGGGCTCGACCTGGCGCACGGCGGTCACCTGACGCACGGGATGAAGATCAACTTCTCGGGCAAGCTCTACAACGTCGTCGCCTACCACGTCGACAAGGAGACCGGGATCGTCGACCTGGCCGAGATCGAGCGCCTGGCCGTCGAGCACAAGCCGAAGCTGATCATCGCCGGCTGGTCGGCCTACCCGCGTCAGCTGGACTTCGCCGAGTTCCGCCGCATCGCGGACCTCGTCGACGCACGCCTGATGGTGGACATGGCGCACTTCGCCGGGCTGGTCGCGGCCGGGCTGCACCCGTCGCCGGTGCCGCACGCCGACATCGTCACCACGACCACGCACAAGACTCTCGGCGGCCCGCGCGGCGGCCTCATCCTGTGCCGCGAGGAACTGGCGAAGAAGATCAACTCGTCGGTGTTCCCGGGGCAGCAGGGCGGGCCGCTGGAGCACGTCATCGCGGCCAAGGCCGTCGCGCTGAAGATCGCCGCGAGCGACGAGTTCCGCGAGCGTCAGGAGCGGACCCTCGAAGGCTCGCGGATCCTGGCCGCGCGGCTGTCGCGGGAAGACTGCGCGTCGGCAGGCGTGCGGGTGCTGACCGGCGGCACCGACGTCCACCTGGTGCTCGTCGACCTGGTCCAGTCCACTCTGGACGGTCAGCAGGCCGAGGACCGGCTGCACGAGGTCGGCATCACGGTCAACCGCAACGCCGTCCCGTTCGACCCGCGGCCGCCGATGATCACGTCGGGCCTGCGGATCGGCACGCCGGCGCTGGCCACCCGCGGCTTCCAGGCGGCCGACTTCACCGAGGTCGCCGACATCATCGCCGAGGCGCTCAAACCGGACTTCGACGACGCCGTGCGGTCGAAGCTGCGCGACCGCGTCGAGACGCTGGCCAAGAAGCACCCGCTGTACGCGGACCTTTCGCGATGAGCGCCCAGCCCGAGGGCCGGAAGCTGCTGCGTCTGGAAGTTCGCAACAGTGAGACGCCGATCGAGAAGAAGCCGTCGTGGATCAAGACGCGGGTGCGGATGGGGCCGGAGTTCACCGAGCTCAAGGGTCTGGTGCGCCGCGAGGGTCTCCACACCGTCTGCGAAGAGGCTGGTTGTCCCAACATCTACGAGTGCTGGGAGGACCGGGAGGCGACGTTCCTGATCGGTGGGGATCAGTGCACGCGTCGGTGTGACTTCTGTCAGATCGACACGGGTAAGCCCGCTGAGCTGGACCGGACTGAGCCGCGGAAGGTCGCGGAGTCGGTGCAGGCGATGGGGTTGCGGTATTCGACGGTCACCGGCGTGGCCCGTGATGACCTTGAGGATGGCGGCGCTTGGCTCTACGCCGAGACCGTTCGGCAGATTCACGCTCTGAACCCCGGCACGGGTGTGGAGTTGTTGATCCCGGACTTCAATGCGGATCCGGCGCAGCTGGCCGAGGTGTTCGGGTCGCGTCCGGAGGTTTTGGCGCACAATGTGGAGACGGTGCCGCGGATTTTCAAGCGGATCCGTCCCGGTTTCCGGTACGCGCGGTCGCTGGAGGTCATCACGGCGGCGCGTGAGGCTGGTTTGGTGACGAAGTCGAACCTGATCCTGGGGATGGGCGAGACCCCCGACGAGGTGGCTCCGGCGATGCAGGATCTGGTGGATGCCGGGTGCGAGATTTTGACGATCACGCAGTATCTGCGTCCCTCCCCGCGGCATCACCCGGTGGACCGGTGGGTCAAGCCGGAGGAGTTCGTCGAGCACTCGAAGGCGGCCGAAGCGATGGGCTTCGCGGGCGTGATGGCCGGGCCGCTCGTGCGGTCGTCGTACCGCGCGGGACGGCTCTACGCCCAGACCAAGCGTTACCGTGGAGAAGAGCTGCCGGAGAACCTGGCCCACCTCGCCGACCAGGGCCCGGCTTCGCAAGAGGCCAGCTCGCTGCTGGCCCGATAGGAAGGGGCGGATCAATGGCGATCAGCGTCTTCGACCTGTTTTCCATCGGCATCGGCCCGTCGAGCTCCCACACCGTCGGGCCGATGCGGGCGGCACTGACCTTTGTGGACGGACTCGGCGCGGACCTGCCGTCGGTGTCCCGCGTCCAGGCCGAGCTGTTCGGCTCGCTCGGCGCCACCGGTTTCGGCCACGGCAGCGACAAAGCCGTCCTGCTCGGGCTGTCCGGTGATCGCCCGGAAGAGATCGACACGGACACCGTGCCGGGCCGCATTTCGGCGATCCGCGAATCCGGCCGGCTGGTGCTGGCCGGCACGCACGAGATCGCGTTCGACGAGGACAACGACCTCACCATGCACCGGCGCAGGTCGCTGCCGGCGCACCCGAACGGCATGGTGTTCCGCGCGTTCGACGCCTCGGGCGCGCTGCTGCGGGAACGCACGTACTACTCGGTCGGCGGCGGCTTCGTCCGCGACGAGTCGTACGAGACGGACACGGTGTTCGTCGAGGACTCGACCCCGGTGCCGTACCCGTTCCGCACCGGCGCGGACCTCCTCGGACACTGCGCGTCGACGGGTAAGCCGATCAGCGAGATCATGCTGGCGAACGAGCTGTCCTGGCGTTCGGCCGACGAGGTGCGTTCCGGGCTGCTGGACATCTGGGCGGTCATGGCGGAGTGCGTCCGCAACGGCTGCACGCACGAGGGTGTCCTGCCGGGCGGCCTGAAGGTCCCGCGGCGCGCGCGGGCGTTGCACGAAAAGCTCCTCGCCGAGGACGGCGCGGACGACCCGCTGTACGCGATGGACTGGGTGAGCCTGTACGCCCTGGCGGTCAACGAGGAGAACGCGGCGGGCGGCCGCGTGGTCACCGCGCCCACCAACGGCGCGGCCGGGATCATCCCCGCGGTGTTGCACTACTACCAGCGCTTCATCCGGCACTCGTCGGACGACGGGATCGTGACGTTCCTGCTCACGGCGGGCGCGATCGGCTCGATCCTGAAGCAGACCGGCTCGATCTCGGGCGCCGAGGTGGGCTGCCAGGGCGAGGTCGGCTCGGCCTCGGCGATGGCGGCGGCGGGCCTGACCGAGGTGCTGGGCGGAAGCCCGGCCCAGGTCGAGAACGCGGCGGAGATCGGGGTGGAGCACCACCTGGGCCTGACGTGCGACCCGGTGGGCGGCCTGGTCCAGATCCCGTGCATCGAGCGCAACGCGGTGGGCGCGTCCAAGGCGATCCACGCGGCCCGGATGGCCATGCGCGGCGACGGAAGCCACGTGGTGACGCTGGACAAGGCGATCAAGACCATGCGCGAGACGGGCGCGGACATGAGCGTGAAGTACAAGGAAACGGCCCGCGGTGGCCTGGCGGTGAACGTCATCGAGTGCTGAAGCCGGTCACCTGACGCGGAGCTTCCGGAGGGAGTGCCGCGTCAGTTCCGGTTCTCCTCCGGTTCGACGGCCAGCTTCAGGCCGACTTCGACCAGGCGCCAGCCCAGTTGCTGCTTCCGCGTTCCCGGGTGGCGCTTGGGCGTCGCCCGGCCCGGTGGGCGGTTGCGCACGCCGTGGCGCAGCTCGTTCTCCCGCTCGTGGACCAGGTCCTCGGCCATCAAGAAGTGCACCGGATCGCCCCCTGCGTCGATGTTCGGTGTCGGTCACTCCATCGTTGCCGACCGTGGCCGTCGGGTTCCACCGATTTTTCCGTGAGCGCAAAACACAGTGTCACCGGCAGCGGCCGGGGCCGGCCACTCCGAGGATGCGGAAAGTACCCTGGTGACCACTGACCGTCGCGGTGTCCGGGCGCGGAGTGGACCCGGATCGCGGCCTAGACTCGCGGGATGGAGTCGACCTCGGTGGTGAATGCCGGCGAAGCGCTGTTCCGGCCGGTTCGCGCCGGCAACGCCTTCGAGGAGACCGTCGAACGGCTGCTGCAGGCCATCCGGCTGGGTGTCGTCGGCGCCGGGGACCGGCTGCCGTCCGAACGTGAACTCGCCGAACGGCTGGGCGTCAGCCGCGTCACGCTGCGCGAGGCCATCCGGGCGCTCTCCGATGCCGGTTACGTCGAGTCACGCCGGGGCCGGTACGGCGGCACGTTCGTGAACGAGAGCCTGCCCGGGCCCCCCGAACCCGACGGCAAGGTCGACGCCGTCGCCCTGGAGGACGCGCTGAGCCTGCGGTACGTCCTCGAAACCGGCGCCGCGGAGATGGCCGCCGCCCGGTCGCTGAGCCCCGCCGACCGGCAGCACCTCACCGGCACGCTCGCCGAGGCCGCAGCCGCCGAGCTCGACGACTACCGCCGCAAGGATTCGCGGCTGCACCTGGCCATCGCCGAGGTGACCGCGTCCGGCTCGCTGACCACGGCGATGGCCGACGCCCGCACCCGCGTCAACCAGCTGCTCGACCGGATCCCGCTGCTGCCGCCCAACCTCGAGCATTCGAACGCTCAGCACGAAGCCATCGTCGACGCGATACTGGCGGGTGACGCGGCCGCCGCGCGGCAGGCGATGGCCGAGCACATCGAGGGTACGGCGTCGCTGCTGCGCGCCTTCCTGTCCTGAAAATTTCGACGGAATCGATCCTGCCGACAACCCTGACCGGATCCTGACAACTTCCGTTGCTTCCTCACCGAACCTCGTCACCCGTCCGGTCGTCATCCATTCGTGACCTTGGCGACGGACGAACCAGACGCGAAACCCCGGAAGTGGCGCCGCGCCCGGCGGATCACCGCCTGGACGCTCGGCGTGGTCGTCGGCGGCCCGCTGATCGCGTTCTGGATCTCCTACCTCGTGCTCGACGTCCGCAGCCCCCAGGAGGTCCTGGCCGGGCTGGACAAGACCGTCGTCCTGCAGTACTCCGACGGGTCCGAGCTGCTCAAGGTGGTCCCGGCCGGCGGCGACCGGACGTTCGTGCCCTACGACCGGGTGCCCGCGAAGCTGCGGGACGCGATCATCGCCACCGAAGACCCCACCTTCTGGGACAACCAGGGCTTCGACCCGACCGGCATCGGCCGCGCGTTCCTCACCGGGGTCGGCGGCGGCTCCGGGATCACCCAGCAGTACATCAAGAAGTCCACCGGCGACGAAGACGCCACCCTCGGGCGCAAGTTCGCCGAGCTCGTGCTGGCCACGAAGATCACCCAGGAGCAGAGCAAGGAACAGATCTTCGAAAGCTACGTCAACATCATCTCCTTCGGCCGCGGCACGTTCGGGCCCGCCGCGGCGATGAACGCCTACTTCGGCAAGAAGCTCGACGACTCGATCACCTGGAGCGAGGCCGCCTTCCTCGCCGGGATGATCCAGTCGCCGTCGGTGCACGACCCCGCCGCCTCCGGCGACATCCACGCCTCGCGGCGCTGGGCGTACGTGCGCGACAAGCTCGTGAGCCGCGGGTACGTCAAGGACGGCGAACCGATGGCCTACCCCGGCGCCGAGATCCAGCCGCCGTCCGAAACCCGCGCGGGCCGCCTCACCTACGACGAGTTCCACGTCAAGCAGCAGGTCCTCGCCGAACTGGAACAGGACGGCTTCCCGCTCAGCCGGCTCCAGCAGGGCAACCTGACGGTCGAGACGACGCTCGACCGCGGCCTGCAGGACGCCGCGAAGAAGGCGTTGCGGGACAGGCTGGCCGACGAGCCGAAGGAGTTCCGGGGCGCGCTCGTCGCCCTCGACCCGAAGACCGGGGCCGTCCGCGCCTACCAGGGCGGTGACCAGGGCGTCCGCGACTACGCGAGCACCCCGCACGCGCTCGGCTCGGCGTTCCAGCCGTTCACCTTCACCGCGGCCCTGCGCCGCGGTTACGGCCCGGACCAGCCCGTTCCCGCGCCGACGAAGCTCGACTTCCTCGGCGAGACCTTCCAGTACCCGGACGTCTGCGGCCCGAGGTGCACCCTCCGGACGGCGTTGACGAAGCACGCCGAAGGCGCCTTCGCCGGGCTGGCGAAGAAGCTCGGCCCGGACGCGCTGAGCGACGCCGCACGGCAGGCCGGCATTCCGGACACCGTCGACGGCGCCCCGACCCTGCGCGAGAAGGACGGCTACCTCATCGGCGCGGGCATCGCGATCGGCCGGTACCCGCTGCGCCCGCTCGACGTCGCGGGCGCGTACGGGACCTTCGCCGCCGAAGGCCGGCGGGCCACCCCGCACCTGGTGGCGAAGGTGCGCGACGAAAGCGGCGCGGTCGTCTGGGCGCACCCGGACGCCTCGAGCCCGGCGTTCGGCGACGACGAGGTGAGCCGCCACATCGCCGGCGAGGTCACCGCGACCCTGCGCGCCGAAAGCGGCCCCGCGGCCCTGCACACCGGCGAGGCCGAGCACGGGAACAGCCCCGACTACCAGGACGCCTGGGCCGTCGGCTACACCCCGCAGCTGGCGACGGCGGTCTGGATCGGCTCCGACGACGACCGGCGGCTCAAGGACGCGGCCGGCCGGAAGCTGACCGGTGACGTCGTGCCGGCCGACGTCTGGCACGCGTTCGCGGCGGCCGCGCGGCCGCCGCGCTGACTCACCGGACCAGGGCCAGCACGAACCCGTCGTGCCCCTTGCCGCCGACGGTCTGCACCGCCGTGGCGTCGATGCGGTCCTCGGTGGCCAGCAGGTCGAACAGCTCCCGCGCGCCCCGGACGTTCGGGTCGTCGTCGCCCGGGTCCGCCACCCGGCCCTGCCGGACGACGTTGTCGACGACGATCGTGGTGCCCGGCCGCGAGAGCTCCAGCGTGGCGCGCAGGTAGTTCGCGAGGTTGACCTTGTCGGCGTCGACGAAGACGAAGTCGAACGGCCCGGCCAGCGTCGGCAGCGTGTCGAGCGCGGCGCCGACCCGGATGTCGACCACGTCTTCGCCGAACCCGGCGCGCGCCAGGTTGGCCTTCGCGACTTCGGCGTGCTTCGGCTCGTACTCGCAGGTCACGAGCTTGCCGCCGGCCGGCAGAGCGCGGGCGAGCCAGATCGTGCTGTACCCGCCGAGCGTGCCGATCTCCAGGATCGTGCGCGCGCCGGACATGCGGGCCAGCAGGTGCAGCAGCTTGCCCTGGTTGGGCGCGACGGCGATGTGCGGCAGCCCGGCGGAGCTCGCGTCGGCGAGGGCGGCGTCGAGCACGGGGTCGGGGGCGAGCAACGCGCCGGCGAGGTAGTCGTCGACTTCGGTCCAGAGTTGGTCGGTCATGGCACCTCCGGAGTCAATCTAGCCCGGATGGGATCATGCTCGCCGAGAGCGTTCCCGGCGGAAGTGAAGGCAGACATGGACGACTACCGCGTCGTCGCGGACGCCATCGCCGCCGACATCGAAGCCGGCCGGCTGCGGCCCGGCGACCGGCTGCCGCCCCAGCGCCGGTTCGCGCGGCAGCGCGGGATCGCCGGCTCGACCGCCGCGCGCGTCTACGGCGAGCTCGTCCGGCGCGGCCTGGCCGTCGGCGAGGTCGGCCGCGGCACGTTCGTCCGCGCGGCGAAGCCGCCGCCCGAACCCGCGCTCGCCGAGCCCGGCGGCGCCCGCGTCGACCTCGAGCTCAACTTCGCCGTCCTGCCGGGGGAATCCGCGCGGCTGGCGAAGGCGCTGGAACCGTTGCTGCGCGAGGACGTCCTGACCGCGGCCCTGCACCCGATCGGCGCCGCGGGCACCCAACCGGCCCGGGAGGCGGCCGCCGCCCTGCTGGCCCGCGGCGACTGGCGGCCGGACCCGGCGACCGTGCTGTGCACCGGCAACGGCAGGCAGGCCCTCGCGGCGGCGATCGCCGCGTTCGTGCCGGTGGGGGAGCGGCTCGCGGTGGAGTCCCTGACCTACCCGGTGGTCAAGGCCCTCGCCGCCCGGCTCGGCGTGGAGCTCGTGCCGATCGACACCGACGACGACGGCCTCGTCCCGGCGGCGCTGGCCGCGGCCGGGCCGGTGCGCGCGCTCTACGTCCAGCCGACCCTGCACAACCCGCTCGGCACGACGATGTCCGTGCGGCGCCGGGAGGAGCTGGCCGCGGTCGTGGCCCGGCTCGACCTGCCGGTGATCGAAGACGGCATCTACACGTTCCTGCGCGACGACGTCCGGCCGTTCGCCGCCTTCGCCCCGGACCGGACGGTGTTCGTCGACAGCCTGTCCAAGCGGGTCGCCCCCGGGCTGACCGCGGGTTTCCTGGTGACGCCGCCGCCGTGGACCGCGCGGCTGGCGTCGTCGGTGCGCTCGGGCGGCTGGGCGGCGTCCCGCTTCGCCGTCGAGGCGGCGACGCGGTGGATCGTGACGGGCACCCTCGCCGAGGTCGAGGCGGCCAAACGCCGGGACGCCGCCGCGCGGGCGGTGGTGGTGGCGGAGAAACTGCCGGGCCTGCGCGGCGACCCGGCGTCCTACCACCGCTGGTGGGAGCTGCCGGAGCGGTGGCGCGCGGAGCTGTTCGTCGCGGCCGCGGCGCGCCGCGGGATCGCGCTGTCCCCGGCGGCGGCGTTCGCGGTGCTGCCGGGGCACGCGCCGAACGCGGTGCGCCTCGCGGTCTCGGCCCCGCCGCTGGAGACCCTGGCTTCGGCCCTCGACGTCCTGGCCGGGCTGGCGAGCGGAAGCCCGGACGACCTGCTGGCCGACTGACAGGGCCTGCCAGGGGCGTGCCAGCCGGGTGTGCGGTCCGCACCAGTGATCGTCGCCAGGCTTCGGGTGTCGCACCGATCCCCGAAGGAGCACTCATGCACGTCACGATCATCGGCGCCGGCCTCGGCGGCCTGACCCTGGCCCGCGTCCTGCACGTCCACGGCATCGCGGCCGACGTCTACGAAGCGGAAGCCTCGCCGATGGCGCGGATGCAGGGCGGGATGCTCGACATCCACGACTACAACGGCCAGCTCGCCGTCGAGGCGGCCGGGCTGGTGGACGAGTTCCGCGGCCTGGTCCTGGAAGGCCGCCAGGCCATGCGGATCCTCGACCGCAACGGCACCCTGCTGTTCGAGAAGACCGACGACGGCACCGGCGGCCGCCCGGAGGTCCTGCGGGCCGACCTGCGGCGGATCCTGCTCGACGGGCTGCCGGCCGGCACCGTCCACTGGGGACACAAGGCCACCGGAGCCCGGACCCTCGCCGACGGCCGCCACGAAGTCACCTTCGCCGAGGGCCGCACCGTCGTCACGGACCTGCTGGTCGGCGCCGACGGTGCCTGGTCGAAGGTCCGGCCGCTGCTCACCGACGCCGTGCCCGAGTACGTCGGTGACGCGTTCGTCGAGACCTACCTCCACGACGCCGACACCCGGCACCCGGCCACCGCGGCCGCGGTCGGCGGCGGCTCCATGGCCGCCAACGGCGGAACGCCGGACGAGTCGATCAGCGCACACCGGGAAAGCGGCGACACCCTGCACGCCTACGTGGCGCTCACCCGCCCGCTCGACTGGTTCGCCGCCATCGACTGGACCGACCCCGCCGCGGCCGCCGCGCGGATCGCGGCGGAGTTCGACGGCTGGGCCCCGGAGCTCACCGCACTGATCACCGACGCCGACACCGCACCGGTCCTGCGGCCGCACCACACGCTCCCGGTCGGCCTGCGCTGGGACCGCGTGCCGGGCGCGACCCTCGTCGGCGACGCCGCCCACCTCACCGCGCCGAACGGCGAAGGCGCGAACCTGGCCATGCTCGACGGCGCCGAGCTCGGCCAGGCACTCGCCGCGCACCCCGGCGACGTCGAAGCCGCGCTCGCCGGGTACGAGGCGGCCATGTTCACCCGCAGCGCGAACCCGGTCGACGAGGCCGTCCTCCTGGAGAGCCTGTTCGGCGACGGCGAGGTCCCGCGGGAGCTGTTCGACCTGGTGCAGGGCCGCGAGCAGGCGTCCTGAGGTCAGGGCGCGTACTTGCCCACGAAGCTGCCGCAGGTCACGACGCGGCCGGTCAGCCGGGCCTGCAGCGCCGTCTCCAGGCCGAGGTAGGTGAACACCGGCGTGTCGGCCGGCACCTGGTCCGGCACCGGGCCGCCCGTGGCCAGCAGGCGGCTCGGCACCGTCTGGAACAGCACGAGGTAGCCGCCTTCGCGGTTGAGCGCGTCCGTCGTCGCCAGCATCCGCTGGGGCGCGTCGCCGACGATCTCCAGCGGTAGCGGCCACTCCAGCGGGAACGGGTTGCGCAGGCCGAAGGCCGGGTAGGCGAACGCGTTGTCCGGCAGGATCGCCGTGCGCGGGGCCGGGAAGCGGTCGAGGCAGTCGCGGATCTGGCTGACGTACCGGAACGTCGAGGGGTTCGTGCGGATGCCGGCCATCGCCGGGCTGACGGCGCCGAGGTCCTCGGTCAGCCGGTCGTGCCCGAGGTCGAGGTAGGCGGCCTGGTCGTGCCGCGCGACGACGACCCAGCCGCAGACCGCCACCGCGGTCAGCCCGGCCGTCGCGGTCACCCAGCGCCGGGCGAGCCGGGGCCGCGGCGGGACGAGGTGGCTCAGCAGCAGCAACGACGTCAGGGCCAGGGTGCCGGTGAGCAGGGTCGGGGTGTCGTTGCCCCAGGACAGGCTGGTCATGAACCCGGTGGCGAGCACGAGCAGCCCGGCCCACGGCACCCTCCGCCGGACGGCCGCGTTCACCGGCACGCTGACCGCGACGATCCACCACAGGACGTCGGCCCAGCGCGAGGAGCCGGTGAACCGGCCGTCGACGACGGTCCAGACCACCGCGGCGGCGCCGGCGAGCACGAGCACCCAGGACGCCACCCGCCCGGCCACCCCGAGCCGGTCGCCGGGCAGCCGGACGGCCAGCAGCACGACGGCGATCGCGGCGAAGAAGCTCAGCTCCCGCACCGGGGCCTTGGTCAGCATCTCCGGGTCGTCGAGCCACAGCCCGAGCAGCCGCTCGCCGTACGCGGGCACGCCGCCGGTGAGCTGCTCGACCATCTCGGTGAACCCGCCGCCGAGGCTCACCCAGGCCACGTACGCCAGCCCGGGCGCACCGAGCGCGAGGAGGTCGAGGACGAGCCGGAGCGCGCGGCGCGCGCCGGTCCGGGTGGCCGGGTGCAGCACCAGCCACAGCACGCCGATCACCGCGGCCAGCGCGAAGCTCTGCTTGACGAACACCGCGCAGCCGAGCAGCACCAGCCCGCCGCGGCGGGCGAGCGCGCGGCCGCTGCGCAGGCCCGCGTCCAGGGCCCACGCGCCGCACGCGGTCAGCGCGATGCCGTCCACGGTGTGCCAGGCCATCAGCGGGAAGGCGTTGAGGTTGATCAGCGACGCGGCCGCCACCATCGCCGTCATCCCCGGGCCCCAGTCGAGCACCCGGCGCCGCGTGACCAGGGTGGCGAAGGCGATCGTCGCCACGATGATCTCGATCATGGACAGGAAGCTGGAGCCGAAGAACAGCGGCATCGGCAGGGCGTAGTCGGCGACGTGCAGCACCGCGGACCCGAGCGGGCGGGCGGAGATGATGTCGGCGTGCGGGACTTCGCCGTGCAGCACGCGCCACGCCTGGGCGAGGATGAAACCCTGGTCGGAGGGGTGGAAACCGAAGCGGCCGACGCGGAGTTCGGTGGCCAGCGCGAGCAGCAGCACCCAGCCGGCGTGGATGCTCCAGCGCAGCTTCGGGCGCGTGGTCTTCGGGGGTTCCGGCGTCGTGGCGGCGCGTACCGGACTCGCCACGTCCACGCCTCACCCACCTTCCGCTCCCGACCGCACCCGGGAAGCGATGGTAGCGGCCGGGGTGACCCCCGCCTCGGACCGCACCACCGGGGTGCGGCGGGAGCCGCCCGGGAGGCCGGAGCCGGGCACACCGCCCGGCTCCGGCGGACGTCACCCGAGCGTGCGCCGGGCCGTGCCGATCGCGGCCGTCTGGTCGCTCACGGCGGGTCGTTCCCCAGTGCTGATTACCGGCATTCCGTACTCCCCAGTCGAAGCCCGCCCGGATCGGCGGGACTCGCGCGAGGGTAGAAGTACCGTCCCGCGCGTGCCACCGTTTCGGCGGAATTCGCGGAAATCAGGCACGACGGCGCCAGATCAGGCGGGTCACCGCCCCGGCGACCGACGCCGGCGCGGACCGGCGGGGCAGGCCGCGCGCTTCGGGCGCGGACTCCGGCATCGCCCGGTAGGCCAGGTGCGCGGCGAACCGGGCCAGCCGCGGCGCGGCGAGCGTCGCCAGCTCGGCCGCGCGGCCCTCGGGCAGGCTGAGGATCTCCGGCCGTTCTTCCAGGGCTTTCACCACCAGCGCCGCCGCGCGTTCCGGGCTGCTGGACGGGATGCCGCGGTAGCCGGTCGGCGCGATCATCGGCGTCCGCACCAGCGGCATCCGCACCGACGTGAACGTGACGCCGTCGGAGAGCGTCTCGCGCCCGGCCGTCAGCCCGAACTCCTCCAGGGCCGCCTTCGACGCCAGGTACGCCGAGAAGCGCGGGGTGTCGGTCTGCAGGCCCTGGGTGGTGACGTTGACGACGTGCCCGAACCGGCGCTCGGCCATCGACGGCAGGAAGCCGAGGATCAGCCGCACCGGGCCGAAGTAGTTGATGGCCATCGTGCGCTCGAAGTCGTGGAACCGCTGCGTGGACAGCGAAACCGAGCGCCGGATCGACCGGCCGGCGTTGTTCACCAGCATGTCGACCGCGCCGTGGTCGCCGAGCACCTCCTTGACCAGCGCGTCGACGGCGTCGCCGTCGGTGAGGTCGCACGGGTGCGCCGCCGCGGTGCCGCCGGCGGCGAGGATCTCCTCGCGCACCTCTTCCAGCTCGGACGCGCGGCGGGCCACGAGGATCACCTTCGCGCCCTTGGCCGCCACGGCCAGCGCCGACGCCCGGCCGATCCCGGACGAGGCGCCGGTGATCAGCACCGTCCGCCCGGCCAGCCCGTGCCCGCGGCGCGCGCGGTCGGGGTCGAGGTGGGCCTGCCAGTAGCGGTACAGCGGGGCCGCGTAGTCGCGCAGCTCGGGCAGTTCGACGCCGCTGCCGAACAACGCCGTCGTGGTGCGCGCGGTGTCGAAGACGACGTCCATGGTCAGGTGCGGCAACACGGCCAGCGGCACGCCCAGCTCTTCGAGGACGGCCGCGCGGGCGCCCCGGCCGCCGGGCAGGCGGTCGACCCCGGCCGCCGCCGCGTGCGCCAGGCGGCGGCCCACCCGCCGGACGGCGCCGGACGGCGTTTCCGGCAGCACGGCCCGGATCACCGGCCCGCCCGCGGCGCGCGCGAAGGCGTTGTAGACGGAGTTGAGCGGCTGCGGGCGCGCGGCGGCGAGGTGGTAGGTCGTCCCGGCCGGCGCGTCCCGGTGCATCAGGTGGTCCATCGCGTCGACGACGTAGTCGACCGGCACCAGGTTCGTCGCGCCCAGGCCGGGTGCGGCCAGCGGGAGGGGCCGGGGCAGCGCCGCCAGCCGGGAGATGGCCGGGAGGAAGTAGTAGGGCCCGTCGACCTTGTCCATCTCGCCGGTGCGCGAGTCGCCGACCACCGCGGAGGGCCGGTAGACGCGGTAGGGCAGGTGCTGCTCGCGGACGAGCTTTTCGGCCTGGAACTTCGTCGCGTGGTACGGCGAGGCGAAGCGCTGGCCGAGGTCGAAGTCGGCTTCGGTGAACCGCCCGGCGTGGTCGCCGGCGACGGCGATCGACGACACGTGGTGCACCAGCCCCGCCCGGGCCTCGGCGGCGAAGGCGAGCAGGTGCCGGGTGCCCTCGACGTTGGCGCGCCGGTTGGCCTCCTCGTCGGCGGTCAGGTCGTAGATCGCGCCGAGGTGGACGACGTGGTCGAGGTGGGGGAGACCGGCGGGGTCGGTGCCGAGCCGGGGTTCGGCGAGGTCGCCGGCCACCGGGTGCAGCCTGTCCGCGTTCGGCCACTCGCGCGCGAGGGTGGCCAGGCGCTCGCGGGAGGTTTCCCGCACCAGCGCGTACACCGCGGACGTCTCCTGCCGCTTCAGCAGCCGCGCGACCAGGCGCTTCCCGATGAAACCCGTCGCGCCCGTCACGAAGTAGGTCGTCATGGCCGGTCCCTTCTCGTCGGGCCCGACTCTAACCTACTGGAAAGTAGGAACGGTAGTTGTCAGCTTCCTTCTTCGTCCGCCGTCGCGACGACGGCGTCCCGGAGGGCGGCGCGCAGCCGTCCGACGTCGAGCGGCCCGAGCACCGCCGCCTCACCCGGCGGCGCGACCAGCACCACCTTGTCGTTGCTGACGAACACCGTCACGTCCCTGCGCCTGCCGGCCAGATCGCGGCAGCCGATCGACCACTCGCCCCGACTCATGGTCGCCACCCTCCGATTCCCTCGTCGTGGTCGTCCCTGTCCTGTCGTGCGAGGGTGGGAGCGGGGCCCGGCGGCGCTATGACGCGGGTTCACCCGATTTGCCTACTCGCGGGTTTTGTCTTGCGCTTCGCGGGTTTTCGGCGTAGTCCCCGGTCGTGGGACGGCCTCTTCGGGAGTAGCGTCGGCGGCGGAGTAGCCGTCTCTGGGAGGTATGGATGTCGGAACCGCGGAAGATCGTCATCGTCGGTGCGGGGCTCGGCGGGGCGTCCGCCGCGGCCGCGCTGCGCGAGCGCGGCTACCCCGGGGAAGTCCTGCTGGTGGGCGCGGATCCGCACCGCCCGTACGAGCTGCCGCCGCTGTCGAAGGGCGTGCTGCTCGGCAACGCCGACGAACCCGACTGGGTGCACGAAGAGAAGTTCTACGCCGAGAAGGACATCCGGTTCGGCGCCGGCGTCACGGCGACCCGGATCGAGCTGGGCGCCCGGCTGGTCCTGGACGACGCGGGCGGTGAGCACCGCTACGACCGCCTGGTGCTGGCGACCGGATCGCGGCCGCGGCAGCTGCCGGTCCCGGGCGGGGACCTGCCGGGCCTGTACACGCTGCGCACCCTCGACGACGCCCTCAAGCTGCGGTCGGCCTTCGCGGCGGCCGAGCGCGTGGTGATCGTCGGCGCGGGCTGGATCGGCTCGGAGGCGGCCGCGGCGGCCCGCACGCACAACGCGGACGTGACGGTGGTGGACCCGGTGCCGGTGCCCCTGGCGAACGTGGTCGGCGAGACGGTCGGCGGGGTGTTCCGCGACCTCCACGAAGCGAACGGCGTGCACTACCGCCTGGGCGAGCAGGTCGCGGAGATCACGGGCGGCCCGGACGGCGTCCGCGGCGTCCGGCTCGGCGGCGGCGAGGAGATCACGGCGGACGTGGTCCTGATCGCGGTGGGCGCGGCCCCGCGGGTCGAGCTGGCCCACGCGGCGGGCCTGGAACTGGCGGACGACGGCGGCGTGAGCGTGGACGCGGGCCTGCGCACGGCGGCCCCGGACGTGTACGCGGTGGGCGACATCGCGTCCCACTTCCACCCGCGCTTCGGCCGCCGGGTCCGTGTGGAGCACTGGGCGAACGCGAAGGACCAGGGCGCGCACGTGGCGCAGAACCTGCTGGGGGAGAACGAGCCGTTCCTGGCCTCGCCGTACTTCTTCACCGACCAGTACGACCTGGGGTGCGAGTACCGGGGCCTGGCGGACCCGGCGTCGGACGAGCTGGTGGTCCGCGGCGACCTGGCCGCGCGCGAGTTCACCGCGTTCTGGCTCCGCGACGGCGAAGTGGCGGCGGCGATGAACGTGAACATGTGGGACGACGGGGACGCGCTGGGAGCGCTGGTCGACGGCCGCGCGAAGGTGACGGCGGACCAGCTCAAGACGGCGGACCTGGCTTCGCTGGCGTAAGGGTTTCGCGGATCAACGCGTCGAGCCGCCGCCACGCGGGGGACGACGCGTTGACCGCGCCCTGCACCAACGCCGGGATCGCCGAACCTTGTTCGTACGCGGGCAAATCCGGGCCGTAGCGCGCTCGGGTGGCCGAAACGAGCGCGGATGCCAAGGCGTCGACGCGCGGGTCGTGCGGGTCGAGGTCGTGCACGCCGTCGTACTCGAGGACCAGGGCGAGCAACGCCGGATCGGCCAGCATCGCCGACTGGTCGCGGAAGTTCGCGCGGGCCGTCTCGGGGTGGGTGGCGAACACCAGCAGCCACAGGTCGTTCTGCAGCGCCACCCACCGCTCGCTGAACCCCATGCCGGGCAGCCGGCCGAGGTAGGACACCACCTCGTCCGGCAGGGGCGAGAGGTCGCCCGCGGCCAGCCGGCGGAGGCGGGAGCGGGTCGCCTCCAGGCCGGCGATCCGGGAGGTGAGGTCGTCGTCGATCCGCTGGAGGGCCGACCGGAGGCCGTCGCCCGCGCGGAGCTCGCGGATGCGGGCCAGCGGGACGCCGGCCTCGGCGAGCGTGCGGATCCTGATCAGCTCGACCGCGTCGGCCGCGCGGTAGCGGCGGTACCCGGACGCGTCGCGGTCCGGCTCGGGGAGCAGGCCCTTCGCGTGGTAGACGCGGATCGTCCGGGTCGTCACCCCGACGTACCCGGCGAGCTGTCCGATGGTGAGCACCCGGCCATCCTCGCACTTGACCTTGACCCTGGGGCAACGGTGCATGCTGGACCCATGACCGACCACGAGACCCTGCGCGCCCTCGCCGACGAGGGCAACGAAACGGCCCTGGACCGCCTGGCCGACCTCGCCGACACCCGCGGCGACGTCGAAGAGCTCAGCGAGCTGCTGGACGAAGGCAGCGACCACGCCGGCGAGCTGCTCACCCGCCGCGCGGTCGCCGCGAAGGACCTCCTGGAGCTGCAGCGGATCGCCGACGCCGGCCACGAACCGGCCGCCGACGAGCTCGAACGCCTCCTCGCACCACCCTCGTGAGTGAGAAACCGTGTTCTAACCCTGTTTCTCACTCACGACCGGGCGGGCCAGCGCAAGGAAGGCGACCAGCGCCAGCACCGCGAAGCCCGCCATGGTCGCCGCCATCGGTACCGCCGTCCCCGGGCCGCCGAGGCCGACCAGGGGCGTCGCCACCGCGCCCACCACGAACTGCAGCACCCCCAGCAACGCCGAAGCCGCCCCGGCCGAGCGGGCGTGTGAGGCCAGGGCCAGCGAACTCGCGTTCGGCATCACCAGGCCGATGCTCGACACCAGCAGGAACAGCGACACCAGCAGCACCGGCAGCGGCAGCCGCGCCCAAGCCGAAAGCAGCACCAGGGCCCCGCCCGTCACGCCGAGCAGCAGCCCGGACCGCAGCAACGCCCGCTCCCGGACCCGGCCGACCAGCCGGCCGTTGAGCTGGCCCGCCAGCACGATGCCGACGCCGTTCAGGCCGAACACCACGCTGTACGCCTGCGGGCTGAGCCCGTACACACCCTGCAGCGCGAACGACGAGCCCGAGATGTAGGCGAACATCGACGCGAACAGCAGGCCCGACGCCAGCGCGTACCCCGCGAACGACCGGTCCAGCGCCAGCCGCCCGTAGGTCCGCATCACCTGGCCGAGCCGCAGCGGTGACCGCGAAGGCGACGGCTCCGGCAGGAAGAACACGACCACCGCCAGCAGCAGCACGCCGAACGCCGTCAGGACCACGAACACCCCGCGCCACGACGTCCAGGTGAGCAGCTGGCCGCCGACGAGCGGGGCCAGGATCGGGGCCAGGCCGCTGACCAGCATCAACGTCGAGAAGAACTTCGTCATCGCGGTGCCCGAGAACAGGTCGCGGACGGTCGCCCGCGCGATCACGATCCCCGCCGCGGCGCCGAGCGACTGCACGAACCGCGCGGCGACCAGCAGCCACGCGTCCGGGCTCACCGCGCACAGCACCGAGCCCACGACGTACAGCGCGAGCCCGGCCAGCAGCGGCCGGCGGCGGCCGAGCGCGTCCGACAGCGGCCCGAGCACCAGCTGGCCCAGGGCCAGCCCCACGATGAACGCGCTCAGCGTCAGCTGGACCGTGCTGTCCGCCGCGTGCAGGTCGGCCGCCATCCGCGGCAGCGCGGGCAGGTACATGTCGATCGACAGGGGCCCGAACGCCGTCAGGCCGCCGAGGACGAGGACGAACTTCAGCTGCGCCCGCCGGCTCGGCGCGGTACGTTCCGCCGTGGTGGTCATGCCCGTCCTTTCGCTCCTTGATGGACCAGCGGCCGGGACGCCGGTGCTATTCCGGCTGTGATCGGTGACACCGCGTGGTCGCGCGGAGAGTGAACCGATACTGATCCGATCAATTTTGCGACCGATTCGGCGATGGCTCTGGATCGACGGTCACGACTGCGATATACATCGGATGTCTGGTCAGTGGGTGAAGGGAATATCCGTGCAGCTTGTGCGCCTCGGGGAGCCGGGAAGTGAACGTCCGTTCGTGCGTGCCGACGACGGCGCGACCTACGAGCTGGGCGGGCTGACCGCCGACGTCGACGGCGGCTTCCTCGCCGCGGACGGCATCGCGCGGGCGGCCGCCGCGCTCGCCGCCGGGCAGCTGCCGCCGGCCGACGCCGGGAACCTGCGCGTCGGCTCGCCGATCGCCCGGCCCGGCAAGGTCGTCTGCATCGGCATGAACTACCGCCGCCACGCCGAGGAGACCGGCGCGACCCCGCCCACCGAGCCGGTCGTGTTCCTGAAGGCGCCGGACGTCGTGGTCGGCCCGGCCGACGACGTCCTCATCCCGCGCGGGTCGGCCGCCACCGACTGGGAGGTCGAGCTCGGCGTCGTCATCGGCAAGACCGCCCGCTACCTCGAGAGCGTCGAGGAGGCCCTGGCGCACGTCGCCGGCTACGTCGTCTCGAACGACGTCTCCGAGCGCGACCTGCAGTTCCGCACCGGCCAGTGGGACAAGGGCAAGTCCTGCGAGAACTTCAACCCGCTCGGCCCGGGGCTGGTCCCGGCGAGCGAGGTGCCCGACCCGCAGGACCTGGGCCTGCGGCTGTGGGTCAACGGCGAGAAGAAGCAGGACTCGTCGACCAAGGACATGATCTTCGGTGTCGCCGAAATCGTCCACCACCTCAGCCAGGTGATGGTCCTGCGGCCGGGCGACCTGATCAACACCGGCACCCCGGAGGGGGTCGCGCTCGGGCAGCCCGACCCCAAGCCCTACCTGCGCGACGGCGACGTCATCGAGCTCGAGATCGACGGGCTCGGCCGGCAGCGCCAGACCGCGAGGCAGGCCTGACCATGGCGAAGATCATCGGCATGGAGGTCCTCGACGTCCGGTTCCCGACGTCGAAGGAGCTCGACGGCTCGGACGCGATGAACCCCGACCCGGACTACTCCGCCGCCTACGTCGTGCTGCACGCCGACGAGGGCCCGGACGGCTACGGGCTCGCGTTCACCATCGGCCGCGGCAACGACGTCCAGGCCGCCGCGATCCGCGCGCTGGCCCCGCACGTCGTCGGCCGGGAGGTCCCGGCGGACGCGGTCGCGCTCGGCGACCTGTCCCGCACGCTCGTCGGCGACTCGCAGTTCCGCTGGCTCGGCCCGGAAAAGGGCGTCGCGCACATGGCCGTCGGCGCGGTGGTCAACGCCGCGTGGGACCTCGCCGCGCGCCGCGCCGGCCTGCCGGTCTGGCAGTTCGCGGCCCGGATGACCCCCGAGGAGCTCGTGTCGCTCGTCGACTTCCGCTACCTCACCGACGCGCTGACCGAGGCCGAGGCCCTGGAGATCCTGCGGCGCGCGGAACCCGGCCGGGCCGGACGGGAGGAGCAGCTGAAGGCGAACGGCTACCGCGCCTACAGCACGTCCCCCGGCTGGCTCGGGTACGCGGACGCGAAGCTCGTGCGGCTGGCCGAACAGGCCGTGGCGGACGGCTTCGGGATGATCAAGCTCAAGGTCGGCGGCAACCTCGAGGACGACGTCCGGCGCATGAAACTGGCGCGCGAAACCGTCGGCCCGGACGTCCGGATCGCCGTGGACGCCAACCAGCGCTGGGACGTCCGGGCCGCCGTCGACTGGATGACCGAACTCGCGCCGTACGACCCGTACTGGATCGAGGAGCCGACGTCCCCGGACGACGTCCTCGGGCACGCGGCCATCGCGAAAGCGCTTGCGCCGATCCGGGTCGCGACCGGCGAGCACGTCCAGAACCGCGTGGTCTTCAAGCAGCTGCTGCAGGCGGACGCGATTTCGGTGCTGCAGCTGGACGCCGCCCGCGTCGGCGGGTTCAACGAGAACCTGGCCATCCTGCTGCTGGCGGCCAAGTTCGGCGTCCCGGTGTGCCCGCACGCCGGCGGGGTCGGGCTCTGCGAGCTCGTCCGGCACCTGTCGATGTTCGACTTCGTGGCGGTGTCCGGCACCGACGCGGACCGCTCGATCGAGTGGGTCGACCACCTGCACGAGCACTTCACCGACCCGGCCGTCGTCGAGCGCGGCCGCTACCTGGCCCCGACCGCCCCCGGGTTCTCCGCGCGCATGCACGACGCCACGCTGCGCCGGTTCCGGTTCCCGGACGGTCCCGAGTGGACGGAGACCGCAAGTGAGTGAATTCGAGGGCCTGGTGGCCGCCGTCACCGGAGGCGCCTCGGGCATCGGCAAGGCGGTGGCGGACCTGCTGACCGAGCGCGGCGCGCAGGTGGCGGTGCTGGACCTGAAACCGGACGAAGGCGGCTTCCGCTGCGACGTCTCCTCCGACCGGGAAGTCCGCGAGGCGATCGACGCCGTCGTGGACCGCTTCGGGCGGCTCGACATCCTGGTCAACAACGCCGGGATCGGCGCGCAGGGCGACGTCACGGCCAACGACGACGACGAGTGGCACCGCGTGTTCGACGTCAACGTCGTCGGCATGGTCCGGCTCGCGCGCACCGCGCTGCCGCACCTGAAGAACTCGCCGTCCGCGGCGATCGTCAACACCTGCTCCATCGCGGCCTGGGCCGGCCTGCCCAGCCGCGCGCTCTACTCGGCCAGCAAGGGCGCGGTGCTCTCGCTGACCCTGGCCATGGCGACCGACCACCTGCCCGACGGGATCCGCGTCAACTGCGTGTGCCCGGGCACCGCGGACACCCCGTGGGTGGGCCGGCTGCTCGACGCCGCCGACGACCCGGCGGCCGAACGCGCGGCGCTGGCCGCCCGCCAGCCGATGGGCCGGCTGGTCACCGCGGACGAGGTCGCGAACGCCGTCGTCTACCTCGCTTCGCCGCTTTCCGCGTCCACCACCGGCACCGCGCTCGCGGTCGACGGCGGCATGTACGGCCTGCGTCCTCGCGGCCCCGTTCACCACGACTAGAAGACTTGATTCCCCGCCGTCATCAAGGAGGATGCTGTGCGCACGAAGGTGATCAAGGTGGCCGCCGTCGCCGCCTGCGGCCTGGTACTGGCCGCCTGTGGGTCCACCAAGGACAATGCTTCGGCACCCGCGGCGGGTGGCGGCGCGGGCGGCAAGGTCGGCGCGACGCTGCCCCTGCTGACCTCGCCGTTCTGGCAGGCCTACAACAACTACGTGCCGAAGATGGCCAAGGAAGAGGGCGTCGACGTCCTCCCGACGGTCAACGCCGACAGCGACCCCGCGAAGCTGATCACCGACATCGGCACCTTCCTCAACCAGGGCGTCAAGGGCCTGGTCGTGACGCCGCTGGACTCCGCGGCCATCGTCGCCGGGCTCAAGCAGGCCGAGAACAAGGGCGTCCCGGTCGTCGCGGTCGACGTCGCCCCCGAGAGCGGCAAGGTCGCCATGGTGGTGCGGGCCGACAACAAGGCCTACGGCACCAAGGCGTGCGACGCGATCGGGGAGAAGGTCAAGTCCGGCAAGGTCGTGCAGATCATGGGCGACCTCGCCTCGGTCAACGGCCGCGACCGCTCGGAGGCCTTCCGCGACTGCATGAAGCAGAAGTACCCGGGCATCCAGGTGCTGGAGATCCCGGCCGAGTGGAAGGCCGACAAGGCGTCCTCCGGCCTGGACAGCATGCTGACCGCGAACCCGGACATCAAGGGCGTCTACATGCAGGCCGGCGGCGTCTACCTGGCCCCGACCGAGCAGGCCCTCAAGCGCAAGAACCTGTTCTTCCCGGTCGGCGACCCGAAGCACATCGTGCTCGTGTCCAACGACGGCATCCCGCAGGAGCTGGCCGCGATCCGCGCCGGCGAGCTGGACGCGACCGTGTCCCAGCCGGCCGACGCGTACGCGAAGTACGGCCTGTACTGGCTGAAGAAGGCTATGGCGGGCGAGACGTTCAAGGCCGGGCCGACCGACCACGGCAGCACGATCGTGGAGATCAGCCCCGGCATCCTCGAAGACCAGCTGCCCGCGCCCGTCATCACCAAGGACAACGTGGACGACAAGGCCCTGTGGGGGAACAACCTGTGACCGCGCTGCCCGCCGGCGAATCCGCCGTCCCGGTGGTCAGCGCCGTAGGAGTCGGAAAGCGTTACGGCCCGACCGTGGCGCTCCACGACGTCAGCCTCACCGTGCACCCCGGCGAGTCGCACGCGCTCGTCGGGCGCAACGGGGCCGGCAAGTCGACGCTCGTCTCCATCCTCACCGGCCTGTCCGCCACGGACACCGGGCACGTCGAGTTCGGCGGCGAGCCGGCCCCGCCACTGTCCAAACAGGACGACTGGAAGGCGCGCGTCGCCTGCGTGTACCAGCATGCGATGGTCGTCCCGCAGCTCACCGTGGCCGAGAACCTGTTCCTCAACCGGCAGGCCGGCGGCGGGTTCTCGATCGGCTGGAAGTCGTTGCGGCGCAAGGCCCGCGAGCTGCTCGACTCGTGGGACGTGCACGTCGACGTCGACACCCCGGCCGGGGAGCTCTCGGTCGAGGACCGGCAGTTCGTGGAGATCGCCCGGGCGCTGTCCTACGGCGCCCGGTTCATCGTCCTCGACGAACCGACCGCGCAGCTGGACAGCCAGGCCATCGAGCGGCTCTTCGAGCGGATGCGCCAGATGCAGGCGGGCGGGGTGACGTTCCTGTTCATCTCGCACCACCTGCACGAGGTGTACGAGGTCTGCCAGGCCGTCACGGTGCTGCGCGACGCGAAGCACGTGCTCACCGCGCCGGTGGCCGAGGTCGGCAAGGCACAGCTGGTCGACGCGATGACCGGCGAACCCGGTGGTCTGTCCGTTCGTGACGCGGCCTCCCGGGAGTCGCTGGAAGCCGACGCCGCGGAGATCCTTTCGGTGGACGGGCTGTCCGGCGACGGCTTCCGGGACGTCTCGTTCCGGCTGCGCCGGGGTGAGGTCGTCGGGCTCGCTGGCAGCAACGCCAGCGGGAAGCACCAGGTCGCGGAGACGGTCTACGGCCTGCGGACGCCGTCGGCGGGCACGATCCGCGTCGACGGTTCGCCGCTGCGCCCGGGCGACATCCCGGCGGCGCTGCGCGCGGGCATCGGCTGCGTGCCCCGGGACCGGCACCACGAGGGCCTGGTGCTGGAGCACTCGATCGCCGACAACGCGACGATGTCCGTTTTGGACCGGATGGGCCGCGGCGGGATCGCCTCGCCCACCGCCCGGCGCGCGAAGGCGTCGCAGGCCTTGAAGGACTACGACATCGTGGCCGCGAGCGCCGACCAGCCGGTGTCGGACCTGTCCGGGGGCAACCAGCAGAAAGTCGTGCTGGCGCGGGCCCTGATCGGCGATCCGCGGGTGGTCGTGCTGATCAACCCGACCGCGGGCGTGGACGTGAAGTCGAAGGAGGCGCTGCTCGCGGTCGTCGACCGGGTGCGCGCCGAGGGCAAGGCGGTGCTGATCGTCAGCGACGAGCTCGACGACCTGCGCCTGAGCGACCGGGTCCTGGTGCTGCGCGCCGGGGCCGTGGTCGCCGAACACCAGGCCGGGTGGTCCGACGGCGACCTCGTGGCCGACATCGAAGGAGTCGAGCTTTCGTGACCGACGTGATGACCTCCCCGCAGACGCAGCTGCCCGCGCCCCCACGGCGTCGCAAAGCCGGCTGGCTGCGTGAACTCGCGCTCCTGCCCGCCCTGGTCGTGGTGTTCGTCATCGGCGGCCTGGTCGACGACACGTTCGTCGGCTGGAGCAACATCGTCAGCATCCTGACCGCGTCGGCGGCGCTGTCGCTGGTCGTGCTGGGCGAGTCGCTGGTGCTGATCACCGGGAAGTTCGACCTGTCGCTGGAATCCACGATGGGCCTGGCGCCGGCGCTGGGCGCGATGGTCGTGATCCCGGCGGCTTCGGCGGGCTTCGGCGTCGAGCTGCCCGCCGCGATCGGGCTGCTGGTGATCCCGCTGTGCGGGGCACTGGTCGGGTTCGTCAACGGCTTCCTGATCGTGAAGCTGAAGCTGAACGCCTTCATCGTGACGCTGGCGATGCTCACCGTGCTGCGCGGGGTGCAGGTCGGCTCGACCAAGGGCAAGACGCTGTTCAACCTGCCCGACTCGTTCACCAACCTCGCGACGACGACGTTCGCCGGGCTGCCGATGTCGGTGTGGCTGGCGGCGTTGCTGTTCGCCGTCGCCGGCTGGGTGCTGCGCTACCACCGCGTCGGCCGCGCGCTGTACGCCATCGGCGGCAACCGCGAAGCCGCGCGGGCCGCGGGTGTGCGCGTCGACCGGATCGCGTGGGCGGTGTTCGTCGTCGCCGGGATCCTGGCGGCCATCGGTGGTTTGGCCTACACCGGATACGTCGGGGCCTTGGGCGCGAACCAGGGATCCGGCATGATCCTCCAGGTGTTCGCGGCGGCGGTGATCGGCGGCGTCTCGCTCGACGGCGGCAAGGGCACGCTGGTCGGCGCGCTGACCGGCGTCCTGCTGCTGTCGTCGGTTTCGAGCCTGCTCAACTACGCGCACGTCACGGCGGAGTGGCAGGGCGCGATCTACGGCGCCATCATCCTGGTCGCCCTGATCATCGCCCGGTACGCGGGTGGAAAGCCCCAGACCTGACCCCCGCCCCGTGAAGATCCGACGTTCCGAGTCTGCCGCGGCTCGTCGTGAGTGGTAAGGCGGGTTAGAACCCGCCTTACCACTTACGACCGCGGGAAGGGGGAGTGTGGTGCTACGAGGCTTCGGCGGCGGGTTCGTCAGGGGCCGTCGGGTCGTCCGCGGTGCCCAGTGCGTTGCGCAGCCACTGCTCCACGCCCGCGACGTGCACGGTCGCCCACGAGCGGGCCAGTTCCGGCTCGCGCGCGGCGATGGCCTCGTAGATCGCCGTGTGCTGTTCGCGGGTCTTCGCGACCGCGCCCTCCTGCGTGAGGCCGCGCCAGATCCGGGCGCGGGCGGTCGGCCCGGAGAGGCTGTCGAGCAGCGAGCAGAGCACGGGGTTGCCGGAGCCGTCGGCGATCTTGCGGTGGAACTGCAGGTCGTTGGCGACCAGTGCCTCGACGGTCGGGGAGTCCTCCAGCTCGCTGAGCAGCGTGCCCAGCTCGGCGATGTCGGCGTCGCTCATGTGCAGCGCGGCCAGCGCGGTCGCGGCGGGCTCCAGGATCCGGCGCACGGCCAGGAAGTCCAGCACGGTGTCGTCGCGGTGGAAGTCGACCACGAACGTCATGGCGTCGAGCAGCAGGTTGGGCTCGAGGCTGGTGACGTAGGTGCCGTCGCCCTGCCGGACGTCCAGCACCCGGATCAGGCACAACGCCTTCACGGCCTCCCGCAGGGAACTGCGCGAAAGCCCGAGCCGCTGGGCCAGCTCGGCCTCCTTGGGCAGCCGGTCGCCCGGGGCGAGCTCCCCGGAGATGATCATGTCCTTGATCTTGTCGATCGCGACATCGGTGACGGGCACGGTGTCCGCCCTTCCCTGCAACAGACCTCGGATGTTTCCCTGTTCCTCCCCAGCGTGCCATGACCCGGCCAAGGAGTGGTGATGACCCACCAACGCGAACCGCACAGTGTCTCCAAAAGAGTGGCTCTGCACACCCGGCTCAAACCCGGCAAGGAGGCCGAGTACGAGTCCGTCCACGCGGTCATCCCGCCCGAGCTCGACACCGCGTTGCGCGAAGCCGGCGTCCGCACCTGGCGGATCTGGCGTAACGGTCTCGACCTCTTCCACGTCGTCGAAGTCGACGACTACGCGGCGATGCGGGCGGCGCTGCGGGACCACCCCGCGAACGTCCCGTGGCAGGCCAGGATGGCCGAGCTGCTGGCCGTCGAGGACGACTACTCCGGCAACGACAGCGGCATCGGGCTGGTCTGGGAACTGCCGGAAAAGGAGTGACGGCGTTGGAACTCTCCCTGTCCCCGCTCGGTCTCGGCTGCGCGCAGCTGGGCAACCTCTACCACGCGATCAGCGACGAGACGGCGCACGCGACCGTGCGGCGCGCGTGGGACGAGGGCATCCGCTACTTCGACACCGCGCCGCACTACGGCCTCGGCCTGTCCGAGATCCGGCTCGGTGCGGCGCTGCGCTCGTTCCCGCGCGAGGAGTACGTGCTGTCGACGAAGGTCGGGCGCGTGCTCGAGCCGAACCCGGACGGCGCCGTCGAGCAGGACGACGAGGGTTTCGCCGTCCCGGCCGCCTACAGGCGCCGGTGGGACTTCAGCCGCGACGGCGTCCTGCGGTCGCTGGAGGAGAGCCTGACCCGCCTGGGTCTGGACCGCGTCGACGTCGTGTACGTCCACGACCCCGACGACCACTTCGACGAAGCACTGCGCGGCGCCTTCCCGGCGCTGCGGGACCTGCGGGACCAGGGCGTGATCGGCGCGTTCGGCGCCGGGATGAACCAGACGCGGCTGCCCGCCGAGTTCGTCCGCCGCACCGACCTCGACATCCTGCTCGTGGCCGGCCGGTACACGCTGCTCGACCAGCCGGCCCTGGACGAGCTGTTCCCGCTGTGCACCGACCGCGGCGTCACGGTGGTCGTCGGCGGCGCGTTCAACGGCGGCATCCTGGCGACCGCCGAACCGGGGCGCGTCTACGACTACGCCGAGGCGCCGGCGGAGCTGGTCGAGCGGGCGCGGCGGATCGCGGAGATCTGCGCGCGGCACGGCGTCGAGCTGCCGGAAGCCGCGCTGGCGTTGCCGATGGCGCATCCCGCGGTGGCGTCGGTGGTCGTCGGCGCGCACGATCCGGACCAGGTCGGCGTCAACGCGCGGCGGGCGCGGGCCGTCGTGCCGCCGCAGCTGTGGGCCGAGCTGGTCGGCGCCGGGCTGCTGCGCGCCGACGCCGTCATCGCCGAGGGAGTTTCATGATCGACGCGCACCACCACCTGTGGGACCCGGCGCGGCGCGCGTACCCCTGGATGGCGGGGGACGCGCTCGACCCGATCCGCCGCCCGTACACCGTCGAAGACCTGCGTGCGGTGACGGAAGCGGCCGGGGTGCACGCGACGGTCCTGGTCCAGACGGTGTCGTCGGCCGAGGAGACCGAGGAGTTCCTCGGCCTCGCGGCGGCGGAGCCGGTGATCGCGGGCGTGGTCGGCTGGGTGGACCTGGCGGCCCCGGACGTCGCCGACCGGCTGGCCGCCCTCGACGGGCCGCTGGCCGGCATCCGGCACCAGGTGGAGACCGAGCCGGACGACGGCTGGCTGCTGCGTCCGCCGGTGCTGACCGGACTGCGGGCGGTGGCGGACGCGGGCCTGGCGTACGACCTGCTCGTGCGCGTCGGCCAGCTGCCCGCGGCGGCTTCCCTGGCGGAGCGGCTGCCGGAGCTGCGGCTGGTGCTGGACCACGCGGCGAAGCCCCCGATCGCGGCGGGGGAGTGGGAGCCGTGGGCGTCCGGGGTGGCCGCGCTGGCGGCGCACGAGAACGTCGTGTGCAAGCTGTCCGGGCTGGTCACCGAGGCGGACTGGACGGGCTGGGAGGTCGGGCACCTGCGCCGGTACGTCGACCACGTGCTGGACGTGTTCGGCCCGGGCCGGCTGCTGTTCGGCTCGGACTGGCCGGTCTGCGAACTGGCGGCGTCCTACGAGGTGGTCGTGGACGCGGCGATCGCGCTGACCGGCTCGCTGTCGGACGCGGAGCGGCTGGCCGTGTTCGAGCACAACGCCCGTGCGGTGTACGGACTGGATGCGAGCGGGGACACCCCCTCCAGGGGGTAAAAGGGTGTCCCCGCCCGCCGCTCGGGTGGTCTGATCAGAACTCTTCGTCGCGGATCATGCCGCGCAGCCGGGTCAGGGCCCGGTGCTGCGTCACGCGGACGTTGCCCGGGGAGATCCCGAGCGCTTCGGCAGTCTCGGTCGCCGAGAAGCCGACGGCGATGCGCAGGGTCAGGATCTCCTGCTGCACCCGCGGCAGGGACGCGAGCAACTTGCCGAGCCGGGCACCGAGGTCCAGGTGCAGGGCGTGGCTTTCGGGCTCGTTACCGGTCAGGAGCGGGCGCTCCGGGAGCTCGGGGACGGGCTCGGAGCGGTCGCGGGCGACGGCGCGGTAGGCGTCGGCGACCTTGTTGGCGGCGATCGCGTGGACGAGGTAGAGGAAGGAGCCGCCGCGGTCCTGGTAGTCGGGCAGCGCCTTGAGGACGGCGAGGCAGACTTCCTGGGCGACGTCGTCGGCCGACAGGTAGGAGAGGTCGCGGCCGCCCATGCGGGCCCGGCAGTAGCGGACCACCACCGGCTCGATCATCTGGAGCAGCGAGTGGATGGCGGCCGGGTTCCCGCTGCCGGCGTCCTTCACGAGCGGGTCGAGGTCCTCCTTGGTGAGCCGCCCGCCCGGACGCGGCAGATGCTCGGGAGTCCGATAATCGCGAAGCTCGGAAGCGGGTTCTTCGGTGGTCCTCGGCGGTGCTGTCATGGTCGTCTCCCCGGCCGACCCTCGACCGTCGCTGCCGGGGGTTCAACACTCCGTAACTGTTCCATCGCAGATACTCCGGGAGATCCGGGCCGATCTGCGCTCCGTGCGACGCAGGGTAATCGTAAGCACCTCCACCCGGGTCAGTCCAGATTTCAACGACCAATACCCCGTTAGCAGGAGCGACCGTGATGTTCCCGCGACCAGGCGCCGCACATTGCGATTAATCTGTTTCAGGATGTGCCGACTTCACCCGTCAGTGGAGGATGACCACGGAGGCAGCAGTCGCGGTCACGGCCAGCGACGCGATCGCGGGCAGTGCCGGGCTCTGCGGACCGGGCTCGGGGTGGCGCAGGGCGCGTTCCCGTCCCGCGCCGATGGCCGCTAGCAGGGCAGATGTAACGGCGGCGAGCAGAACGGGGATCAAAGAGAGGCCCCAGTGGTGCTGCGCGGCCGCGTGCAGGAGCAGCACGGTGCAGGCGGCGGAGGCCAGTGCGGTCCGCCGCCAGGCGAGCCCGGTGCGTTCGGCCTGGGCGCCGGCGGGGGCGGTCAAGGTCGGATCCCCAGGTTCGTGACGGCACTTATGACGTCGCGATAATCGCGAACGAGCGGTATTCGCGGCTGACGTTCCGGCGCGGCGGTGGCCGCGGGACCGTCTTGCCGGGTGTCCCGGGCGGCGGCGCCCGGGTCCGAGGTCGTCACCGTCCGCTGCGGTCGGTTGTCCCTCACGAGACCACCAGCAACACGGCCGCGGCGACGATGAGGGTGAGCAGGCCCCCGGTCAGCACCAGGATCATCCGGCTCGGCGGCAGTGGTTCCCCGGCCCGCATGGCGACCTGCACCCGCCGCCACCGCGGATAGGCGGTCGCGGCGAGAACGGCGGCGAGCGCGACGCAAAGCCCCGCGAGCACGGCCCCGGCGGCCGAGGTGACGAGCTGGTGCACGGCGACGCCGCCGGCGAGCAGCCCGAGCGCGGTGCGGAGCCAGGCGAGGAAGGTGCGTTCGTTGGCCAGGGTGAACCGGTAGTCCGGTTCGGCGCCGCCCCCGTGGGGCTTGATGTCATCGGCCACGGCTGCAGACGCTAGCCGGTGGCGGCGGCCGTGGCCGGGTTCGGTGGCCGAGGCGCGGTGTCAGCCGGTGTGCGCGGCCGCGGCCGGTTCCGTCTGGTGCGCGAAGACCCACCAGCGCAGCACCGCGAACCGCACGAACCCGCCGACCAGGCTGGCCAGCAGCAGCGTGCCGGTCTCCTCCCACGACGTCGGCCGGTCCACGACGGCGTCGAGGATGGCCAGCACCGCCGAGCCGTAGCCCGCGTAGAAGGCGAACGTCAGCAGGTCCTGCAGGTGCCGCTTGCCCGCGTTGCTGCGCCGTCCGGCGAAGGTGACGCGGCGGTGGAACTCGGTGTTGCCGACCGTCGTGAGCGCGATCGCGACCAGGTTCGCGATCTGGGAGCCGAGCTCGTCGCGCAGCAGGAGGAACAGTGCGGCCTGGAGGCCGGTGGTGACCACGCCGGCCACCACGTACCACGCGGCGTGCGTGCCGAGCTCGTGGTGGCGGTCCGGGTCGGTGGCGAGCAGCCGGCGATCCGGTGCGCACCTGGTGGTGGCCATGATCCCAACCTACCCTGCATTCACAAACTTGTGAATGTGTTAAACCCGTTGAAGAAATGTGATCCCCGCGACACGGCAGGGTTTCGCCGCCCCGACCAGCGGGGTAGGTCACCGGAGACGACATTTCCGACGCCAGGAGACACCTGTGAGTGACCGTGACTCGGCCGAACCGCAAGGCCTGAGCCCCAGCGAGGCGCTGGACGAGGACGAGCTGCGCGTGGACCCGCTCGAAGAAGGCGTCGAGCCGCCCGAGCACTGGAGCGCCGCGAACCGCTTCGGCACCACGCCCCGGGAGATCCGCGAAGGCGAGCCCATGGCGCAACGGCTGTCCGAAGAGGTCCCGGACACCGAGCCGGAGCCGGTCCCGGAGCGTCCGCTGGCGGCGACCCCGGCGGCGGAGCTCGACGAGACGATCGAGGACGCCCCGGCCGACTTCGAGCCGGTTGTGCCGGAGGACACGGTGCCGCAGCGGCACACCGGCCCGGACCGGGGCGAACAGGCGATCTACGCGGGCGAGTCGGTGGCCGACGCCATCCGCGCGTCCCGGCAGGGCTGATCCGCTCAGCCTGCACACCCGTTCGGACGCCCCTAGCGTGGGGCTGCATCGGACCGCGACGAAGGGAAGGCCGAAGATGCTGACCGTCACCGAAGCCGCCGCCGAGGCGATCACCGCACTGACGAGCCAGGGAGAGGGCGACGCCGGGCTGCGCCTGGCGGTCCAGAACGCCGACGGGGAGAGCGCCCAGCTGGCCCTGTCGGTCGCCCCCGAACCGGCCGAAGGCGACAGCGTGCTGGGAGCGGAGGAGGGCCCGAAGGTCTTCCTCGAACCCCAGGCGGCGGCCCTGCTCGACGACAAGGTGCTGGACGTCCAGGAGGACGAAGCGGGCGGAGTGGCCTTCGCCGTGCTGCCCCAGCACACGAGCTGACCGCGGCGGACGGGCCTTTCGCTCCTCGGGTGCGCAAGGCCCGTCCGCTCGCGCGCCACGGCGAACCGGCGCATCCGTGAGTGCTCGTCCCACGGGGGCGGCCCCCTGGCCTCAGAGCGAATCCTGTGCCGCCGTCACCCCTCTCGCCACGCGCGCACCAGCTCCGCCGCGCGGGCCCGCAGCAGTTCCCCCGCGTGCGCCCGCGCGTAGTCCAGCGAAGGCGCGTGGTCGATCAACGCGCTGCTCCCCACCACCCCCAGCCGCGCCAACCCGGCGGCGTCGAGCTCGATCCGCCCCGCCAGCACCATCAGCGGGATCCCCCGGGCCCGCTCGGCGATCCCCGCCGGCGCCTTGCCGTTGAGGCTCTGCTCGTCCAGCGAACCCTCGCCGGTGATCACGAGGTCCGCACCCGCCAGGGCCCGGTCGACCCCCGTCAACCCCGCGATGAGGTCGAACCCGGAGTCCACCCGGGCCCCGAGCGCGATCGCCCCGGCCGCGACCCCGCCGCCCGCTCCGGCTCCCGGCACCCGCGCCACGTCCGGTGCTCCGCCCACCTGCAACGCGTGCGCCCAGCGTCCCAAGGCTTCGTCGAGCGTCGCCACCTCCGCCGGGCCCGCGCCCTTCTGCGGTCCGAACACCGCCGCCGCGCCTTCCGGGCCCAGGAGCGGGTTCGTCACGTCGGTCGCCACCGCCACGCGCACACCGTCCAGCCGCTCCCGCACCGGTGTGAGCTCGGCCGACGCCACTCGCCCCAGCGTCCCGCCGCCCAGGCCGACCGGTGCGCCGAACGCGTCCAGCACCCCCGCGCCCAGCGCGCCGAGCATCCCGGCCCCGCCGTCCGTGCTGGCCGTGCCGCCCACCGTGAGCACCAGCGCCTTCGCGCCATGGATCAGCGCGTCCGCCAGGAGCTCGCCCACGCCCCAGGTGTGCGCGGCCAGCGCCGTCGCCGGCGAAGGGTCGACGAATTCGATGCCGCACGCCCGCGCCGATTCGACGTAGGCCGTGCCGTCGAGCACGGCGTAGCGCGCGTGGACCGGTTCTTCGAGCGGCCCCCGGACCGTCAGCCGCACGATCCGCGCGCCCGCGGCTTCCAGGACGTCCAGGGTGCCTTCGCCCCCGTCGGCGACCGGGCAGGTGACGATGTCCGCGTCCGGCAGGGCGTCCCGCACCCCGAGCGCGATCGCCGCCGCGGCCTCGACCGCGGTGAGGCTGCCCTTGAACTTGTCCGGCGCGATGACGACCCGGGTCACGGCTTCACCTCCGTCAGCGGCGGACGCCCGGCGAGCACCGCCACGACGTTGCGCGCGGCCAGCACGGCCATTTCCGTCCGGGTCTCGACCGTCGCCGATCCCAGGTGCGGGCTCAGCACGACGTCGTCCCGGTCGAGCAGCCGCGGCTCGACCTCCGGCTCCTTCTCGAACACGTCGAGCGCCGCGCCGGCGATCTCCCCGGCCTCCAGCGCATCGGCCAGCGCGGCTTCGTCGACCACCGGGCCGCGGGTCGTGTTCACCAGGTACGCGCCCGGTTTCATGGCGCGCAACGCGGCGGCGTCGACGAGGTGCCGCGTCTCGGGCGTCAGCGGGCAGTGCAGCGAGACGACGTCCGAGCGCGCCAAGAGTTCCCCGAACGACACGTGTTCGGCCTCGGTGTCCTGTTTGGACCGTCCGGAGTAGACGACGGACATCCCGAACGCCGCTGCCCGGCGCGCCATCGCCCGCCCGATCTGCCCGAAGCCGACGATGCCCAGCGTCTTGCCCTGCAGCCCGGAGCCGAGCAGGAAGCCGAGGTGGAACGACCACGGCGTGCGCGAGCGCAGCAGCCGTTCGCCCTCGCCGATCCGCCGTGTGAGGGCGAGCAGCAGCCCGAAGGCGAGGTCCGCGGTGGCGTCGGTGAGCACGCCCGGGGTGTTCGTGACGACGATCCCGCGCGAAGCCAGCGCCGGGACATCGACGTTGTCGTACCCCACGGCGACGTTCGCGACCACCTTCAACCCCGGTCCGGCGGCGTCGGCCAGCGCGCCGTCGAGCCGGTCGTGCAGCATGCCGACGACCGCCGACGCCCCGGCGACGAACTCGTGCAGTTCGGCAGGCGTCAGCGGACGATCGGCGGGGGAGACCTCCACTTCGCCTGCTTCGGCGAGGAGCTTCACCGCGTCGTCGGGAATCCATCGGGTCACCGCGATCTTGGCCACTTCGACAGCCTAAGGCACCCCACCGACAATTCAGCCCACGCGCGTCAGCCGCACCACCGCGCTCGCGTACCCGCTGCCCGGAAGATCGACATCCAACCCGTGGCTCAGCAACACCGCCCCGTGGTGCACGACGCCGTCCTGATCGCGGTACCGCCCGGCCGGCTCCAGCCCGGCGAGCCGCGGCGGGGTGAACGGCCGCGCGAACTCCGTGGGCCGCCGCCAGAAGAACACGACCACGGAATCGCCGAGCACGTACTGCACCGCCGTCAGCGCCGAGACCGCCGGATCCGCCAGCCGATAGAGCACACCGTGCTGCACCACGGGCCGGATCTCCTTGTACAGCGCCACGAGCGAAGCCGCTTCGGCCAGTTCCGCCGGGCTCCACCGCGGCAGGTCGCCGCCCAGGCCGAGCACACCCGCCATCGCGACGTGGAACCGGAAGCTCAGCGGGGCCTCCCGGTGCGTGGCCGGGTTCGGGCTGTCGGTGACCCAGGCCGACATCGTGCCGGCCGGGTAGATCTGGCCGTAGCCGTGCTGGATGGTGATCCGGTCGGCGGCGTCGGTGTTGTCCGACGCCCAGATCTCGTCGGTGCGCGCGAGGATGCCCAGGTCGGTGCGGCCGCCGCCGCCCGCGCAGCCCTGGATCCGCAGGTTCGGGTGGTCCGCGCGCAGGCGGTCCAGGATCGCGTACACCGCCCGCACGTGGCCGACCCAGAGGCGCGCCGCGTCGGGCCCCGCGTCCGGCCAGCCGGCCTCGGTGAACGCGCGGTTCATGTCCCACTTGAGGTAGTCGATGCCGTGCTCGCCGACCAGCCGGTCGAGCCACTTGTGCGCCCAGTCCGCGACGTCCGGCCGCGCGAAGTTCAGCACGAGCTGGTTGCGCAACGTCGTGCGCGAGCGGTTCGCCATGTGCAGCACCCAGTCCGGGTGCGTGCGGTAGAGGTCGCTGTCCGGGTTGACCATCTCCGGCTCGACCCACAGCCCGAACTGCATGCCGTGCGCGTGCACGGCGTCGGCCAGCGGCTGCAACCCGGCCGGGAAGCGCTGTTCGTTGGCGATCCAGTCGCCGAGCCCGGCGGTGTCGCCACTGCGGGCACCGAACCAGCCGTCGTCCATGACGAACAGCTCGGCGCCCACCTCGGCCGCCGCGGCCGCCAGTTCGGTCTCCGTCTTCTCGTCGACGTCCCAGCCGGTCGCCTCCCAGGAGTTGTAGACGATCGGCCGCAGCTCGCCCGGGTGCGGCTGGACGAACTCGCGGACGTACGCGTGCCACCGCCGGCTGGTCCCGCCGAAGCCGTCGGCCGCGTAGAGCCCGGCGAACACCGGCGTCTCCCACGTTTCGCCCGGCTGCAGCCGCCAGGTGACGTGCTCGTGCCCGAACCCGCCGGTCCACGTGACGCGGCCGGTGTGCGTGCGCTCGACGGTGATCCGCCAGCTCCCGCTCCACGCCAGCGCGCTGCTCCACACTTCGCCCGCCGTCTCCGTCGCGTCGCCCGCGTCGAGCATCACCCACGGGTCGACCTGGTGGCTGGAGGCACCGCGACGGCTGGTGAGCGTGGTTTCGCCGACCGGCAGCGGTTCGCGCAGCACGCCGTACTCGGCGCTCCATGCACCCGACGTCCGGGTCAGCCGGGGAGCGTCCCGCCGGGGGAGCGTCCAGGACGCGGAATCCGTGCGCAGCAACGCGATCGGCTCGCCGGAACCGGTGTGCCGCAGCGACGTCCGGCGCTCGACGACGTCGCCGCGGACGCGGTAGTGCAGGGACAGCTCGAGGGGGTAGTGCCGGTCGGCGAGCCGTACGACGAGCGTGTCGTCTTCGAGCGCGAAGCCTTCGTAACGCCATTCGAGCGCCGACGTCCCGTCCGCGTACCGCACGGCCAGCGCCGAGACGCCGAAGAAGGCACCGCCCTCGGCCGGGAGTTCCTGCCGCTCGTCGCCGGGCTCGTCGAAGCTGCTGTCGGCCGGGTTGCGGCGCGCGGCGACCTGCGTGGCCTGCTCCAGGGTCAGCGGCGGGCCCCAGTGGACGTGCCGCGGGCGGTCGTCGGCGTCGAGCCGGAAGGCGTACGAGCTCTCGGGGGAGCGCAGCAGCCAGAGCCGGTGCGCGGGGTCGTGTTCGACGAGCGGCATGCCCGACAGCGTAGAGCCGACCAGCGGAAAAATAAATTCTTGACGAAGTTAATTAAATCTCCCTACTCTTCCGGCCATGCCTCGCAGTGCACCGGCAAGGGCGCCGATCACCAGTCCCGCGGCCGCGACCGTGTTCACCACGGTCCTGACCGAAGGGCCGGTTTCCCGTGTCGACGTCGCCCGCCGCACCGGGCTCTCCTCCGCCGCGGTCACCAAGGCCGCGCGGCCGTTCATCGAAGCCGGCTACCTCGAAGAACTCGCCTCGGAAGGCCGCACCGCCCCGGGCGCCGGCCGCCCGGCGAACCCCCTGGCCATCCGCCCGGACCGCGAGTACTTCGTCGGCGTCAAGATCACCGGCGACGACCTGATCGGCGTGGTCACCGACCTGCGCGCCGACGTCCGGGCCAGCGCCCACCACGCCCTGACGAGCCACGACGTCGAGCACGTCGTCCGCGCGCTGGCCGACCTCGTCGGGGAGCTGCTGTCCGGCGACCTCCGCGAGCGGGCCTACTGCCTGGGTGTCGCGGTGTCCGGCGACGTCGACCGGGCGTCCGGCGTCGTCCGTTACTCGCCGTTCCTCGGCTGGCGGGACGTGCCCCTGGCTTCCCTTCTCGAAGACGCGACGGGCTTGACCGTGACCCTCGAAAACGACGTCAAGGCCCTCGCCGTCGCCGAGCAGTGGTTCGGCGAAGGGGTCGGGGCGTCGTCGTTCGCGCTGGTCACGGTGGGCACGGGGATCGGCAGCGCGCTGGTCGTCGGCGGTGACCTGGTCCGTGGCGCGCACGGCGTCGCCGGGGAGATCGGGCACGTCCCGGTCGCCGACGGCGGGCCGCCGTGCCACTGCGGCGGCCGGGGCTGCGTCGAGGCGATCGCGTCCACCGAGGCGATCCTGACCCACGCTCGCGCCGTCTCCGGGGAACCCGCCCTGACCATGGAAGACGCCGTGGCGCGCGCTCGCGGCGGTGACGAACCGCTGCGCGGGGTGTTCGCCGGCGCCGGGCACGCGATCGGGCTCGGGCTGGCCGCGCTGGTCAACCTGTTCGGCCCGGAACGCGTGGTCGTCTCGGGCGAGGGCGTCGCCGCCTACGACCTGTTCGAGGAGCAGATCCGCCGGACCTTCGCGGTCCAGGCGTTCGGCAGCGCCGCCCGGTGCGGCCTGGTGATCCGGCCGCTGCCGTTCGAGGAGTGGGCGCGGGGCGCGGCCGCCGTCGCCATCCAAAGCCTTTTCGTCGCCGAGAGCGTCTAAGGAGTCCCTGTGAGCCCCATGAATCGCCGAAGCTTCCTGGTTGGTTCCGTCCTCTTCGCCGGGGGAGCGGCCCTCGCCGGCTGCACTTCGGACCCGTTGAACAAGAACGCCTCCGCTTCGGGCGCGAAGGTCACGCTGCAGCAGTGGTACCACGCGTACGGCGAATCCGGGACGCAGCAGGCGGTCCAGCGGTACGCGCAGGAGTTCACCAAGGCCAACCCGGACATCGCGATCAACGTCAGCTGGATCGCCGGCGACTACGAGACCAAGCTGAACTCGGCGATGCTCACCGCGCAGGCGCCGGACCTGTTCGAGCTCGGCGACTTCCGCTACCAGAACGTCAAGAACGGCCTGCTCGCGCCGCTTGACGACGTTGTCGGCCCGGTCAAGGGCGACTTCAGCCCGGCCGCGCTGGACACGGTGACCGTCGACGGCAAGGTCTACGGCGTCAAGATGATCGACGACGTCATGATGCTGTACTACCGCAAGAGCGCGCTGCAGGCCGCGGGTGTCCAGCCGCCGCGGACGTTCGCCGACCTCCTGGAAGCGACGCGGAGGCTGACCAGCGGCAAGCAGAAGGGCCTGTACGTCGGCACCGACGGCGTCGGCGAAGCGGCGACGCTGCTGCTCTGGTCCTCCGGCGGGGACTTCTTCGACGCGAGCGGTAGGAAGGTCGCCTTCGCCTCGCCCGAGGCGATCGCCGCGATCGGCGGGCTCAAGCAGCTGCACGACACCGGCGGCCTGCTCCAGGGCTATCCGACGGACTGGTCCGACCCCGGCGCCATCGCCAACGGCGCCACCGCCATGCAGTGGGGCGGCCTGTGGTCCCTGCCGGACGTCAAGAAGGCCCTCGGGGACGACTTCGGCGTCGTCGCGTGGCCGAAGTTCGGGGACGGCGGCAAGCAGGTCGCCCGCGTCGGCGGCTGGTACCAGCTGGCCAACGCGAAATCGCGGAACCTCGACGCCGTCAAGAAGTTCATCGACTGGCTGTGGATCAAGAACGCCGGCCTGCAGAAGGACTGGTGCGTCAAGTACGGCTTCCACATCCCGGCCCGCAAGGAGGTCGCCGCGCAGACCACCGAGTTCGCGAGCGGGCCCGCCAAGGACGCCGTGACGATCTCGCAGCAGTTCGGCAAGTCCTACTCGGGCCTCTGGAACAAGGCATCGGCGACGCTGTTCCTGCAGGCCGCGACGAAGATCGCGAACGGGCAGGCCGACCCGGCCGCCGAGCTCGCCGACGCGGCGAAGAAGGCGCAGGCCGAAGTCGACAAGCAGCTGGCATGAAGCGTCGCGACTGGCGGGCGATCGGCGCGTTCGCCGTCCTCACCGGCCCGGTCGTCATCGGGCTCGGGCTGTTCAAGTACGTCGCCATCGCGTGGAGCTTCCTGCTCAGCTTCAACGACGCCCGCGGCACCATCACGCTCGGGAACTGGATCGGCCTCGACAACTACGCGTTCCTGCTGGGTGACGACGCCTTCCTGACGTCGCTGACGACGATCGCGGTCTTCACGGTCTTCATCGTGCCGATCACCTTCGTCGCTTCGCTCGGGCTCGCGGTGCTGATCAACAGCATCAAGCGCGGCAAGGCGTTCTTCCGGACGGTGTTCCTCGTCCCGGCCGCGGTGTCGTACGTCGTCGCCGCGCTCGTGTGGAAGATGGCCCTGTTCGACGGGCTGCCGTCGGGGGTCGCGAACGTCGTCGGCGGGCTGTTCGGCGCCGACCCCGTGCCGTGGCTGTCGACGACGAGCCCGCCGGTGTACTGGGTCGCCGTGGTGACGCTGCGGCTGTGGCTGCAGGTCGGGCTGTACATGATCCTGTTCCTGGCCGGGCTGCAGGCGATCCCGCCTTCCCTGTATGAGGCGGGCGAGCTGGACGGCACGACCAAGTGGCAGGCGTTCCGGTACATCACGCTGCCGCAGCTGCGGAACACGTCGGTGGCGGTGCTCCTGCTGATTCTCATCGCCGCGTTCCAGGCGTTCGACGAGTTCTACAACCTGTTCGGCACCGGGCTTTCCGGCACCGCGACCGCGCCGGTGAAGCCGCCGCTGGTCTACCTGTACGACTCCGCGCTCGGCGACCAGAACTACGGCGTCGGCTCGGCGGGCGCGTTCCTGCTGACGGTGATCATCGTCGTGATCACGCTGCTGCAGGGCCGGTTCGTCGGCTTCGGGAAGAAGGACTGATGGCCGTCCTGACCGCGCCTCGCAAGGCGCCGAAGTACGTCCTCGCTTCGGTGCTTGCGGTGGTCTTCCTGCTGCCGTTCTACATCATGCTGCGCAACGCGCTGATGACGCGGCAGCAGGTCAGCTCGCCGGACTGGTCCTGGCTGCCGGACCCCCTCTCGTGGGTGAACTTCGGCGACCTGTTCGCCGACGCGTCGGTGCCGATGGCGCACTCGTTGGGGAACTCGTTCCTGGTCGCGATCGTCACGGCGCCGGTGGGGACGTTGTTCGGCTCGATGGCGGGGTACGCGCTGGCCCGGATCAACGTCCCGGGTAGGCGTGCGGTGTTCACGTACGTGCTGGTCACGCTGATGATCCCGCAGTCGGTGACGTTCGTGCCGACGTTCGTCGTCGTCGGCTCGATGGGCGGGGTCGACACGGAGTGGGGGATCATCGCGCCGAACCTGTTCAGCGCGTTCACCGTGATCCTGTTCCGCAACTTCTACCTGCGGTTCCCGGCCGAGATCGAAGAGGCCGGGCGGCTCGACGGGCTCGGCTACCTCGGCGTCTACCGGCGTCTCGTGCTGCCGAACTCGGGCAGCATGATCGCGTCCCTCGGCGCGCTGATGTTCATCGAAAGCTGGAACGCGTTCCTGTGGCCGCTGGTCATCGGGCAGGACCCGTCGTCGTGGACCGCGCAGATCGCCCTTTCGACGTTCCTGACCGCGCAGTCGGTCAACCTGCCGGCGCTGTTCGCCGGCGCTCTGGTCACCATCGCGCCGCTGGTCGCGATGTTCCTGGTCGCCCAGCGGTTCATCGTCCGCGGGATCGCGGCGAGCGGGCTCAAGGAGTAGGCCCACGCCGTAGGGTCGGGACATGACGCGTTTCGAGGTCAGCACCGGCATCGCGGCGCCGCCCCGGCGCGTCTTCGAGCTCTCCCTGGAGGTCGAGGTGCACACCGCCTCGATGGCCGGCTCCGGTGAGTGGGCCGTCGGCGGTGTCACGTCCGGCCGGATGCAGCTCGGTGACACCGTCACCTGGCAGGCCAGGCACTTCGGCCTGCGCTGGCGGATGACCTCCCGCATCAGCGCCTGCGAGCCGCCCGGTTACTTCGTCGACGAGCAGGTCGCGGGCCCGTTCGAGCGGTGGCACCACGCCCACCACTTCGAGCCGGACGGCACCGGCGGCACCGTCATGCGCGACGTCATCGAGTTCGCGGCCCCGCTCGGCCCGCTCGGGACCCTCGCCGAGCGGACCGTGCTCGGCTGGTACATGCCCCGGCTCATCCGGCTCCGCAACGAGCACCTCCGGAACGCCGCCGAGACGGCCGGCTGAAGTCCGCTCTGCTCGGTTTTTCGCTTTCCCGCTGCCTCGGCGAGGAAAAGCCCCTTCGACGTGCGTGCGTCATCCATTGGGTGGAAGACGTCTGGTCGGGTCGCGGCCCGTCGTGCTATGTTCGGTGGCAGAACGAGTGTGCGTCATGCGAACAGTGCGGAGGGTGTGATGGCGGAGCTGCTGACGCTGGAGGAGGCCGTGGCCCGGCTGGTGCACGACGGCGACACCGTCGCGCTCGAAGGGTTCACGCACCTCATCCCGGTCGCGGCCGGGCAGGAGATCATCCGGCAACGCCGGCGGGATCTCACGCTGGTGCGCATGACGCCCGACATCGTGTACGACCAGCTCATCGGCGCCGGGTGCGCCCGCAAGCTGATCTTTTCGTGGGGCGGCAACCCGGGCGTCGGCTCGCTGCACCGGTTCCGCGACGCCGTCCAGCACGACTGGCCGGTGCCGCTGGAGATCGAGGAGCACAGCCACGCGGGCATGGCGAACCGGTACGTCGCCGGGGCGTCCGGCCTGCCGTTCGCGGTGCTGCGCGGCTACACGGGCACCGACCTGCCGGCCCAGACGGCCACGATCAAGCCGATCACCTGCCCGTTCACCGGCGAACAGCTCACCGCGGTGCCGGCGCTGAACCCGGACGTCACGATCGTCCACGCCCAGCGTGCCGACCGGGACGGGAACGTCCAGATGTGGGGCATCACCGGTGTCCAGAAGGAAGCGGTGCTGGCGGCGAAACGCTCCCTGGTGACGGTCGAGGAGGTCGTCGACGAACTGGAGCCCCGCCCCGGGGCGGTCGTGCTGCCGGCCTGGGTGGTCACGGCGGTGGCGGAGGTCCCGGGCGGCGCGAAGCCGTCGTATGCGGCCGGGTACTACGAGCGGGACAACGCGGCGTACCAGGCGTGGGACAAGGTGGGCCGCGACCGCGAGGAGTTCACGAAGTGGCTGAACGAGCTGACCGGGGTGAAGGCATGAGCGCGGAGCACTCGGCCGACGAGATGATGAGCGTCGCGGCGGCCCGCGCCCTCGGCGACGGCATGTCGTGCTTCGTCGGGATCGGCCTGCCGAGCAAGGCGGCCAACCTCGCCCGCCGCGCGCACGCCCCGAACCTGACGCTGATCTACGAGTCGGGCTGCCTGGGCGCCAAGCCGTCCCGCCTGCCGCTGTCCATCGGCGACGGCGAGCTGGCCGACACCGCGGACGCGGTGGTCAGCGTGCCGGAGGTGTTCAACTACTGGCTCCAGCCCGGCCGCATCGACGTCGGCTTCCTCGGGGCGGCCCAGCTGGACAGGTTCGGCAACATCAACACGACGGTGATCGGCTCGGACTACCACGACCCGAAGGTCCGCCTCCCGGGCGCGGGCGGCGCCCCCGAGATCGCGGCCTCGTGCGGCGAGGTGTTCGTCGTCCTGCGCCAGAACCCGAGGGCCTTCGTGGAGAAGGTCGACTTCGTGACGTCGTTCGGCCACGGGAGGGGCAAGGGCGACCGCGAACAGCTCGGCCTCCCCGGCCGGGGCCCGACCCTGGTGGTGACGGACCTGGGCCTGCTGCGCCCCGACCCGGAGACGTCGGAACTGACGCTGACGCAGCTCCACCCCGGCGTGGACCTCGACCGCGCCGTCGCGGCCACGGGGTGGAAACTGAAGGTGTCCGACGACCTCGAGACCACCCCGGCCCCCACGGAGCAGGAGCTGACCCTCCTGCGAGACCTGGAGAAGGCAAGCGCATGACCGACGTCTACATCCTCGACGCGATCCGCACCCCGTTCGGCCGCTACGGCGGCGCCCTGGCCGGCGTCCGTCCCGACGACCTGGCGGCCGGGGTCCTCAAGGCCCTTCGGGAACGCACCGACCTCGATCCGTCCACAGTGGACGAAGTCACCCTCGGCGACGCGAACGGCGCGGGCGAGGACAACCGCAACGTCGCCCGCATGGCCGCCCTCCTCGCCGGCTGGCCCACGACCGTCCCGGGCAGCACCGTCAACCGCCTCTGCGGTTCGGGCCTCGATGCGGCCATCCAGGCCAGCCGGGCGATCCAGGTCGGCGACGCCTCCCTCGTCGTCGCCGGCGGCGTCGAGTCGATGACCCGCTCGCCGCTGGTCATGCCGAAGCCCGAGAAGGCGTTCCCCGCGGGCAACCAGACCCTCTACAACACCGCGCTCGGCTGGCGCATGGTGAACCCGGCGATGCCGTCGCAGTGGACGGTCTCCCTCGGCGAGTCCACCGAACAGCTCGCCGAGCGCTACGGCATCGGCCGCGACGAGCAGGACGCCTTCGCCGCCCGCAGCCACGTCAACGCGGCCAAGGCGTGGGACGAGGGCTTCTACGACGATCTCGTGGTCCCGGTCGAAGGCGTGGACCTGAGCCGCGACGAAGGCATCCGCCCGGACTCCAGCCCCGAGAAGCTCGCCAAGCTGAAGCCGGTGTTCCGCAAGGAGAACGGCACCGTCACCGCGGGCAACGCGTCCCCGCTGAACGACGGCGCCTCCGCCCTCCTCCTCGGCAACGAAGCCGCCGCCGGCCGCCTGGCCAAGGCCCCGCTGGCCCGGATCGCCGGGCGCGGCGCGGCGGGCGTCGACCCGGACGTCTTCGGCATCGGCCCGGTGCGGGCGGCGGAGATCGCCCTCGAACGCGCCGGCATCGGCTGGGACGACCTGGCCGCCGTCGAACTCAACGAGGCCTTCGCCGCGCAGTCGCTGGCTTGTCTGCGCGACTGGAAGGACCTGGACCCGGAGATCGTCAACACCCACGGCGGGGCCATCGCCATCGGCCACCCGCTCGGCGCGTCCGGCGGCCGGATCCTCGGCACCCTGGCGCACGACCTGCACCGCCGCGGCGGGGGCTGGGGCCTGGCCGCCATCTGCATCGGCGTCGGCCAGGGGCTGGCTGTCGTCCTCGAAGGCCGATAAGGGAGACGAACGTGGCCACTCCGACCGAATTCAGGCTGCCGCGCTACGGGGAAGACCCCGAAGGCACCCACCCCCCACTGGATTCCCGCGGCTACCGCTCCACGGCGCTGCGGCACCCGAAGCAGGACCTCGTCCTGCTCCCGCAGATGCTGACCGAGGTCACCGGCCCGCTGCTCGGGCCCGGCCGCCTCGGCGAGCACGACAACGACCTCACCCGGCAGCACGCCGGCGAGCCGCAGGGCCAGCGCATCATCGTCACCGGACGGCTCCTCGACGGCGACGGCCGGCCGGTGCGCGACTCCCTCGTCGAGATCTGGCAGGCGAACGCGGGCGGCCGCTACCGGCACACCGGCGACCGCTGGCCGTCGCCGCTCGACCCGAACTTCGACGGCGTCGGGCGCACCCTGACCGACGGCGACGGCCGCTACACCTTCACCACCATCAAGCCCGGCGCGTACCCGTGGAAGAACCACGACAACGCCTGGCGCCCGGCGCACATCCACTTCTCGGTGTTCGGCTCGGCCTTCACCCAGCGGCTGGTCACGCAGATGTACTTCCCGGACGACCCGCTGTTCTCCCAGGACCCGATCTTCAACTCGATCCCGGACGAGCAGGCCCGGCAGCGGATGGTCTCGCGCTACGACCACGAGATCACCCAGGCCGAGTGGGCGCTCGGCTTCCGGTTCGACATCGTGCTGCGCGGGCGCGACGCGTCGGTGTTCGAAGAGGAAGAGGACGAGGACGAATGACCAGGCTGCTGCCCACCCCTTCGCAGACCGTCGGCCCGTACCTGTCGATCGGGCTGCCGTGGCCCGACGGCCCGCACGTGGTGCCCGAGGGCACGCCCGGCGCGGTCTGGATCCGCGGCACCGTCCGGGACGGCAACGGCGACCCGGTCCCGGACGCGATGATCGAGACGTGGCAGGCCGACCCGGAAGGCGGCTTCCGCCACCCCGACGACCCGCGCGGCGCGGCGTCCGGCGAGTTCCGCGGCTTCGGCCGCTGCCCGACGAATCCGGACGGCACGTACGGGATCCTCACCCTGCTGCCGGGGGCCGTCCCCGGTGAGGGCGGCACCACGCAGGCACGGCACATCGACGTTTCGGTGTTCGCGCGCGGCCTGCTCAACCGGGTCGTCACGCGGATCTACTTCGAGGACCAGGACAACACCGGCGACGCGGTGCTGGCGACGGTCCCGGAGGAGCGGCGCGGCACGCTGATCGCGGCGAAGACCGAAGACGGCTACCGCTTCGACGTCCGGCTGCAGGGAGACGGCGAGACCGTCTTCTTCCGGGTGTGAGGCCCGTGGGTGCCGTGAAGCTGCACCGGGTCGTGGAGGGCCCCGGGGACGGGCCGGTGGTCGTGTTCGGCGGCTCGCTCGGCACTGACCTGCGGATGTGGGAACCCCAGGTCGCGCCGCTGGTCGAGCGCGGCTTCCGGGTGGTCCGGTACGACACGCGCGGGCACGGCGGCTCGCCGGTCCCGCCGGGCCCCTACGAACTCGAAGACCTGGGTGCCGACGTCCTCGCGCTGCTCGACGAGCTCGGCGTCGGGCGGGCGCACCTGGTGGGCCTGTCGCTCGGTGGCATGACCGGGATGTGGCTCGGCGTCCACGCGCCGGACCGCGTCGCGAGCCTGGTGCTGTGCTGCACGTCGGCGAAGTTCGGCCCGCCGTCGATGTGGGCCGACCGGGCCCGCACGGTCCGCGCCGAAGGCACCGCGGCGGTGGCCGAAGCGGGCGTGCACCGTTGGCTGACCCCGGGATACCGAGAGCGTCATCCGGACCGGGCCGAGTTCCTCCGCGCGATGATCGCGGCGGTCCCGGCCGAGGGCTACGCGGCGTGCTGCGAGGTGATCGAGCGGATGGACCAGCTCGACAGCCTGCCGAAGATCACCGCCCCGACGCTGGTGGTCGCGGGCGCCGACGACCCGGCCACCTCGCCGGAGGACCACGCGCGGCCGATCGCCGAGGGCATCCCCGGCGCGCGGCTGGCGGTCGTGGCGGACGCCGCGCACCTGGGCAGCTACGAGCAGCCGGGCGAGTTCACCCGGCTGATCCTGGATCATTTGGAGCGAGCGTGACGGACCGCCACGAGCAGGGCATGAAGGTGCGGCGCGAGGTGCTCGGCGATGAGCACGTCGACCGCGCGGTCGCGGGCACCACGGAATTCAGCCGCCCGTTCCAGGACTACATCACCGAGGGCGCGTGGGGCTCGGTGTGGGCCCGCGACGGCCTGGACCGCCGCACGCGCAGCTGCGTGACGCTGGCAGCGCTGACGGCGCTGCGGGCGCACAACGAGCTGGCGATGCACGTCCGCGCCGCGGTCCGCAACGGCCTGACGGCGGCGGAGATCGGCGAGGTCCTGCTGCACACGGCGGTGTACGCGGGTGCCCCGGCGGCGAACGCGGCGTTCGCCATCGCCCAGCGCACCCTGGCCGAGCTCGGCGAGCCGGGCGCCCGGCCCGCCGACGCCGGATAGGGTGCCGGGAATGGACGCGATGAGGCCGCGGATCGAAGCCCGCCTGGAACCGGCGCCTCGTGGTGCCCACCACGTGCAGTCGCTGGAGCGTGGCCTGGCGGTCATCAAGGCGTTCCACGCGGGCGCGTCCGAGCTGACCCTGAGCGACGTGGCCCGCGCAACGGGCCTCACCCGCGCGGCGGCGAGGAGGTTCCTCCTGACGCTGACCGACCTCGGCTACGTCCGCACCGACGGCAAGCACTTTTCGCTGACGGCCCGGGTGCTGGAGCTGGGCTACGCGTACTTGTCGAGCATGACGCTGCCGGAGGTGGCACAGCCACACCTGGAACACCTGTCGGCGCGCGTGCACGAGTCGAGCTCGGTCTCGGTGCTGGAAGGAACGGACATCGTCTACGTGGCCCGGGTGGCGGTGTCCCGCATCATGACGGTGAGCATCAACGTGGGCACCCGCTTCCCGGCCCACGCGACCTCGATGGGCCACGTCCTGCTGGCCGGCCTGAGCAAGGCGGAGCTGGAGGCGTACTTCATCGTGGCCAGCCTGGACCGCCTGACCGACCACACGGTCACGGCCCCGGCCACCCTGCGAGCGGAGCTGGTCAAGGTGACCGACCAGGGCTGGGCGATGGTGGACCAGGAACTGGAGGAAGGCCTCCGTTCGGTGGCAGCCCCGATCCGCGACCGCCGGAATCGCGTGGTGGCCGCGGTGAACCTGTCGACCCACGCAAGCCGCACAACGGCGGAGTCGGTGGAGAGCGACCTGGTCCCGCCCCTCCTGGAGACGGCCCAGGCAATCGAAGCGGACCTGGCCATCGGCGCCCCCAGCCACGCCCATGGCTGAGGAAGAGACGAACGGCCACCGGGCTGGGGGAGCCGCCGGCGAGGTGGGTGCCCGATGCGGCGGAGGTCGGCGGCGCCCGGCGGCCGGGCCAGCCGCTGGTGAGGTGGGTGCTCGGCGCGGCGGAGGCCGCCTGCGGCCGGCGGCCGGGCGAGCCGCCGCCGGGCTTGTAGCCGCGGCAGATGGGCATCACGCTCCGCAGCCGGCTGCGGTGTTGGTGGCCGGAGCGCCGCCCTCGGGCGGGCCGGCGACCACCACCGCCAACCGCCCGCCCGCAGAACCACTGCCCGCGGCCGGAGCGCCGTCGTGACCACCCCACCAGTCGCCGGGCTTCTCCTCGCCGCCGGGGCGGGTCGTCGCTTCGGCGGCCCCAAAGCCCTCGCCCGCCTCGAGGGCGAACCCCTCGTCCTCCGCGCCCTCCGCACCCTCACCGCCGCCGGTTGTCACCCGGTCCGGGTTGTCGTCGGTGCCGCCGCCGAGCAGGTCCGTGACCTGCTTCCCGACCCCTCCCTGGCCGTTCCGGCCGATGACTGGCAGACCGGCATGGGCGCCTCCCTCCGCGCCGGCCTCGCCGCCCTCGCCGCCGCCCCCGAACCCGTCGGCGCCCTCGTGCACCTCGTCGATCTGCCCTGGGTCGGGCCCGACGTCCTCGCCCGCGTTGCCGCCCTCGCCGCCCCCGAGACCGTTGCCCGCGCCGCCTACGACGGCGCTCCCGGGCACCCCGTCCTCCTCGGCCGCCGGTGGTGGTCCGAGATCGCCGGCACCGCGCGGGGCGATCGCGGGGCGCGGGACTGGCTGGCCGGGCGGGCCGACCTCACCCTCGTCGAGTGCGGTGACCTCGGCAGCGGGCGGGACGTCGACCGGCCCGCCGACCTCCCGGGCGGCCCGGCGTGAGCACCCTTCGCCGCCTACGATCGTCAGCGTGACGGACTCGCCCGAAGCACTCGCCGCCGCTCTGGACGCCACCGGTTACCTCGCCGATGACGGGCTCGCGACCGCCGGTTTCCTCGCCCTGCGGATGGGGCGGCCCCTCTTCTGCGAAGGCGAACCCGGCACCGGCAAGACGTCGCTCGCCCTCGCGCTGGCCACCGCGCTCGGGCGGCCGCTCGTCCGCCTCCAGTGCCACGAAGGCATCGACGCCTCCCAGGCGCTCTACGAATGGGACTTCCCGCGGCAGCTCCTGCACCTGCGCGCCCTCGAAGCCGCCGGGGACGGGCACCTCGACGTCGAGACCGCCGAACGCTCGCTCTACACCGAGCGGTTCCTGCTCGCCCGGCCGCTGCTGCAGGCCCTGATCAGCGCCCCCTGCGTCCTGCTCATCGACGAGATCGACCGCGCCGACGACGAATTCGAGGCCTTCCTCCTGCAGTTGCTGGACGAACACGCCGTCACCATCCCCGAATTCGGCGAAGTCCGCGCCGAACAGCCGCCGCTGGTCGTGCTGACCTCGAACCGGACGCGCGAAGTGCACGACGCGCTCAAGCGCCGCTGCCTCTACCACTGGCTCGAACACCCGGACCTGGTGCGGGAGGTCGCCATCCTGCGCCGTAGGATCCCGCAAACAGGCGAAGTGCTGGCACGGCAGATCGCGGAAGCGGTGCACCGGCTCCGTGAGATGGACCTGCTGAAGCCACCGGGAGTGGCGGAGTCACTCGACTGGGCGCGAGCCCTGCTGACTCTGCAGCGTGACGAACTGGACGCGGCAACGGCGGCGCGGACACTCGGCGCAGTCCTGAAGTACAGCGAAGACCTCGACCGGGTCAGGGCGAAGCTCGACGCCCTCTTCGCCTGATCCCGGTGGGACGACGGACGAAGCCGAGACGGGGGAGGACCTGCGGATGAGCGTGGCGGAGACGACCGAGACGAGACCGGCGGCCGAAGCGGGGCCGGACCGGCCCGGACCGGCCGGAGCGACCACCGGACGGCGGGGGTGGCGCGCCCGGCTCGCCGCCGTGGCCGCGGTGCTCGGCGGTACCGCCCTGATCGCCGCGCACGCCTCGCTCTACGGCCGCTGGCTGATCGACGACGCCGCCATCACCTTCGCCTACTCACGCAACGTCGCCGACGGCTTCGGCCCGGTCCTGCAGCCCGGCGCCGCGCCGGTCGAGGGGTACTCCAACCCGACCTGGATGGTGCTGCTCGCGCTCGGCAAGCTCGTCGGCCTGTTCGACCACGGCACGCTCTTCGGCGTCAACGACCAGATCCTCTTCCCGAAGGCGCTCGCGCTCGCCTGCTGCGCCGGCATCCTCGTCCTCTTCTACTTCGGCGCGAAGACGCTCACCCGCCGGCCCGCGCTGGTCACGTTCGCCGCCGGGGCCGCGCTCGCCGCCATCCCGTCCTTCGTGATCTGGTGCTTCTCCGGGCTCGAGAACTCCTTCTACGCGCTGACGATCGCCGCGCTCGCCGTGCTGGTCCTGCGCGCGGTGCAGAGCGGCCGGCTGCTCGACACCCGGATCGCCGCCGGTGCCGGGCTGATCGCCGCGCTCGCCGCGCTGACCCGGCCCGACGGGATCATCTACGCCGGGGCGTACCCGATCGTCGTCCTGCTGTTCCTCAAGCGGGACCTGCTCGGCCGCAGCGTGCGCGCCGTCGTCGTGTCGGTCGCCGGGTTCGCCGTGCCCTACGGCGCCTACGTGGTCTTCCGCTGGTTCGAGTTCGGCCGGCTGGTGCCCAACACCGCCGTCGCGAAGGGGCAGGAGCCGCCGAACCTCGACGACCTCGCGCGGCCGGGCGAAATCGTCTCCTACGTGGGCTGGCTGATCGTCGCGGTCGCCGTCGCGTGCCTGGTACTGCTGCTGGTCCGGCCGTCGCGGCTGCGCACCGGCCTGATCGCGCTGCTCGTGCCGTTCGGCCTCACCGTCGCCGCCTACATCGTGCTCGAGTACGACTGGATGGGGCAGCTGCGCTTCGCCACCCCGGTCTGGACGCTCGGCGCGTTCGGCGGCGCGCTCGTGGTCGTCGAGGCGCTGGCCGCGGCCCGCCTGCGCGGCCGGATCGTGCTGGGCTGCCTGCTCGTGGTGGCGCTGGTCAGCTCGCTGAGCGGGCTCTACACCCAGGGCAGGACCTACCGCGCCAACGTCAAGACGGCGTTCTGCATCGTCGCCGAGCGCGACGCCCAGACCGTCAACGGCTTCGCGGACATCCTGAAGCTGCCCGACACCGCGCAGGTCGGCCTCATCGACCTCGGCGGGACGTCGCTGGGCAGCCGCATCCGGGTGCTCGACCTGGCCGGTCTGGGCGACAAGCCGATCGCCGACTACCTGCACGACGCCGACCTGCAGGGGCTGCGCGACTACGTCTTCACGCAGGCCAAGCCCGAGCTGGTCACGTTCATCGGGTCGTGGATCACCACCCTGCAGTTCGACCAGGACCCGCGCTTCGACCGCGACTACGTGACGATCTTCGCCAACCAGCCGATCGGCGACTCGACCGTCGATTCGCGCAACTGGGTCAGCTACCACGTCCGGCGCGACCTGGTCGACCCCGCGAAGCTCGCGGAACTCCAGGCGTACGCGCAGAAGACGCTGACGCCGGTGCTGGAGCTGAACAAGACGGCGGGTCTGCGCGGCTGCGCCAACATCCAGCCCGGCACGAAGGCCGCCTGACCCCGGAACACGCGCCCGCCTCGCCGGTCCACAAAGGACCGGCGAGGCGGGCGCCGTTAATTGCGTTGCCCCGGCCCAGCGCGGTCGGGCATGCTTTTCCCAGCACAGCAGAGACCGCCACCGAGAGGAGGAGATCGTGACCCGACGGCAGAACCGGATCTCGTGCGGCACGATCTCCCGCGCCGTTCGCTGACTTCCCTTTTCCTTCCGAAAAGCTCTTCGCGCCCACCCCCCGCTACCTTGGGTCGGCCGCGGCGAAGAGCGCGGTCTGCGCGCCTGCCCGGGGAGGGGCGCGTGCGCAGACCGCCCCGTCCCGGTAGCTCAGCAGGACAGAGCGCGGCGCTACGAACGCCGAGGTCCGAGGTTCGACTCCTCGCCGGGACACCGAAAAAGCGCACAATGGAGACATGACCACCGCCGCCGATCCCGTCGCCGGGTACGCCGGCTTCGCCGCCGCGCTGCGCGAAGCCGGTGTCGCCTGCGATGCGCACCGCGTCGAGGCGTACCTGGCCGCCGTGGCCGAGATCGACGTCGCCGAACCGACCCAGCTCTACTGGGCCGGACGCTTGACGCTGTGTTCGAGCCCGGACGACCTCCCGTGCTACGAGGAGGCGTTCAGCCAGTGGTTCGCCATCGAGACGACGACGCCGAAGCGCGCGAAAGCCGCCGCGCCCAAGCAGGCGCGGATCGCCCCGCTGGGCCAAGCCGAGGGCGGCGACGCCGACGGTGGCGACGGCCCTGACCAGCTGAAAGTCGCCGCGAGCAGCCAGGAGGTGCTGCGCCACCGCGACCTCGCGGAGCTCACCACGGCCGAGCGTGAACACCTCCGCGAACTGCTGGCCACGCTGAAACCCGTGCCGCCGCGGCGCCCGGCCGCCCGCCGGACACCGTCGCGGCGCGGCCGTCTCGACCCCTCGCGCACGCTGCGCGCCATGCTCGCCAGCGGCGGCGAGCCCTTGAAACTCGTGCACACCCGCCGCGGCAGCCGGCCGCGGCGGGTGGTGCTGCTCGTCGACGTCTCGGGCTCGATGAGCCCGTACGCCGACGCCCTGCTGCGGTTCGCCCACGTCCTGACGCGGTCGGCGCCCCAGTCCGTCGAGGTGTTCACCCTCGGCACGCGGCTGACCCGCGTGTCGCGGCAGCTGCGCCAGCGCGACCCGGAACGCGCGATGCTCGCGGCCGGCTCGGCGGTACCGGACTTCGCCGGCGGGACCCGGCTCGGGGAGACGCTCCAGGCGTTCCTCGACCGCTGGGGCCGGCGCGGCGTCGCGCGCCGCGCGGTCGTCACGGTGTTCTCCGACGGCTGGGAACGCGGCGACACCGGCCTGCTCGGCGAGCAGCTCGCCCGCCTGCGCCGGCTCGCGCACGCCGTATTCTGGGTGAATCCGCACGCCGGCCGCGCGGGGTACGCTCCGGTCCAGTCGGGCATCGTGGCCGCGCTGCCCCACATCGACCGGCTCCTGGCCGGGCACACCCTGGCCACCTTGGAACGACTGCTCGGGGAGATTTCCGATGCGTGACGTACTGGACGACGTGTTCCGCCGCTGGTCGGCGGGGGAGACGGTCGGGCTCGGCACCGTCGTCGCCACCTTCAGCTCGGCGCCGCGCGCGCCGGGCGCCGCGATGGTCGTCGCCCCGGACGGCACGGTCGCCGGCAGCGTGTCCGGCGGCTGCGTCGAAGGCGCGGTCTACGAGCTGGCGCGGGAGGTCGTCGCCGAGCGCAAGCCGGTGCTGCAGCGCTACGGCGTCTCCGACGACGACGCCTTCGCGGTCGGCCTGACCTGCGGCGGGATCATCGACATCTACGTGGAGCCGGTCGACCGCGAATCGATGCCGGAGCTCGGCGACGTGGTCGCGTCCGTGCGCGGCGGCGAGCCGGTCGCGGTCGTGACGGTCATCGAGCACGAGCACGAGGGCCTGGTCGGCGAGCACATGATCGTGTGGCCGGACCGCACCACGGGCTCGCTGGGCTCGTCGCGGATGGACGACGCCGTGGCCGACGACGCGCGCGGCCTGCTGGCCAGCGGCCGCACCGGCACCCTGCACTACGGCCCCGACGGGCAGCGCCGCGGCGAGGGGATGGCGGTGTTCGTCAACTCCTTCGAGCCGCCGCCCCGGCTGCTGGTCTTCGGCGCGATCGACTTCGCCGCCGCGATGGCCCGTATGGGCGCCTACCTGGGCTACCAGGTCACGGTGTGCGACGCGCGGCCGGTGTTCGCCACCACCAGCCGCTTCCCGGACGCGCACGAGGTCGTCGTCGACTGGCCGCACCGCTACCTGCAGGCGGAGGCCGATGCCGGCCGCGTCGACCGGCGGACGGCGATCGCGGTGCTGACCCACGACCCGAAGTTCGACGTGCCGCTGCTGGAGGTCGCGCTGCGCCTGGAGGTCGGATACGTCGGCGCGATGGGGTCCCGCAAGACCCACGACGACCGGTTCGCGCGGCTGCGCGAAGCCGGGATCACCGAGGCGGAGCTGGAACGGCTGTCCTCGCCGATCGGCCTCGACCTGGGCGCCCGCACCCCGGAGGAGACGGCGGTGTCCATCGCGGCGGAGATCATCGCGCTGCGCTGGGGCGGCGGCGGCCAGCGGCTCGCGGAACTGACGGGCCGCATCCACGGCTGACGGCGCCGCGCTGGTCCGGGTGGCGGACAAAAGTTCACCCGTCCGGCGTTCCGCAGTTACGGCGTTCCCCTGCGGGATGGCCGCGCATCTGCGGAACAGGTAGTTGAACGTGTGACATCAGGGCTTGTCCGCGCGATGGTCGCGTAGCACGCTCGGGGTCTGTGAGCCCGATCACGATCGGGCAGGCCGTTCCCGAACCGGCTTTTGGAGGCCTGATGCGCATCACCGTCACCGTCGACGGGACGAAGTACACCGACGAAGTCGAACCCCGCACCCTGCTCGTGCACCACCTGCGCGAAAAACTCGGGAAGGTCGGCACCGTCGTCGGCTGCGACACCAGCAACTGCGGCGCCTGCACCGTCCACCTGGACGGGCACAGCGTCAAATCCTGCTCCGTCCTGGCCGTGCAGGCCGACGGCTGCGAGGTCACCACCATCGAAGGCCTCGCCCGCGACGGCAAGCTGCACCCGGTGCAGCAGGCCTTCCACGACAACCACGCCCTGCAGTGCGGGTTCTGCACGCCGGGGATGATCATGCAGTCGATCGACCTGCTGGCCGACAACCCCGACCCGGACGAACAGGCCGTCCGCGAAGGGCTCGAAGGCAACCTCTGCCGCTGCACCGGCTACCAGAACATCGTCCGCGCGGTCCGCGACGCCGCGCAGCACATGAGCCCCGGCGCCGGCCCCGAAGCCGAGCGGATCGCCGAGAACAAGCACGTCGGCGTGGGTGGTGACTGATGACCGCGACGATCGAGCCGGAGGTTGGCAAGTCCCGCCGCCGCAAGGAGGACGAGCGGCTGATCACCGGCCGCACCCGCTGGACCGACAACATCACGCTGCCGGGGATGCTGCACCTGGCCGTCCTGCGCAGCCCGTTCGCCCACGCCAAGATCGTCTCGATCGACACGGCGGCGGCGAAGGACGCGCCCGGGGTCATCGCCGTCTACACCGCGCAGGACCTCGACCCGGACGGCGCGGTCGGCATGCCCTGCGCGTGGCCGATCACGCCGGACATGAAGGCGCCGCGGCGCCCGGTGCTCGCGGCCGGCACGGTCAACTTCGCCGGTGAGGGCGTGGCGGTCGTCGTCGCGCGGTCGTCGGCCGAAGCGCACGACGCGCTCGAGGAAATCGACGTCGAGTACGACGAGCTGCCGGTCATCCTCGACATGGAAGCCGCGATCGCCGACGGCGCCGCGCTGGTCCACGAGGACCTCGGCACCAACACGAGCGCGGTCTGGAAGTTCGACTCCGCCGAGGCCGGCACCGGCGGCAACGTCGAGGACGCGATCAGCTCGTCGGAGGTCGTGCTCAAGCGCCGCTTCCGCCAGCAGCGGCTCGTCCCGGCGTTCATGGAGCCGCGCGCCTGCGTCGTCGACCCGACCGGCACCCAGATCACCATGTGGTCGGCCACCCAGATCCCGCACATCCTGCGCGTGATGTCGGCGCTGACGCTCGGCATCCCCGAGCACAAGCTGCGCGTGATCGCCCCGGACGTCGGCGGCGGTTTCGGGGGCAAGATCGGCGTCCTGCCCGAAGAGATGATGTCGCTGCTGGTCGCGCAGAAGCTCGGCAAGCCGGTCAAGTGGAACGAGACGCGGTCGGAGACGATGCTCGCCGCGCACCACGGCCGCGACCAGATCCAGGACCTCACCATCTCGGCGACGCGCGACGGCCAGGTCACCGGCCTCAAGGTGGAGCTGCTGGCCAACCTCGGCGCGTACAACGGCCTGGTCGGGCCGGGTGTGCCGATCCTCGGCGCGTTCATGTTCAACGCGATCTACAAGATCCCGGCGTACCACTTCGCGTGCACCAACGTGTACACGACGACCACGCTGACCGACGCCTACCGCGGCGCCGGCCGCCCGGAGGCGACGTTCGCGATCGAGCGGATCATGGACGAGCTCGCCGTCGAGCTCGGCATGGACCCGCTGGAGCTGCGCGAGAAGAACTGGATCAAGCACGAGGAGTTCCCGTTCACCACCGTGTGCGGGCTGACCTACGACTCCGGCAACTACGAGGCCGCCACCGAGAAGGCCAAGCAGCTCTTCGACTACGACGGCCTGCGCGCCGAGCAGGAGAAGCGCCGCGCGTCGAAGGACAAGGTCCAGCTCGGCATCGGCATCTCGACGTTCACCGAGATGTGCGGGCTGGCGCCGTCGCGGGTGCTCGGCTCGCTCGACTACGGCGCCGGCGGCTGGGAGTACGCGTCGATCCGGATGCTGCCCACCGGCAAGGTCGAGGTGCTGACCGGTGCGTCCGCGCACGGCCAGGGCCACGAGACGGCGTGGAGCCAGATCGTCGCCGACCAGCTGGGCGTCGCGTTCGAGGACGTCGAAATCCTGCACGGCGACACCCAGTCGTCGCACAAGGGCATGGACACCTACGGTTCGCGGTCGCTGGTCGTCGGCGGGATCGCCGTCGTCAAGGCCGCGGAGAAGGTCGTGGCCAAGGCCAAGCCGATCGCGGCGCACCTGCTCGAATGCGCCGAGGACGACCTGGAGTTCGCCGGCGGCAAGTTCACGGTCAAGGGCACGGACACGTCCACGACGATGGGCGACGTCGCGCTCGCGGTGTTCGCGGCGCACAACCTGCCCGACGGGGTCGAGCCGTCGCTCGACTCGGACGCGACGTTCGATCCGGAGAACTTCTCGTTCCCGCACGGCACGCACCTGTGCGCCACCGAGGTGGACACCGAGACCGGCCGGATCAAGCTGCGCTCCTACGTCTGCGTCGACGACGTCGGTGTCGCGGTGAACCCGCTGATCGTCGAGGGTCAGGTGCACGGCGGGCTCGCGCAGGGCATCGCGCAGGCGCTGTTCGAGGGCACCGAACACGACGAGAGCGGCACGTTGACGACCGGCACGTTCGCCGACTACCTGCTGCCGTCGGCGGCCGACCTGCCGTCGTTCACCACCGACCGGACGGAAACGCCGTCGACGACGAACCCGCTCGGCGCCAAGGGCGTCGGCGAGGCGGGCACCATCGCGTCCACCCCGGCGGTGGTCAACGCGGTGGTCGACGCCGTGCGGCAGTTCGGCGTGGACGACATCGAGATGCCGCTGACCCCGATGCGGGTCTGGCACGCCATCCAGCACGGCACCACCGACGCGGGCGGCCCCGGCCGCGGCGAAGCCGGTGGCGGCCTCGGTTCGATCGACGCCACCGGAGGTGCGCAGTGATCCCGGCCCCCTTCGACTACGTCCGCCCGTCCACAGTGGACGAAGCGGTGCAGGCGCTGGCGTCGGCGGGTGAAGACGCCAAGGTGCTGGCGGGCGGGCAGAGCCTGCTGCCGGTGCTGCGGATGCGCCTCGCGGCACCGACCACGCTGATCGACCTCGGGCGCGTCGCCGAACTGCGCGGCGTCCGCGAGGACGGCGACGCACTCGTGATCGGCGCGATGACCACGCACTACGACGTCCAGCGCGACGCGTTGGTGGCCGCGCACGCGGAGTTGCTGAAGGCGGCGACCGACACGGTGGCCGACCCGCAGATCCGCCACCGCGGGACGCTGGGCGGCGCGATCGCCCACGCCGACCCGGCCGGGGACCTGCTCGCACCGGTCCTGGCCCTGGACGCGTCCCTGGTGCTGGCCGGTCCTTCGGGACGTCGCACGGTGCCGGCCGCGGAGTTCTTCCGCGACCTGTTCACCACCGCGCTGGCGCCGGACGAGCTGCTGGTCGAGGTCCGCGTGCCCAAGCACACGGGGTGGCGGGCGCACTACGAGAAGTTCAACCGGGTCGCCCAGGCGTGGTCGATGGTCGCGGTCGCGGTCACCGTCCGGACGGAAGGCGGAGTCATCGAGGAGGCCCGGGTCGCGCTGACGAACATGGGTTCGACCCCGATCCGCGCCTCGGGCGTCGAGTCGGCCCTGGTCGGCGTCCAGGCGTCGGCGGACTCGATCCGCGCGGCGGCTTCGCACGCGGCGGAGGGCACGAATCCGCCGGTGGACAGCAACGCCGACGTCGAATACCGCCGTCACCTGGCCGAAGTGCTGACGGGCCGCGCGATCGCGGCGGCGGCCGGAACCTGACGCACGTCCCCGGGGCCCGCGGTTCGCCCGCCGGGCCGCGGCCCCGGGGCGGCTAGGGTGGGGTGCGGACACCCAGGTTCGGCAGAGAGGAGGTCGGCCCGTGCGGCTCGACCACGAATTCACCGTCCCGGCACCGATCGGCGAGGTCTGGCAGGCGGTCGTCGACCCGGAGCGCGTCGCCCCCTGCATGCCCGGCGCGACGCTGACCAAGGTGGAAGGCGACAAGTTCAGCGGGACGGTGAAGGTCAAGCTGGGTCCGATTTCCCTGCTGTACAAGGGCAACGGCGAGTTCCTGGAGAAGGACGAAGCGGCCCGCAAGGTGACGATCAAGGCCTCGGGCAAGGATTCCCGCGGCTCGGGCACGGCGGCGGCCACGGTGACGTTGACGCTGACGGAGGCCGACGGCGGAACCCACGGAGCGGTGTCGACGGACCTGGCGATCACGGGCAAGCCGGCCCAGTTCGGCCGCGGGTTGATCAGCGAGGTCGGCGGCAAGATTTTGGACACGTTCGCGGGCTGCCTGTCGGGCAAACTGACCCCGGCGCAGGACGCGGCGGCCGCGGTGGGCGCGGCAGGTGCGGTGGGCACGGCCGGCGCAACGGGCGCGGCGGCCCGGCAGGGATCGGCCGGGAGCGTGCCGACGGCACAGGGGGCGGCTGGAGGTGCCCCGGCGGGGCAGACCCCGGCTGGAGGTGCCCCGGCGGCGAAGGCGTCGGCCCAGCAGAGTTCGGGCGGAGGTGCCCCCTCGGCGCCGGCGCAGCCGGTGGCCGAACCGGCCGTGAAGCCGGTGCCGGATGCTGCGGAACAGCCGGCCGAGCCGACCGCCACAGCCGAGCCCCAGCCGGCGGTGAAGGCGGCCCCGACCACGGCGGAGATCAACACGGAGCCGAAGTCCAAGCCGGCGGACCGTCCGGCATTGCGTAGCGTCCCGGCACCCCCGGAGACCGAGGCGATCGACCTGCTCGACTACGCGGGACAGTCCGTGCTCAAGCGAGTGGTGCCGGTGCTGATCGGGATCGCCGCGGTGGTCGGGTTGGTGGCGATCGTCCGCGCGCTGCGGAAGTGAGCTGACCGGAGCCGAACGTTCGGGTGGTCGGCGCTTTGCGCGAGTGAGCTGGCTGGCGACGATTGGACCGCTCCGGTGGTGATGCCCCACGCGCGGGAAGCGCGGTTGTCCTCCGTCGACGGTTCGAACGGGTTTCGATGATCGCCTGGCGGCCTGCGTGCGCTGATCTACCCTGCGCGGGTCTTCGAACGGGCGCGTCGCCGGTAAACCGCCCGGACTGGCGACGCCGCTCGCCGGAACGGCTACGCTGGGCAACCTGTCGGCCGAACTTCGCGCAAGGGGTACGTCACGATGGCGGTTCGTCACGTCTGTGACCTCGGCTCTTGAGAGCCCAGGCCGCCGTGCGCCGGGAAGCGGTTTCCACCTGGCCGGGCTGGCCCGCGCGATGGGCGATGTGGGGTAGCGCCAGAGCCCGCTGGATCGCCTACGCGCTCGGTTGTGAACTGCTGGCCGTCGTCGCGACGGTGACCGCGCTGGTCACCGGGTTCGGTGGCCCCGTGCGTCCGGTGTGGTTCGCCGTGCTGGTCGCGTTGGGGGTGGCGCAGGCCGAGATGTCGCGCCGCATCGAGCGGTTGCGCCGGTGGATGAGCGGGCAGACGCACATCAACGTCACGTCCGTCTGGTACCTCGCCGGCGTCGTCCTCCTCCCGCCGGCTTGGGTCGCGCTGCTGGCCGTTGTGCTCTACACGCACCTGTGGGTGCGAGTGTGGCGTCAGGTGCGTACGCGGCCCGCGCACCGCTTCGTCGCGAGCACGGCTTGGGCGATGCTTTCGTGTTTCGCGGCTTCCTCCGTTCTCGCGGTCTTGGGGCTGCACGGGATGCCGTTGCAGACGGCGCGCGGGCTGTTCGCGTTGTGTCTTGCGGCCGCGGTTTTCGAGCTGGTGAACGTGGGCGTGGTCGCGGCCGGGATCTACCTGTACACGAGCCAGCGCTCGGCGGCGGACCTGGTCGGAACGTGGGAAGACAACGCTTTCGAGCTGGCGACCCTCTGCCTCGGCGGACTCGCCGCGCTGGCGCTGGTCGAGCAGCCGGTGCTGGTGGTGTTCGTCGTGGCGCCGCTGCTGCTGTTGCACCGGTACCTGTTGCTGAAGCAGCAGTTGCAGGTCGCCGCGGTCACCGACGAGAAGACGGGGCTGCTCAACACCGCGGGCTGGCACGAGTCCGCGGTCCGCGAGCACTCCCGCGCCCAACGCCGCGGCGCGGCCGGCGACTTCGCCGTGTTGATGATCGACCTGGACCATTTCAAGCGGATCAACGACACGTACGGCCACCTGACCGGCGACGACGTGCTGGCCGCCGTCGCGGTGGCGATCTCGGGTTCGGTGCGCCAGGGCGACACGGTCGGCCGGTTCGGGGGCGAGGAGTTCGTCGTGCTGCTGCCGGGCATCGGCCGCGCGGACGTACTGGCCATCGCGGAACGGGTGCGGGTGGCGGTGGGCGAGCTGAACGTGGTGATTTCGACGGGGACCGGCACGGTCCGGGTGAGTGGCTTGTCGGTGTCGATCGGGGTGGCGCGGCATCCCGACGCCGGTCCGACGCTCGACGATGTTCTGCGGACTGCGGATGCTGCCTTGTATCGGGCCAAGGAGGCTGGTCGGAACCGGGTTGCTGTGTGACGCGGACGGTTCGGTCGGGCGGGCCGGCGCGCTTCGGGCGGGCCAGGGGGTCGGTCGAGCGGTGCCGCCTAGGTTTTCTTGTAGGTCATCGGAGCCAGAGGACGATGGCGGTGTTGGTGAGTTCGGCTTGGTGGCAGTGGCGTGTCGGGCGTGTCGGGCGTGTTGGGTGGACAGGTCGCGGAGCTGTTTGAGCCGGTCGAAGCCCATCGGCGGCGAGGACGCCGACTCCGTCGCTGCAGCTCCCTTTTCCGGGTGCCGGTGGCGTGCCGGGTCGGATGAGGTGGCTTGGTGGGCCGCTCGGGGATGGCGGGCTTGGGCGGAACGAAGGCGGTCGTGGTGGTGGATTGAAGGTGGCGCCGGGTGGGCGCTGGTTGCGTGACGGGTGGCTGGGGATAGGGCTGGTGGGGTCGGAGGGCGCCGGTGGGGTGGTGGGGCGGGTGAGTGGGCTGCCGGGATGGCGGGCTGGGGCGGAACGAAGGCGGCCTTGGCGGTGGCTCGAAGGCGGTGTTGGTCGTGTGGCGGTGGCCTGGGATGAGGCTGGCTGGCCCGGAGATGCGGGTTGGGTGAGTGGGCTGCCGGGGGCGGCGGTGGGGCGGGAGGAAGGCGGTCGTGGGGTGGCCGGGCGGTGAGGGGCCTGCTGAACCCGGTGACGTAAGCCGACTGCAGGGGGTGGTGTTGTGATCGAGGGCGCGAAATATGCCGACGCTTCTGTTGTTGGACTCTCTATGAGCCGTGCGGATCACGAGACTGATGTGGTGGTGATCGGGGCTGGGCAGGCTGGGCTCTCTGCTGCCTACCACCTGCGGCGGGCCGGGTTCGGGAATCGGCGTGGGTTCGTTGTGCTCGATCACGGGAAGCGGGCCGGGGGTGCCTGGCAATACCGGTGGCCGTCGCTTGTTCTCGGGAAGGTTCATGGGATTCATGACCTGCCCGGGATGGCTTTCGGGACTCCCGACGTGACACGGCCGGCTTCCGAGGTCGTTTCCGAGTACTTCGCGCGGTTCGAGAGCGTCTATGACCTTCCGGTGCTGCGGCCCGTTGACGTCCAGTCCGTGACGCGGGCGGGGGAACGGCTCGTCGTCTCGAGTGCGGTGGAGTCCTGGGCCGCTCGGGCCGTCATCAGTGCCACCGGGACCTGGGACCGGCCCTTCTGGCCGCGCTATCCCGGGCAGGAGACCTTCGCCGGACGACAGCTGCACACCGCCGACTACGGCGGGCCCGAGGAGTTCCGGGGGCTTCGGGTGGTCGTCGTCGGGGGTGGGGCGTCCGCGGTTCAGCTGCTCATGGAGTTCGCGCCCCTTGCGCGGGCCACGGCCTGGGTCACCCGGCGGCCGCCGGTGTGGCGGGACGAGCCCTTCAGCGAAAACTGGGGACGCGGCGCCGTCGCCAAGGTCGATGAACGGGTGCGGGCCGGGCTGCCGCCCGAAAGCGTGGTCAGCGTCACCGATCTCGCCGTGACGCCGGAAGTGCGGGCCGCGCGGGCGGCCGGTGTCCTCGACCGGCGGCCGATGTTCGAGCGCATCACGCCGGACGGTGTCGTCTGGGCGGACGGCTCGCGGTTCGACGCCGACGTGATCCTCTGGGCCACCGGGTTCCGGGCGGCGATCGACCACCTCGCGCCGCTGCACGTTCGTGAACCGGGTGGCGGGATCCGCATGGACGGCACGCGGGTGGTGCTCGAGCCGCGGCTGCACCTGGTGGGCTACGGGCCGTCGGCGAGCACGGTCGGGGCGAACCGGGCGGGGCGCGCCGCGGTGGCGGAAATCCGGAAACTGCTGCGTTCGGACGGGTGAACCGGGTCTTCGGCGGACGGTCGGGGTGCGGGGTGTGAGGGCCATGCATCCGAAACTACCGAACATCTGTGCGAACGCCATCGCTGAATCGGGTGATCTTGCGGTGGCGGATATTTCCGCGCGATAGCAACGAAAAAGCCGGTCCACATGCGACTGCCGGGAGCCGGGCAGGCCGACGTCCATCGAGTGAGGCGTGGTGCCGACCAAACCTGGCGCGGACCCCGCTGTGATCCCAAGCGCCGGATGGCCGGTCCCAGGCCCCGGCGCAGTATCCCGTTCATCGGCACACCCCCTGAACAGCGGAAACCGTGAAAAACTCACCCTCTTGACCGATTCAAGGACAAGACACGTCTTGTCATCCGGAACGTCCCCTCGTTAAAGTCCGCTTAGTTAGGAAACTTTCCTAACAGTTTTACCTCCGTTAACCCGACGCCGCAGCCCACCAGCCACCGCCAGGCCCGTAAGGAGCGCGACGTGCCGTCCACCCGCCTACGTCCCTTGACCCGACTCACCCCGGTGCTCGCCGCCGTGGTGCTGCTGCCCTCCGCCATCGCCGCGGCTGCCACCCCGCAGGCCGCCGATGTCCTGCTGTCGCAGGGGAAACCCGTGGCCACCTCGACCGTCGAAAGCTCGTCCTACGCCGGTGCCAAGGCCGTCGACGGCAGCACCACCACCCGCTGGGCCAGCGCCGAGGGCGCCGACCCGCAGTGGCTGCGGATCGACCTCGGCCAATCCGCCGGCATCCACCGCGTCGTCCTCAACTGGGAAGCCGCCTACGCCAAGAAGTACCGGATCGAGGTCTCCGACGACGGCACGAACTTCACCACGGCCGCCACCGTCGACACGGGCGACGGCAAGATCGACGACCTCGGCGGCCTCACCGCCCGCGGCCGCTTCGTGCGCTTCGTCGGCCTCACCCGCGCCACCAGCTACGGCTATTCCTTCTGGGAGATGCAGGTCTACGGCAGCACGGACTCCTCCGGCGACACCCAGGCCCCGACCACCCCGGCCGGCCTCGCCGCGGGCACGGCGACCGCCACGAGCGTCCCGCTGACCTGGGGCGCCGCCACCGACAACGTCGGCGTCACCGGGTACGACATCCTCCGCAACGGCACCGTCGTCGCCACCAGCGCAACGACGTCCTACACCGACACCGGACTCACGCCGGACACGAGCTACACCTACGCGGTCCGCGCGCGCGACGCCGCGGGCAACGCCTCACCCGCGAGCACGCCGGTCACGGTCAAGACCGCGGCCGGGAGCGCCGGGTTCGTCCTCGCGGCGGCCGGTGACATCGCCGAACAGTGCACCGCGAGCAGCTCGAGCTGCGTCCACCCCAAGACCGCGAAGCTCGTCGAGAACATGAACCCCGCGGCCGTCATCACCATGGGCGACAACCAGTACGACGAACCGACCCTGTCGGACTTCAAGAACTACTACGACAAGACCTGGGGCAAGTTCAAGAACATCACCCGCCCGATCCCCGGCAACCACGAGTCCTACTCCGGGTTCACCGGCTACGAGCAGTACTTCGGCGCCATCGCCAAACCGCAGGGCAAGCGCTACTACAGCTGGGAAATGGGCAACTGGCACTTCGTCGCCCTCGACTCCAACGACTTCGTCACCCACGACGAGTTCGCCGAGCCGCCCCAGATCACCTGGCTGAAGCAGGACCTGGCCAGCAACACGAAGGGCTGCGTCGCCGCGTACTACCACCACCCGCGGTGGAGCTCCGGTGACCACGGCGACAACATCGACAGCATCGCGCTGTGGAACCTGATGGTGTCGAACAAGGTCGACCTCGTCCTCAACGGCCACGACCACGACTACGAACGGTTCCTGCCGCAGAACGCCGACGGCAAGGCGGACGCGGGAGGCCCGGTCGAGATCGTCGGCGGCAGCGGCGGCGCCAACCTGTACGACCTGAGCCCGGCGCACGCCACGACGGCCAAGCTGCTGAAGACCTTCGGTGTCCTGAAGCTGTCGATGACGGACACGACGTTCCAGACGCAGCTCATCGGCGTCGACGGCAAGGTCCTGGACAGCAGCCCGACCTACACCTGCCACTAGGAGCCCGGGCATGTACATCGCGGCAAGCCGTACCTCGGACCTGGCCTCGGGAACCGACCGCAAACCGGCGCTGAAGCGCGTGTCCGCCAACGTGCTGGCGCTCGGGATGGTCAGCCTGGTCACCGACGTCTCCTCGGAGATGGTCACCGCCGTCCTCCCGCTCTACCTGGTGCTCGGCCTCGGCCTGAACCCGTTGCAGTTCGGGCTGCTCGACGGGCTCTACGCCGGGGCGACCGCGGTCGTGCGGGTGCTCGGCGGGCACCTCGCCGACCGGTGGCGGCGGCTCAAGGCCGTCGCCGGGTTCGGGTACGGCTTGTCCGCGGTGTGCAAGCTCGGCCTGGTCGCGGCCGGTTCGTCGGTCGCGGCCATCGGCGTCGTGCTCGCCGCCGACCGCACCGGCAAGGGTTTGCGCACCGGCCCGCGCGACGCGCTGATTTCGCTGTCCAGCGAGCCGGCCACCCTCGGCCGGTCGTTCGGGGTGCACCGGGCGATGGACACCGTGGGCGCGTTCCTCGGCCCGCTGGTGGCCATGGCCGTGCTCGCCCTGAGCCTCGGCAGCTACACCAGCGTGTTCTTCACCAGCTTCTGCGTCGCGGCGATCGCCGTGCTGCTGCTCGCCCTGTTCGTCCGCGACCGGCCCGGCGCGGTCGACCGGGCCGCGGTGTCCGCCCGGTCCGCGCTCGGCCTCCTGCGGCAGCAGGACTTCCGGCGCGTGACGCTCTGGGCGGCGCTGCTGGGCCTGGTGACGGTCGGCGACTCGTTCGTCTACCTGGCCCTGCAGCGGCGCTGGGAGATCGCGGCGACGTACTTCCCGCTGCTGCCCCTGGGCACCGCCGGGGTCTACCTGCTGCTGGCCGTGCCGCTCGGCAAGCTCGCCGACCGCGTCGGCCGCTGGCCGGTGTTCCTCGGCGGGCACGTGGCGCTGTGCGTGGCCCTGGTGCTGCTCTGCGGCCCGGCTTACGCGGCGCTTCCCGTGGTCGCGCTCGGTCTGCACGGCGTGTTCTACGCGGCCACCGACGGCGTCCTGATGGCCGCCGCCGGCCCGCTCGTCCCGGCCGGCCTGCGCGCCACCGGGCTGGCCGTGGTGCAGACGGGCCAGGCCGTGGCCCGGATGCTCTCCTCCGTCCTGTTCGGACTGGCGTGGACGCTGTGGGACCTGCGGCCCGCGGTGCTCGTCGCCGCGGCCTGCCTGGCCGCCGTCGCCCTAGCCGCCGCCTTCGCGAAACCGGTGCGCCCGTGAAGAAACTCGTCCTCGCCCTCACCGGCACGGCCCTGCTGGTCGCCGCCGCCGTCACGTACACGGTCAGCGCGCGGCACGACACCGCGGCCGCCGAACCCGCCGCCGCGCTGACCCTGGCCCCCGGCCGGCTGCTGTTCCGCGACACCGCCACCGGCCGCGTCGGTGCCGTCCCGCTCGGCGAAACCACGGCGAAACCGCAGCTCAGCGGCTTGAAGTGCGACCGGTTCGCGGTGGCGAGGCAGACGGCGGTGTGCCTGGCCGTGCGGCCCGGCACGCTCCCGGCGATCACCGACGTCCTCGTCCTCGACGACCACCTCGCGGTCCGCCACACCGAGACCCTGCCGGGCACCCCGAGCCGCGCCCGCGTCTCCCCGGACGGCAAGCACGTCTACTGGACGCTGTTCGTCACGGGCGACTCCTACGCCGAGACCGGCTTCTCGACCCGCGCCGGCCTCTACGACGTCGAGACCGGCCGGCTGGTCAAGACGATCGAGGAACTGCCGGTCTTCAAGGACGGCGAACGCTACTTCGCCGCCGACGTCAACTACTGGGGCATCACCTTCGCCCCCGACGGCAACCGCTTCTACGCCACGCTCGGCAGCAAGGGCAAGACGTACCTCGTCGAGGCCGACTACGGGCGCTACCGCGGGAAGACCCTGCGCGAGAACGTCGAGTGCCCGTCGCTGTCCCCGGACGGCAGGCGGGTCGCCTTCAAGAAGAAGGTCGGCGACGGCGTCTGGCGGCTGTCCGTGCTGGACCTCGCGAGCCTGAAAGAGACCGAGCTCGCCGAGACCCGCAGCGTCGACGACCAAGCGCTCTGGCAGGACGACCGCACGATCCTGTACGGCTTGGGCAACGCCGTCTGGGCGGTCCCGGCGGACGGTTCCGGCGCACCGCGGCAGCTGGTCGCCGGGGCCGCGTCGCCCGCCGTCACTCAGGATCCGAGGTAACGCACCTGACCGCCCTTCCCGCGCTCGTAGCCGTCCCTCCCGGCCAGGTGCTCGGGCACGCCGACTTCCCACCACGCTCCGGCTTCGGTCCACGCCGACGGCTGCGTCTTCACCACGACGACCGCCGGACGCTGCTCCGAGACGGCCGCTTCGCGAGCCGAGGCGTACGCGCCACGGAGAGAGTCCACTGTGGACGCAGTGAACACCACGCACCCCAGCGATTCCGCGTGACGCGCGAAGTCGACCCGCGGCGGCGAAGCGTGCGAAGTCGTGCAGTCGGCGTAGAAGTTGTTGAACGGCTTCCCGCCCTGACCCTCCTGCAGCCGCGCGATCACGGCGTACCCGTCGTTGTCGCAGACGACGGCGACGAACGGGTGACCGGCGAAGGCGGCCGAGAACAGCTCCGAGTTCAGCATCAGGTACGAGCCGTCACCCAGGAGCGTGGTGACCAGACCGGGGTGGGCGATCGCCGCGCCCCACGCACCGGACAGCTCGTAACCCATGCACGAAAAGCCGTACTCGACGTCCATCGAGACCGAGCCGGATCCGCGCCAGCCGCCGATCAGCTCGCCCGGCAGCCCGCCGGACGCCGTCATGACGTAGTCGCCGGCCGCCGACAGGTCGTTGACCACGCCGACGACCTGGGCGTAGGACGGGAGCTCGCCCGAGGCCGACCGCAGCGACGAGATGTGCGCGTCCCAGGTGGCTCGCTCGGCCGCGGCCCGGGACGTCCATGACGGGTCCACCCGCCAGCTCTCCAGCTGGGCCGCGAGATCCGTCAGACCCGCGTCCGCGTCCCCGACCACCGACAGCGCCCCGTGCTTCACCGCGTCGAACCGGGCCGCGTTGAGCGACACCAGCCGGACGCCGGGGGAGAAGACCGTCCAGGACGCCGTCGTGAAGTCCTGCAGCCGGGTCCCGACCGCCAGCACGACGTCGGCAGCAGCCGCGACGACGTTCGCCGACGTCGAGCCCGTGATGCCCAGCGGCCCTGCGTGCAGGGGGTGCTCGTGCGGCACCAGCGTGCGGCCCGCCGTCGTCTCCACGATCGGAATCCCGTGCCGTTCGGCGAAGTCCAGCGCGCGCTGCCCGGCCCCGGAGTACCGGACGCCGCCGCCCAGCACCAGCAGCGGGCGGTGAGCCGCACGCAGGAGCCCGGCCGCCTCGGTGGCCGAGCGCCGGTCCGGACGCGGGCGCAGCGGCCGGTGCGTCACCGGCTCGAACAGGGCCTCCGGGAAGTCGTACGTCTCCGCCTGGACGTCCTGCGGCAGGGCGAGGGTCACCGGACCGGCGTCGGCAGGGTCCGTGAGGACTCGCGCGACCTGCGGCAACGTCGAGATCAGCTGTTCGGGCCGGGTGATCCGGTCGAAGTAGCGCGAGACCGCGCGGAAGGCGTCGTTCACCGTCGCGGTCGCGTCGCCGAACGGCTCGATCTGCTGCAGCACCGGGTCCGGCGCGCGAGTGGTGAACGTGTCGCCCGGCAGCAGCAGCACCGGCAGCCGGTTCGCGTGGGCGACGCCGGCCGCGGTCACCATGTTGAGCGCGCCCGGCCCGATCGAGGACGTCACCACGCCGACCTGACGCCGGTGCGTGGCCTTCGCGTACCCGACCGCAGCCAGCGCCATGCCCTGCTCGGTGTGCCCGCGCCAGACCGGGATGTCCCCGCGGTGTTCCTCCAGCGCCGTGCCGAGGCCGAGGACGTTGCCGTGCCCGAAGATCGCGAACACGCCGGGGAACAGCGGGACCTCGCGCCCGTCCAGGGTTTCCGAGCGCTGGGCGAGGATCCAGCGGACCAGCGCCTGAGCCGTCGTCAGCTTCACTGCACACGTCCTTCGTGGTTCGTCACCGGGCACCGCGGGTCGAGCTCCTGCGACGCCCACGTGTCGCGGACCCAGCCGTGCGCGGGGTCGTCGCAGAACGCCATCGAACGTTCCGGAGCCGGCCCGGCCAGGACGTTCAGGTAGTACAACGGGTAGCCCGGCGCGGCCACGCACGGCCCGTGGTAGCCGCGCGGGATCAGGAAGACGTCGTGGTCGCGCACGGCGACGTCCTCGTCGAGCTCGCCGTCCGCGGTGTACGTCCGGTGCAGGCCGAAGCCTTCGCGCGACGGCGTGACGCCGTCGCGGCCGGCGATGCGGAAGTAGTAGATCTCCTCGTTGACGACCTCGCATTCGGTCGCTTCGTCGTGCTTGTGCGGCGGGTACGACGACCAGTTGCCGCCCGGCGTGATCAGCTCGCACGCGTTCAGCTTGTCCGCGTGCTCCCACACCCCGGGCACGCCGAAGTTGGTCACCTGCCGCGTCGCCTGCCCGGCGCCGCGCACCTCCACCGGGACGCCCTCGGCGGGGCCGTACCGCGGGGTGAGCCGCCGGGTGCAGCGCGCCATCGGCAGCGCGACCTCGAGACCGTCCGTTGTCGACAACTCGACTTCGGCCTCGCGGGGGACGTACGCGAAGTCCGTCACGCGCGTGAAGACCGAGGAGCGCCCGGTCAGCTCGAAGGTCTCCCCGTCGACGCGGACCGTCGCCGAACCGGCCAAGGGCAGCACGAACGCCTCGAATTCGCCGGTGTGCAGGACACGCGTCGCACCGGGGGCCAGGGAAAGCACTCGCAGCCCGGTGTAGGTCCAGCCCGCGCTGTCCGGGGTCAGCCGGACCGGGTCGGCCTCGTCGGACAGCGTCCCGAACGGACGGTGCAGCTTGCTCACTTCGCGGCCTCCAGAACCTTCGCGGCGGCTTCCACGGCGGCACCGACGTCACCGCCCGGCGGGTAGAGCAGGGTGCGGCCGACGACCAGGCCGCGCACGACGTCGTGGCGCAGCGTCCGGCCCCACGAGGCCAGGTCGGCGGCCGGGTCGCCCGACGGCACGCCGCCGAGCACCACCACCGGCAGCGTGGTGGCGCCCAGGACGGCCGCCGAGTCGGTGGGCGGCAGCTTCAGCCACGTGTGCGCCGACGTCACGCCGAGCCCCGAGGCCACCGTAACCGCTCGCGCGAGCGACACGGGATCCTGCTGCAGCACCAGTTTCCCGTCCGAACGGCGGTACGGGAGCGGCTCCACCATGGCGACCAGGCCGTACGCGGCCAGCTCGGTGACGGCGTCGGCGCAGGCCTGCAGCGTCGGGATCGTGCCCGGGTCGGAGTCGACCAGGCGCAGCAGCATCTTGCCGCCGTCGAGCCCGCAGTCGACCAGCGTGCGGGCGTCGTAGCCGGTGAACCGGTCGTCGATCTCCCAGTCGGCGCCGGCCAGGCCGCCGCGGTTCATCGAGCCGAAGACGACCTTGTCGTGCAGCGCACCGAGCAGCAGGAGTTCCTCGACGACGTCCGGCGTGCCGAGGAGGCCGTCGACCGCCGGGTTGGCCAGCGCGACGAGCAGCCGTTCGAGCAGCGTCCGCCGGTCGGCCATGGCCAGCGGGTCTTCGCCCACACCCAGCGCCCCTCGTGCCGGGTGGTCGGCGGCGACCAGGAACAGCGTGCCCTGGTCGGACAGCAGCTTCGACCGCCGTCGCCGGGTCGCGTACGCCTGCCGGACCGCGCCGGGGTTCGTGGCGCGGACGTGCAGGAGTTCCCGCCAGCGTTCGTCGGTGAGGATCACAGCAGCTCCTCGATCTCGGCGGCGGTCGGCATGGCGTCGGCGCAGGCCAGCCGGGACGCCACCAGCGCGCCCGCCGCGTTCGCGTACTCCGCGATGCGCTCCGGCACCCAGCCCGACAGCAGCCCGTGGATCAGGGCCCCGCCGAAGCCGTCGCCGGCGCCCAGCCCGCAGACGACCTCGACGCGCTGCGGCGGCACGGTCGACCGGCCGTCCGGGGTCGCCACCAGCACGCCTTCGGCGCCCTTCTTGATCAGGGCCAGCCGCAGCCCGCGTTCGAGCAGGCGGTCCGCGGCGGTGTCCGGGTCCGCGGTGCCGACGGCGATCTCGACCTCGGCGCGGTTGCCGACCGCCACCGTGACGTGGTCGAGCAGCCCGCCGATCTCCTCCCGGGCCTGCTCGGCCGACGGCCAGAACATCGGCCGGTAGTCGAGGTCCAGGACGGTGTGCTCCCGGCGGCCCCGCGCCTCGAGGATCTTCCGCTGGGTCGTCCGGGCCGGTTCCGCGGACACGCCGGTGCCGGTGACCCACAGCAGCGGCACCGACGCCACGACGTCCCACGGCACGTCTTCGTCGGTCAGCGTCAGGTCGGGGGCGAGGGGGGAGCGGTAGAACAGCAGCGGCGGGTCCGCGGGCGGGTTCAGCTCGCAGAACACCACCGGCGTCTGCAGGTCCGGCGAAGTACCCACGAACTCCGGTGAGACGCCGAAGCCGGCGAGGGCTTGGCGGACGTAGTCGCCGAAGCCGTCCGGGCCGACCTTGGTGAGGACCGCCGTGCGCCGGCCGAGCCGGGCGGCGGCGACCGCGACGTTGGTCGCGGTCCCGCCGAGCGACTTGGCGAACGTGCTGACGCCGGCCAGCGGGACGCCGCTCTGCTCCGGGTAGAGGTCGACCCCCACCCGGCCGATCGTCAGCGCTTCGAGGTTCATGCTTTTTCCACCTGCCGAAGCTCGTGTTTGAGAGCTTCCAGTTCCGCACCGCCCGCCATCTGCCGGGTCAGCTCGTTGATGTCGATGTCCTTCTTCTCGTACGACCCGAGCGGCGCACCCCGCTTGAGCAGCAGGAACCGGTCGGCGACCGGGTAGGCGTGGTGCGGGTTGTGCGTGATCAGCACGACGCCGAGCCCGCGATCGCGCGCCTGGGCGACGTACTTGAGCACCACCCCGGCCTGCTTGACGCCCAGCGCCGCCGTCGGCTCGTCCAGGATCAGCACCTTCGCGCCGAAGTACACCGCGCGCGCGATGGCGACGCACTGGCGCTCGCCACCCGAGAGCGTCCCGACCGGCTGCTCGACGTCTCGCAGGTCGATGCCCATGTCGGACAACGCCTTCTTGGTCGTCTCGCGGCCCTTCTTCCGGTCGAGCATGCCGAACTTGGTGGTCGGCTCCGAGCCGAGGAAGAAGTTGCGCCAGACGCTCATCAGGGGCACCACGGCGAGGTCCTGGTACACGGTCGCGATACCGCGGTCGAGGGCCTCGCGCGGCGAGGCGAACTTCACGGGCTCGCCCTCGACGAGGAACTCGCCCCGGTCGTGCTGGTGCACCCCGGCGAGGATCTTGATCAGCGTGGACTTCCCGGCGCCGTTGTCGCCGAGCACGCAGGTGACCTCGCCCGCGTTGACCACAGTGGACACATCGCGCAGCGCGATCACGCTGCCGTACGTCTTCCCGATGTCCTTGACCTCGAGCAAGCTCATCGGCGGACCCTCTCCGCGCGGCGCCGGAAGGCGTTGTTGACCAGGACCGCGGCCAGCAGCATGACGCCGAGGAACAGCATGAACCAGTCGCTGTTCCACTGCGCGAACACGATGCCCTGCCGCGCCATGCCGAAGATCAGCGCGCCGATCGCCGCGCCCACCGCCGAGCCGAACCCGCCGGTGAGCAGGCAGCCGCCGATCACCGCGGCGATGATGTACTGGAACTCCAGCCCGATGCCCTGGTTGGCCTGCACGCTGGCGAAGCGCAGGATGTTGATCGAGCCGACCAGCCACGCGCCGAGCGCGGTGCCCATGAACAGCAGGATTTTCGTGCGCACCACCGGCACGCCGACCGAGCGGGCCGAAACCTGCGACCCGCCGACCGCGAAGATCCAGTTGCCGAACCGGGTCCGCACCAGCAGCCACGCGGCGATCGCCGTGACGACGATCCACCACACGATCGACGACTGGAACTCCGTGCCGCCGATGCTGAACGTCGAGGCGAACAGGCCGCCTGCCGACTCGTAACCGCTGGTCGAGCGCATGCCCGAGACCTGGACGGTGTTGGTGACCAGCCGCGTCACACCGAGGTTGAGCCCCTGCAACGCCAGGAACGACCCCAGCGTGACGATGAAGCTGGGCAGCCCGGTCTTCATCACTAGCCAGCCGTTGAACGCGCCGACGCCGAGCGCGAACACCAGTGACGCCAGCAGCGCGAGCCAGACGTTCCAGCCCGCCTGCGTCGCCAGGATCGCCGTGACCAGCGACGTCGACGCCGTCATGACGCCGGCCGAGAGGTCGAATTCGCCGCCGACCATGAGCAGCGCGACCACGACGGCCATGATGCCCAGCGTCGAGGAGTCGTCGAGCCAGGTCGCCACGCCCAGCGGGCTGAGGAACTGGCCGGTGACCACGGAGAAGAAGACGAAGACCAGCACCGCGCCGAGGAGCGCGCCGATTTCGGGGCGGACGACCAGCCGGTCGGTCAGCCCCTTCTTGGCGACGCGCTCGTCGGGCTGTGCCTGGATCGCTGCGGTCATCGCGTGCCGCGCTGCGCGTACGGGGCGATGGTGTCGACGTTGGCCTTGTCGACGAAGCCCGGGCCGGTCTGGACGGGCTTGCCGCCGCCGATGGTGTTGCCGTTCTCCTTGTACAGCTTCAGGAACACGATCGGCAGGTAGCCCTGCTCGTACTGCTGCTGGTCGACGGCGAAGAGGATGCTGCCGTCCTTGATGCCCGCGACGACGTCGGCGTTGAGGTCGAAGGTCGCCACCTGCGCCTTCGAGCTGGCTTCCTTCGCCGCGGCGACCGCGCGGGCCGCGACCTGCGAGTTCAGCGCCAGCACGGCGTCGATCGACGGGTCCGACTGCAGCGCGCCGCGGATGCGGGCCTGCGCGTCGGTCGGGTTGGAGATGTCGACCTGCAGCGTCGTGACGTTGCCGAAGGTCTGCTTCGCGCCGTCGCAACGCTGGTTCTGGCCGATGTTGCCGGCCTCGTGGATGACGCACAGCAGCTTCGTCTTGCCGGCCGCCTTGAGCCGCTGCCCGGCGCCCTGGCCCGCGAGGCCCTCGCTCTGCCCGACGTGCGCGATCGCGCCGAACTGGGCGCTGAAGTCCTCGCCGGAGTTGATGGTGATGACCGGGATGCCGGCCTTCACCGCGTTCTGGATCGACGTCTGCAGGGCCTGCGGGTTCGCCATCGAGACGACCAGGCCGCCGACCTTCTGCGCCACGGCGTTGTCGATCAGCCGCGCCTGGTTGCCCGGGTCGCCGTCGGAGAAGTAGTCGACGCCGACGTTCAGGTCCTTGCCCGCCTGCTCGGCGCCGTTCTTCACGACGTTCCAGAAGGCGTCACCGGCGCTGCCGTGCGTCACCACGGCGACCTTGAGCGGGCCGCCCGCGTTGGGGGCCGCGACGGTGGCCGAGCTGGGGCTGCTGCTGTTCGAGTTGTCGGCGGTGGGGCCGCTGCAGGCGGCGAGGACCAGCCCGGCGGCGGAGATCGCCGCCACACCGGCGAACTTCTTGAGTGAGAACACAGTCGCTCCTTTGAGACCAGGTTTTCAGAGGGAGTCGGTGATCTTCGCGAGGTGGGCCAGGCTGCGCTCGGTGTCCCGCCGGGGCAGGTCGTCGGGGCTCTCCGCGCCGAGTGCGGTGTCCTGTTCGAGGACGTACCAGCCGTCGTAGCCGGCCGCCTGGACGGAGCGCACCATCGACGCCACGTCCACGTCCCCCGCGCCGAGCGGGGTGTACATGCCCCGCCCGACCGCGTCGGTGTAGCCGAGCCGGCCCGCGCGGACCTGCGCCGCCAGGTCTTCCCGGACGTCCTTGAGATGCACGTGCCTCACCCGTTCGGGATACCGCTGCGCCAGCTCGACCGGATCCGTCCCGCCGATCATCAGGTGCCCGGTGTCGAGGCACAACCCGAGATCGGAGTCGGCGAGGAAGCGCTCGACCTCGGCCTGCTGCTCCACGTGCGTCCCGACGTGCGGGTGCAGCACCGTGCGCAGGCCGTGGCCGGCCGCGATGTCCCGGATCCCGCCCGCCGTGCTGACGAGCGTCGCCCATTCGGTGTCGGTGAGCCGCGGCCGGTCGTCGTAGCCGTCGAGGCCCGTCGCCGCGGCGAGGACCAGGACGTCACCCCCGCACGCGGCGAAGAGCGCGGCCGACTCTTCGGCTTCTTTGAGGGCGTTCTCCTGGTTTCCGTGCAGGACGACGGCGAGGAAGCCGCCGACGAGCGTCAGGTCGTACCCGGCGAGCAGCTCGCGCAGGGCGGCGGGCTCGCGGGGGAGGTACCCCGGCGGGCCCAGCTCGGTGGCCTGGACGCCGAGGGCCGCCATCTCGCCGAGCACGGTGGCCGCGTCCAGGACCCGGCCCCAGCCCGGGACTTCGCAGACGCCCCAGGAAATCGGGGCGGCGGCCACGCGGATCGTCGCTGTCACAAGGGGCCTCCGTCGGTCCGTTGGAGCGCTCTATTGATTAGAGCGCTCTAATCTTGTAGCGTCCGTCACAGCAAAGTCAAGGCCGAGTTTCCGGTGCTCAGGGGAGGTGCGGGATGGTGCGTCCGACCATGGAGGACGTCGCCGCGCGGGCGGGAGTTTCCCGCGCGCTCGTCTCGCTGGTGATGAACAATTCACCGAAGGTGTCCGCCGCCCGGCGCGCGGCGGTGCTGCGCGCGGCCGAAGAACTCGGCTACCAGCCGCACGTGATGGCGCGGTCGCTGGCCAGCCGCACGTCCACCGTGCTCGGGGTGATGGTCAACGACCTGCGCAACGCCTTCTTCGCCGACATCGTCGAAGAGCTGGACACCGCCGCGCAGGTGGCGGGGTTCGACCTGGTCCTCAACACCGGCGGCCGCAGTCCCACGCGCGAGTGGAACGCGCTGCACAACCTGCTTTCCTTCCGCCCGGCGGGAATCATCCTGCTCTCCCCGGTCGTCCCGGCGTCGGCGATCCAGGTCGCGGCCAAGCAGTGCCCGGTCGTGCTGGTCTCGCGGACGATCCGTTCGTCCATAGTGGACACGGTGAACGACGACGGCGAGGCGGGCTCGGCGCTGGCCGTCGACCACCTGGTCGGCCTCGGCCACCGGCGCATCGCGCACCTCGACGGCGGCGGCGCGGCCGGTGCGGCGCAGCGGCGGCGCGGCTTCGAGTCGGCGATGCGGCAGCACGGTCTCGAGCCGGTCGTCGTGCGCAGCGAGCACACCGACATCGGCGGCGAGAACGCCGTGCGGGAGCTGCTCGCCACGTACGAGCGCCGCGAGCTGCCGACGGGTTTGGTCGCCGGCAACGACTTCAACGCCGTGGGCGCGATCTCGGCGCTCGAAGAGGCCGGGCTGCGGGTGCCCGAGGACGTCTCGGTCGTCGGCTACGACAACACTTCGCTCGCCGCGCTGCGGCACCTTTCCCTGACCACGGTGGACCAGCCGCGCAAGGACATGGCGCGGCTGGCTTTCGAAGCGCTCATCGAGCGCGTCCGCGGGGAGCGTACGGAGCCGGTCCGGCACCTGCTGCACCCGTCACTGGTGGTCCGCGCGACCACCGCCGAGTTCTCGCAAACAGGAGGAGCTGCACGATGAGGTTGGGACTGGCGGGCACCGGCCGGATCGGGACCGCGCACGCGGAGACGCTGAAGGGGTTCGAGGAGGTCGAGTCGGTCGTCGTGGCCGACGTCGACACCGCGCGGGCCGCGGCCGCGGCCGCGAAGCTCGGCGTCGAATCGGCTTCCCTCGACGAGCTGTTCGCCGCGGGTCTCGACGGCCTGGTCGTCACGGCGGCCACGGACGCGCACCCGGGCCTGATCATCGCCGCGGTCGACGCGGGGATCCCGGTGTTCTGCGAAAAGCCGGTGGCCGCGGACATCCCGGGCACGCTGGCGGTGATCGACCGGATCAGCGCGTCGGACGTGCCGGTCCAGATCGGCTTCCAGCGCCGGTTCGACGCGGGCTACGCGGCGGCCCGGGCGGCGGTCGCGTCGGGTGAGCTGGGCTGGCTGCACACGCTGCGGGCGACGACGTTCGACCCGGCGCCCCCGCCGGCGGAGTACGTGGCGCACTCGGGCGGGCTGTTCCGCGACTGCGGCGTCCACGACTTCGACATCATCCGCTGGGTGAGCGGCCGCGAGGTCGACGAGGTCTACGCGATCGGCGCCAACCGCGGCGAGCGTTTCTTCCGCGACGCGGGCGACGTCGACACGGCGGCGGCGACGCTGACCCTGGACGACGGAACGCTGGCCACGGTCTCGCTGACCCGCTACAACGGCGCGGGCTACGACGTCCGCCTCGACGTGCTGGGCGCGGTGTCCGGCGTGGTCGTGGGCCTGGACGACCGGGCGCCGCTGCGGTCGGTGGAGCCGGGCGTCGCGCCCCTGCCGGGCCCGGCGTACCCCGGGTTCATGGAGCGCTTCCGCCCGGCGTACACGACGGAGCTGCGGGCGTTCCTGGACGTGGTCACGGGCCGGGCGCCGTCACCCTGCGGCGCGGCGGACGCGTTGGAGGCGTTCTACATCGCGGAGGCGTGCGAGGTGTCCCGCCGGGAACGGCGCCCGGTGAAGCTGGCGGAGATCCGCCGCTAGGCCGTGACGCGCCAGTGCTCCACGATCCGGCCGCTCGATCTGCATCCGCCGGGCCGGCTCCGGCCGAAGGCGTGGACCAGCAGGTGGGCGGCCACGAAGTCGCCGTCCGCCAGGAGGTGTACCTCCTCGAACCGCAGCTGCGGTGCTTGCCGCCGGAGGTCCGTGACGGGTCCGGGTCGAGCCGCGCGTGGCCGCCTTCGTCCGGGCGGCCACGCGCGTGCCCTGGCTCAGCCGAGCTGCAGCTCCGGGGAATACATCTCGATCCAGTGGTACAGGTCGAGCACCCGGTCCAGGCCGATACGCATCGCCGGGTCCATGGTCGCGGAGTCCACTTCGGACGCCCGGTGCGCCCACGCGCGGTCGACCAGGCCGAACACCTCGTGCTTGGGCTCGGCCAGCACCTCCTTGACCTGCTGCTGCAACGCCGCCGCGTACCCCGGGTCCTGCGTCGACGGGTACGGGCTCTTCACCCGCTGCGCGACCGACTCCGGCAGGACGTGAGAAGTGGCGTGGCGCAGCAGGCTCTTCTCCCGGCCGTCGAAGGTCTTCAGCGACCACGGCGTGTTGTAGACGTACTCCACCAGCCGGTGGTCGCAGAACGGCACGCGGACCTCGAGGCCCACCGCCATCGACGCGCGGTCCTTGCGGTCGAGCAGCATCCGCACGAACCGGGTCAGGTGCAGGTTGCAGATGGTCCGCATCCGCGCTTCGAGCGCGGACTCGCCGTCGAGGTGCTCCACCGCGGAAACGGCCGAAGAGTACTGGTCGGCGATGTAGGACTCGACGTCGAGCTTCTTCACCAGCTCCGGCGTGTACAGCGACGCCCGCTCGTCCATCATCGACGTCCGGAACGCCAGCCACGGGAACGTGTCCGCGTTGACGGCCTTCTCGTCGTGGAACCACCGGTAGCCGCCGAACACCTCGTCGGCCGACTCGCCCGACAGGGCCACCGTCGACTGGCCGCGGATCGCCTTGAACAGCAGGTACAGCGACGTGTCCATGTCGCCGAGGCCGGCCGGGATGTCGCGGGCCCGCAGCACCGCGCGCCGGACCTCGGGGTCGGTCAGGTCGCCCGGGTTGAGCATGACGTCCTCGTGCGCGGAATCGACCAGCTGGGCGACGTCCCGCACGAACGGCGAGTCCGCGGTGTCGCGCATCTCGTCCGGCTTGAAGTTCTCCTCCTGGCCGAAGAAGTCGACGGAGAACGTGCGCAGCTGCTCACCCTGCTCCGCCAGGCGCGCGGCCGCGAGGCCGGTGACGGCGCTCGAGTCCAGGCCGCCCGACAGCAGCACGCAGCGCGGGACGTCGGCGACGAGCTGCCGGTGGACGATGTCGGTCATCAGCTCGCGCACGCGCGCGACCGTCGTCTCCTGGTCGTCGGTGTGCTGCTTCGCGTCCAGCTTCCAGTAGGTGCGGGTCCTGATGCCCTCGCGGGACACGGTGACGATCGTGCCCGGCTGCACCTCTTCCATGTCCTTCCACAGCGACCAGCCGGGCCGCTTGGTGAAGCCGGCCAGCTCGCGGAAGCCGTCGAGGTCGACGACCTTCTTGGCGAGCGGGTTGGCCAGGATCGCCTTCGGCTCGGAGCCGAACAGCACGCCGTCGCGCGTCGGGTAGTAGTAGAACGGCTTGATGCCCATCCGGTCGCGGATCATGACCAGGCGGTCGTCGCGCTCGTCCCAGATCGCGAAGGCGTACATGCCGTTGAGGTGGTCGACGACCGCGTCGCCCCACTGCAGGTAGCCGTGCAGCACGACCTCGGTGTCGCTGTCGGTCTCCCACTTGTGGCCGAGCTTCGTCAGCTCTTCCTTCAGCTCGGTGAAGTTGTAGGCCTCACCGCTGTAGACCATCGCGAGGTCGCCGTTCGGCGTGTGCACCGTCATCGGCTGACGGCCGCCGGGCAGGTCGATGATGGCCAGGCGCCGGTGTCCCAGCGCGACGTGCGTGCGCACCCACGTCCGGGAGTCGTCCGGGCCGCGGCAGGCCATGGTCTCCGTCATCGCGTCGACCACGTCCGGGCGGCGGGTGAGGTCGGCGTCGTAGGAAACCCAGCCGGCGATACCGCACATAGGTGATCCCCTCTCCCAAAGATTTGCTTAGCCGATACAACTATCGGTAACCCAGGTGTAACACGACCCGAAGATCTTGTCTGCCCGAATTGCACGTTCCGCACCTGTTCGGTTACGCGTTGTGTCGCGAGTCACTGACCAACTGCATACGGTGAGCAACCGGCAAACGTTTGCGTGACCGCCGCCACCAGCCATAAAGACGGCGTAAATGCGTGTCAGGAAGCCGTCAAGGCGCCATCAGCCCGAGGTCGCACGGGGGTCCCGGAACCGCACAGTGAACGTCGTCCGGTCACCGAACCCGGTGACCCGTCTTGAGAGGTGCCTGTGGCCGACTTGCTCTACGCCGTGCTGCTGATCGGCGTTTTCGTGGTGCTGGCCCTGGTGCTGCGCGGCTTGGAGAAGCTGTGAGCGGCGCCGGAACCCTGGCCAACGTCGTCGGCGGGCTGCTGGCGCTGGGCCTGCTCGTCTACCTCTTCGTCGCGCTGATCAAGCCGGAGAAATTCTGATGTCCGACACTACGGCCGGGCTCATCCAGCTCGGCCTGCTCCTCGCCGCCCTCGCCGCGGTCTACAAACCGCTCGGCGACTACCTGGCGCGCGTCTTCTCCACCGAGAAGCACCTCAAGCTCGAAAAGGGCCTCTACCGGCTCTTCCGTGTCAACCCCGACTCCGAGCAGCGGTGGCCGACCTACGCCGCGGGCGTTATCGGCTTCTCGTTCGTCTCGGTCGTCCTGCTCTACCTGCTGCAGCGCCTGCAGCCGCTGCTGCCGTGGAACCTGGGCCGCGGGTCGGTCAGTCCCGGCGTCGCGTTCAACACGGCGATCTCGTTCGTCACCAACACGAACTGGCAGTCCTACGTCCCCGAGACGACCATGGGCCACTTCGTGCAGATGGCCGGGCTGACCGTGCAGAACTTCCTCTCGGCGGGCGTCGGCCTGGCCGTCGCGATCGCCCTGACGCGCGGGTTCGTCCGGGCGAAGACCGACCGGCTCGGCAACTTCTGGGTCGACCTCACCCGCGGCACGGTCCGCGTGCTGCTGCCGATGGCGTTCGTGTTCGCCCTGGTCCTGGTCGCGCTCGGGGTGGTGCAGAGCCTCAAGGCCGGCGTCGCCGTGACCAACCCGGACGGCAGCCACAGCACCATCGCGCTGGCTCCGGCGGCGAGCCAGGAGGCCATCAAGGAACTCGGCACCAACGGCGGCGGCATCCTCAACGCCAACTCCGCCCACCCGTTCGAGAACCCGAACGCCTGGACGAACCTGATCGAGCTGTTCCTGATCCTGGTGATCCCGGTCAGCCTGACCCGCGCGTTCGGGACGCTGGTCGGCAACCGTCGCCAGGGGTACGTGCTGCTGAGCGTGATGGGCCTGCTGTGGGCGGCTTCGCTGGTGCTCATCTGGTTCTCCGAAGCCAAGGCGAGCAACCCGGCGGCGCTGGCCGCGGGGGCGAGCATGGAAGGCAAGGAGCAGCGCTTCGGCATCGGCCTGACGTCGATCTTCGCCGACACCACCACGGGCACGTCCACCGGCGCGGTCAACGGCGCCCACGACAGTCTCTCGGGCCTCGGCGGCGGGGGACCGCTGCTGAACATGCTCTACGGCGAGATCTCGCCCGGCGGCGTCGGCACCGGCCTCTACGGCATCCTCGTCATGGCGATCATCGCGATGTTCCTGGCCGGCCTGATGGTCGGGCGCACACCGGAGTACCTGGGCAAGAAGCTCGGCAAGCGCGAGGTCACCTGCGCCGCGATCGCCATGCTGGCGATGCCGACGGTCGTGCTCCTCGGCTCCGGGATCGCCCTGCTCCTGCCCGGCACGGTGGGCGCGCTCGGCAACGGCGGCGCGCACGGCCTGTCCGAGATCCTTTACGGCTACGCGTCCACCGGCAACAACAACGGCAGCGCGTTCGGCGGCCTGACCGCGACGAACGACTGGTTCCAGTCCTCGTTCGGCGTCGCCATGGCCTTCGGCCGGTTCGTGCCGATCCTCGCCGTGCTCTGCCTGGCCGGTTCCCTGGCCGCCCAGCGCAAGGTGCCCGAAACCGCGGGCACCCTGCCGACCACCGGGCCGCTGTTCGCCACCCTGCTCACCGGCACGGTGGTGCTCGTCGCGGCCCTCACCTTCATCCCGGCGCTCGCGCTCGGGCCCATCGCGGAGGCACTCGCATGACCGTCACCGAAGAACGACCTCAGGTGACACCCACCGAACCCGCCGGCCGGGTCGGGGCCGGGGTGTTCAGCCCGCGCCAGCTCTGGACGTCGCTGCCGGAGGCGCTGCGGAAGCTCAACCCGAAGCACCAGCTCGGCAACCCGGTCATGTTCGTGGTGTGGGCGGGATCCGCGCTCACCACGGTCTTCGCGATCACCGACCCGAGCGTGTTCACCATCCTGATCGCCGTCTGGCTGTGGTTCACGGTCCTGTTCGCGAACCTCGCCGAGGCCGTCGCCGAAGGACGCGGGAAGGCGCAGGCGGAGAGCCTGCGGCGGTCGAAGAAGGAGACCGTCGCCCGCCGGCTCACCGAAACCGGCTCCGAGGAGCAGGTGCCCGGCGTCGAGCTGAAGATCGGTGACCTGGTCGTCGTCGAGGCGGGCCAGGTGATCCCGGGTGACGGCGACGTCGTCGAGGGCATCGCGACCGTCGACGAGTCGGCGATCACCGGCGAGTCGGCCCCGGTCATCCGCGAATCCGGCGGGGACCGCAGCGCGGTCACCGGCGGCACGACCGTGCTGAGCGACCGGATCGTCGTGAAGATCACCACCAAACCAGGCGAGTCCTTTGTGGACCGGATGATCGCCTTGGTGGAGGGGGCTTCCCGGCAGAAGACGCCGAACGAGATCGCCTTGACGATCCTGCTCTCGACGTTGACGATCATCTTCCTGCTCGCCGTCGTCGCGCTGCAGCCGATGGCCCGCTACTCCGGGTCGGAGCAGTCGGTGATCGTGCTGACCGCGCTGCTGGTCTGCCTGATCCCGACGACGATCGGCGCGCTGCTGAGCGCGATCGGCATCGCGGGCATGGACCGCCTGGTGCAGCGCAACGTCCTGGCGACCAGCGGCCGCGCGGTGGAGGCCGCGGGCGACGTCTCGACGCTGCTGCTCGACAAGACCGGCACCATCACCTTCGGCAACCGCCGCGCCACCGAGCTGATCCCGGTGGGTGGGTCCACACCGGACGAACTCGCCCGCGCCGCCCGGCTCGCCAGCCTGGCCGACGAGACCCCCGAGGGCCGCAGCGTCGTCGAGCTCACCGAGAACCACGCGGACCGGGACGAGCACGGCGAGTTCGTGCCGTTCACCGCGCAGACCCGGATGAGCGGCCTCGACATCGGAAACCGGCGGATCCGCAAGGGCGCGGCGAGCGCCGTCCGCGCCTGGGTGCGCGACAACGGCGGCGAGTTCCCCGACGAGACCGAGCGGGTGGTCGACGAGATCAGCGCCCAGGGCGGCACGCCGCTGGTCGTCGCCGAGGACGCCGGGACCATCACGGTGCGCGGCGTGATCCGGCTGTCCGACGTGGTCAAGCCGGGCATGAAGGAGCGCTTCGCCGAACTGCGCGCGATGGGCATCAAGACGGTGATGATCACCGGCGACAACCCGCTCACCGCCAAGGCGATCGCCGCGGACGCCGGTGTCGACGACTACCTCGCCGAAGCCAAGCCCGAAGACAAGATGGCCCTCATCAAGCAGGAGCAGGAGGGCGGCCGGCTGGTCGCGATGACCGGCGACGGCACCAACGACGCCCCGGCGCTCGCCCAGGCCGACGTCGGCGTCGCGATGAACACCGGCACCTCGGCGGCCAAGGAAGCCGGGAACATGGTCGACCTCGACAGCAACCCGACGAAACTGATCGAGATCGTCGAGATCGGCAAGCAGCTGCTCATCACCCGCGGCGCGCTGACCACCTTCAGCGTCGCCAACGACCTGGCCAAGTACTTCGCCATCCTGCCCGCGATGTTCACCGGCATCTACGCCCAGCTCGGCGGGCTGAACATCATGCACCTGGCCACGCCGAAGTCCGCGATCCTCTCCGCGGTCATCTTCAACGCGCTGATCATCGTCGTGCTCATCCCGCTGGCCCTGCGCGGCGTGCGGTACAAGCCGTCGTCGGCCTCGGCGCTGCTGCGCCGCAACCTGCTCGTCTACGGCCTCGGCGGCATCGTCAGCCCCTTCCTCGGGATCTGGCTGATCGACCTGCTCGTGCGCCTCATCCCTGGAATCGGGTGACTTCCGTGAACACGCTCGTCAAGCAGACCTGGGCGGGGCTGCGCGTCCTGCTCGTGCTGACCGTCCTGCTCGGCATCCTCTACCCGCTCGCGGTGTGGGCGATCGCCCGCATCCCCGGCCTGGAGGGCAACGCCGAAGGTTCGATCGTGACGCAGAACGGCCAGGCTGCCGGCTCGTCGCTGATCGGCGTCGACCCGGTGCCCGCCGACCCCGCCCGCGACCCCTGGTTCCACACCCGACCCTCGGCGCTGTCGAAGGACGCGCTCGGCCCCGGCGACCCGTCGACCTCCGGCGCGTCCAACAAGGGCCCGTACAACGAGGACCTCGTGAAGACCATCGGCGAGCGCAAGGACGCCATCGCCCGGCGTGAAGGCGTATCGCCCGATCAGGTTCCGCCGGACGCCATCACCGCGTCGGGCTCGGGCCTCGACCCGGCGATCAGCGTCGCCTACGCCGACCTGCAGGCCGCACGGGTCGCGAAGAACACCGGGCTGCCGCTCGATCGGGTGAAGCAGCTGATCGAAGCGAACACCTCCGGGGCGGGGATCGGCGTTCCCGGGGTGAATGTGCTTCCGCTCAACTTGGCCGTGCAAGCCGCGGCCGGAGGGGCACACTGACAGCGTGACCACCGAAAACGTCAAGCCGCGCCGGGGAGAACTGAGGATCTACCTCGGCGCGGCTCCGGGCGTCGGCAAGACCTTCGCCATGCTCGGCGAAGCCCGCCGCCGGCTCGACCGCGGCACCGACGTCGTCGTCGGGCTGGTGGAGACGCACGGCCGGGCCAGGACGGCGGAACTGCTCGACGGGCTCGAGGTCGTCCCGCGGCGGCCCGCCGAGCACCGCGGCCGCGCGTTCGACGAGATGGACGTCGACGCGATCCTCGCCCGCGCGCCGGAGGTCGCCGTGGTCGACGAGCTCGCGCACACCAACGTGCCGGGCTCGCGCAACGCCAAGCGCTGGCAGGACGTGGACGCCCTGCTGGAGGCCGGCATCGACGTGCTCTCCACGGTCAACGTGCAGCACCTGCAGAGCCTCAACGACGTCGTCGAGCGGATCACCGGCGTCACGCAGCAGGAGACCGTGCCGGACGAGGTCGTCCGCCGCGCCGAACAGCTCGAGCTCGTCGACATCACGCCGGAGGCGCTGCGGCGGCGGCTGGCCCACGGCAACGTCTACCCGGCCGAGCGGATCGACGCCGCGCTCGGCAACTACTTCCGCCCCGGCAACCTCACCGCGCTGCGGGAACTCGCCCTGCTCTGGGTGGCCGACCAGGTCGACGTCGCCCTGCAGCGCTACCGCGCCGAGCAGCGCATCACCGACACGTGGGAGGCGCGCGAACGCGTGGTCGTCTCCATCACCGGCGGCCCGGAGAGCGAGACGCTCATCCGCCGCGCCAGCCGGATCGCCACCCGGGCCGGCGCCGAACTGCAGGTGGTGCACATCCTGCGCGGCGACGGCCTCGCCGGGATCGGCCCGACCGCGATGGCCCGCTGCCGCACGCTCGCCGAAGAAGTCGGGGCCACGTTCCACACGGTCGTCGGCGACGACGTGCCGACCGCGCTGCTGGACTTCGCCCGCGGCGTCAACGCGACCCAGCTGGTCATCGGGACTTCGCGGCGCTCGCGCGTGGCGCGGCTGTTCGACGAGGGCATCGGTGCTTCGGTGGTCCACCGGTCGGGGCCGATCGACGTGCACATGGTCACCCACTCCGAGGCGGGCGGGCGGCTTCGGGCGCGGCTGGCCGCGAGCCCGCTGGGGCTGTCGAGGCTGGTCGCGGGCTGGGTGCTGAGCGTCGTGCTGCCGGTGCTGGTCACGCTGATCGGCGTGGTCGTGCCGAGCGGGCTCGACTTCGCCACCGACGTCATCTCCTACGTGCTGGCCACGGTGATCGTCGCCCTGGTCGGCGGCCTGGGCCCGGCCCTGGTCGCGGCCGTGCTCGGCGCCGGCCTGCTCAACTTCTTCTTCACGCCGCCGCTGTACACGCTCAACGTGCACACGCCGCAGAACCTCGTGACGCTGATCGCGATGGTCGTGGTCGCGGTGCTCGTCGCGCTGGTCGTCGACCAGGCCGCGCGCCGGGCCACGCAGGCGGCGCGGGCGCGGACCGAGGCGGCGCTGCTGGCGTCCTACGCGCGGACCGTGCTGACCCACGCGAACCCGATCGAGCGGCTGCTGGCGAAGGTCCGCGAGAACTTCGCGCTGGTGTCGGTGACGCTGCTGGAGAAGCAGGGCGGCGAATGGCAGTGCGTGGCGACCGCGGGGGAGCACCCGTGCGCGGACCCGGACGAGGCCGACGTCGACATCGCCGTCACCGCCGACGTGCACCTCACCCTGCGCGGGCGGACGCTGCCCGCGGCCGACCGGCAGGTCCTGGAGGCCGTCGCCGGGCAGGCGCTGCTCGCCCTGCGCCAGCAGCGCGCGGCCGCCGCCGCGGCCCGCGCCGAGCGCAAGGCCGAGGCGACCGAGCTGCGCACGACGCTGCTGTCGGCGGTCGGGCACGACCTGCGCACGCCGCTGACCTCGATCAAGGCGTCGATCGGCAGCCTGCGCGCGGTGGACCTGAACCTGTCCGAAGAGGACACCGCGGAGCTGATGGAGGCCATCGAGCTGTCCGCCGACCGGCTGGCCGGGCTGATCGACAACCTCCTCGACTCGTCGCGGCTGGCGACCGGGGCGGTCAAGCCCCACCTGCGCCCGGTGGGCTACGACGAGGTCGTCGCGCACGCCTTGTCCACTGTGGACGGCTCGGCGGCGGTGCTGGTGGCGGTGGACGACCAGCTGCCCTCGGTGCTGGCCGACCCCGGGCTGCTGGAGCGGGTGGTGGCGAACGTGCTGGACAACGCCCTGCGCCACGGTGTCGACGAGAGCGGCGGCGGCCCGGTGTCGGCCCGGGCCAGCACCCACTCCGGCCAGGTCGAGCTGCGGATCGTCGACCACGGCAAGGGACTGCGCAAGGGGGCCGCGGACTCGGCGTTCGCGCCGTTCCAGCGGCTCGGCGGCGACCGCGACACGACGCCGGGCGTCGGGCTCGGGTTGTCGGTGGCGAAGGGGTTCACCGAGGCGATGGGGGGCACGATCCGCGCCGAGGACACCCCGGGCGGCGGGCTCACCATCGTGGTTTCGCTGCCCGCGTTCAGCGTCGAGTACGAAGAGAAGGGGGTGCGATGAGCGACCCGGGGGCCACCGTGCTGGTGGTGGACGACGAGCCGCAGATCGTGCGGGCACTGCGGATCAACCTGACCGCCCGCGGCTACAAGGTGATCACCGCGCACGACGGCACGGCCGCGTTGAAGGCGGTGGCCGAAACCAAGCCGGACGTCGTGGTGCTCGACCTCGGCCTGCCGGACCTGGACGGCACGGAGGTGATCGCGGGCCTGCGCGGCTGGACGACGGTCCCGATCATCGTGCTGTCCGCGCGCGGCGACTCGGCGGACAAGGTGGAGGCGCTCGACGCGGGCGCGGACGACTACGTGACCAAGCCGTTCGGTATGGACGAGCTGCTGGCCCGCCTGCGCGCGGCGGTCCGCCGTTCGGCGGTGGCGGGCGCGGACGGCGCGGACGCGGTGGTGGACACGGCGTCGTTCAGCGTCGACCTGGCGGCGAAGAAGGTCCGCCGCCACGACGGCGTGGAGGTCCACCTGACGAAGACGGAGTGGGGCGTGCTGGAGCTGCTGGTCCGCAACCGCGGCCGGCTGGTGGCGCAGAAGCAGCTCCTGCACGAGGTGTGGGGCCCCTCGTACGAGACGGAGTCGCACTACCTGCGGGTGTACCTGGCCCAGCTGCGGCGGAAGCTGGAGCAGGAGCCCTCCCGGCCCCGGCACCTGCTGACGGAACCGGGGATGGGGTACCGCTTCGAGGTCTGAAAGCGGCCCCGGCCGGGTAGTTCTCCCGCATGACCACTGGGGTGCGGAAGAAGAACGGGTGGGCCAGAGCCGCCGGACTGGTGCTCGTGGTGGCCGTCGGCTACTTCGCTGGTGTCGGGGTCGCGGCCGTGTTCGGCGCGGCCGACCCCTGGGCCTTCGGCCTGATCGGGGCCGGCCCGGCCGTCGTCGGCTTCTTCGCCGACGACCTGCGACGCCGCGTCCGCGGCGGCTAGAACCAGAACGTCGGCTGCTCGATCCCGAACTGCAGCTTCGCGTACCGCTTGGACGCCGCCGCCGAGAAGTAGATGTGCTGGGCGGCCGCGTGCAGGTCGCGGAAGCAGCGCTGCACCGGCTGGTCCGCGTGCAGGGCACCCGCGCCCGCGTAGCCGAACGCGGTGTCCACCGCGCTCAGCGAAGCGCGCATCGCCTGCTGCGTCGCCAGGAGGAACTGGCCGCGCTGCCCGGCGTCCGGGACGTCGCCCGCGCACGCCGTGTCCCACAGCTGCCCCAGCGCGTCGAAGACGAACGCGCGGGCCGAGCGCAACCGGCCCTCCGCGTGGGTCAGGGCGAGCTGGACGTCGCCGTCCTCGGCGATCGGGCCCGGGCCCGGCGGGCGGAACTTGACCGGCGCGAACTCCGTGAACTCGTCCAGCGCGCGCCGCGCGATGCCGAGCGGGACGCCCACCAGCAGCGTGCCGACGAAGGTGAAGAACGGGAAGCGCCACAGCGGGCCGTCGTGGCGGGCCGGGTTCGTGAACGGCGAAATCGTGTGTTCCTCGCGGACGACCGCGTCGATCTCGACGTCGTGGCTGCCGGTCCCGCGCAGGCCGGTGACGTCCCAGTGCTCCACCACCCGCACCTCGGCGGCCGGCACCACGGCGAGCCGCCAGTCCCGCGGGTCGCCGCCGGCGAAGGCGCCGTTGAAGAACAGGTCCGTGTGCGGGCTGCCGCTGCAGAACCCCCACTTCCCGGCGAGGGTGAACTTCCCGGCGCCGTCCGGGGTGAGGCGGCCCATCGGCGCGAACACGCCGCCGCCGATCGGGTCCGGGGTGCCGGCGACGAGCGCGGCGGCGACGGCCGGGTCCAGCCAGGCCAGGAACGCCGAGCCGTTGCCGATGGTGATCGTCCAGCCCGCGGAGCCGTCGGCGCGGGCGAGTTCCTCGACGACTTCGACGATCGTGGCGGGCGGCAGCTCCAGGCCGCCGAGCTCGCGCGGAGTCGCCAGCCGGAACAGCCCGGCCGCGCGGGCCCGCTCGACCAGGTCGCGGGGCAGGGTCTGGAGCCGCTCCGCCTCGACGGCCCGCGCGCCCAGCTCGGGCGCGAGGTCCCGCGCGGCGGTGACGGCGTCGGTGGTGGCTTGTTCCATCATGGTCAGCGCCCCCTCAGGGTGTCATGATAGATGGACATCTATTCGATAGAGGAGTCTCTACCTAAATGGACGGCCCTGTCAAGCGCCGGTACGACACTTCGCGCCGTCAGGAGCAGGCGCGCGAAAACCGCCGCCGGATCCTGGCGGCGGCGTCGGCGCTGTTCCGGGAGAAGGGGTACGCGGGCACCGCGATGCCCGAGGTGGCCAAGGCGGCCGGCGTCTCGGTGCAGACGGTCTACAAGGCGTTCGCGAACAAGGCGACGCTGCTCAAGGCCGTCTTCGACGTGACGGTCGCCGGCGACGACGAGGACGTCCCCATCGCCGGGCGCGACTTCATCGCCGAGATCCAGGCCGAGCCGGACGCCGCCCGCAAGATCGAGCTGTACCTCGACCACCTGGTGGGTGTCGTCCCCGCGGTGTCCCCGGTCCAGCTGCTGGCCCGCGACGCGGCGGCCGCCGACCCGGCGGCGGCCGAGGTGTGGGCGCAGATGCGGCAGGAGATGCTGACGGCGATGACGTACTTTTCGGCCGACCTGCTGGCCACGGGCCAGGTCAAGCCCGGCCTGACCGCCGACGACGTCCGCGACATCCTGTGGACCTACCACGGCCCGGAGCAGTACGAGCTGCTCTGCCTGGAGCGCGGGTGGTCCCCGGAGCGCTACGGGAAGTTTTTGCGGGACGCGATTGTGGCGGCCGTCCTGGCGTAGGTACGCCGAAGGCCACCGCCGCGGCGGTGGCCTTCGGATGGGGGTGTTACGCCGTGGCGCTGGTCCCGGTCGTGCTCGACGAGGGGGCGCCGGCCGAGCTCGAACCGCCGCCCGACGGCGAGGTCGGGGTGGTCGTCGTCGGCGTGGTCGGGGTCGTCGGGGTCGGTGTGGGAGTCGGGGTCGTCGTCTTCGGCGGGGGCGAGGCCGACGTGTGGACCGGCGGCGGTGAGCTGTCGCCGGTGTCGTTGCGCGGGGGCGGCGGAGGCGGCGGGGCCTGGGTGACGACCGTGGTGGTCGTCTTGCCGTCCGGGCTGACCGACACCACCGTCGTCGGCGCGCTGCTGGACGTGGGGCTCGACGTGGTCGGGGGGCCGGCGGTCGGCGGGCCGCTGGTCGACGGGGCGGTCGACAGCGTCTGGACGCCGGCCGGGACGGCCGCCTGGCCGCCGGGGCCGCCCGTGCCGCCCGCCGTGGTCGCCGGGGCCGGCCCGGCGAGCTCGGCCACCGCGGCGAACGCGGTCGCGACGACCAGCCCGGCCACCCCGAGCACGACGTACCCGGTGCGGTTCGGTTTGCTGCTCTTGGGCGGCGCGGTGTCGATCCTGGTGATCCGAGAGCTCGAATCCGACCCGGCGGGGCGGGGCATACGGGGCTCCTTGGGGAATTCGGGGAGGCGCGGGCGAGGCCGCATAACGGGCAAAGCCACGGCGGGGGAGCGACCTCGGCGGCGAGGCTATCACCGGCGTGCGGGTATTCCCCCAGGTAGTGGCCTTGATCCGTTACTGTGCGCGGTCAGTCGACCCGAAGGGGAGGAACGGCGTGAGTGAGGGAGAAACCCACACCCGGTTGACGGCGTGGGTCCGCGGCCGCGTGCAGGGTGTCGGTTTCCGCTGGTGGACGCGCAGCCGTGCGCTGGAGCTCGGCCTGGTCGGGAGCGCGAGCAACCTCGCCGACGGCCGTGTCGAGGTCATCGCGGAGGGTAGCCGTGACCACTGTCAGCGGCTGTTGTCCGCGTTACGGTCGGGAGAATCACCCGGAAGTGTGGAGCACGTCGCCGAGCGCTGGTCTGACCCGAAAGGGGGACTCTCGGGGTTCGTCGAGCGGTAGTGCACCCCTTGGTCCGTCCGGGGCCGGTGTGGCTCGTGGTGTTGCTGGGACGTCGCCGGGTGTGCTAAGGCGCGCCGAGGAGGGGGCGCGTCCGGCGGGACCCGGAGGCCCCCAGGTAGCCTGGGACGATTGAAACGCCAGTACCGGCAGCCAGAGGGGTCAGCACCCAGTGCACCTGAAAAGCCTGACGCTCAAGGGCTTCAAGTCCTTCGCCTCGGCCACCACGCTGCGCTTCGAGCCCGGCATCACCTGCGTGGTCGGGCCGAACGGCTCGGGCAAGTCGAACGTGCTGGACGCGCTGCGCTGGGTCATGGGCACCCAGGGCGCCAAGGACCTGCGCGGCGGCAAGATGGAGGACGTCATCTTCGCCGGCACCGCGGGCCGCGCCCCGCTCGGCCGCGCCGAGGTCACCCTCACCATCGACAACGCCGACGGCGCCCTGCCCATCGAGTACTCCGAGGTCTCGATCACCCGCCGGATGTTCCGCGACGGCGCGAGCGAGTACGAGATCAACGGCGACCGCTGCCGCCTGATGGACGTCCAGGAGCTGCTCTCGGACTCCGGCATCGGCCGCGAGATGCACGTCATCGTCGGCCAGGGCCAGCTCTCGGCCATCCTCGAGTCCAAGCCCGAGGAGCGCCGCGCGTTCATCGAAGAGGCCGCCGGCGTCCTCAAGCACCGCAAGCGCAAGGAACAGACCCTGCGCAAGCTGGCCAACATGCAGGGCAACCTCGACCGCCTCGGCGACCTGACGACCGAGCTGCGCCGCCAGCTCAAGCCGCTGGGCAAGCAGGCCGAGATCGCCCGCAAGGCCCAGTCGGTCCAGTCCGAGCTGCGCGACTCGCGCCTGCGCCTGCTCGCCGACGACCTGGTCACCCAGCGGAGCACCATCGAGCGCGACGAAGCCGACGAGCGCACCGCCCGCCAGCGCCGCGCCGAGGTCGAGCAGCACCTCGAGCTCGTCTCCGCCGAAGAAGCCGAGCTGGAGGCCTCGCTCGCCGAGGACGCTCCGCTGCTCCAGACCGCGCAGGAGACCTGGTACAAGCTGTCCGCGCTGGCCGAGCGGCTGCGCGGCACCGTCCGCCTCGCCGTCGAACGGCAGCGGCACCTCTCCGCCGACGTCTCGACGTCGACCGGCGGCCGCGACCCGGAAGAGCTCCTCGAAGAGGCCGAGCGCGTCGCCGAGCAGGAGGAGGAGCTCAACGAGGCCGTCATGGAGGCCCGGGAGCTGCTCGCCGAGACCGTGCTGCGCCGCGAGGACCTCGAACAGCGCGTCCAGGCCGCCGAGCGCGCGCACTGGGCCGCCGTCCGCGCCATCGCCGACCGCCGCGAGGGCATGGCCAAGCTGACCGGCCAGGTCGAGGCGCTGCGCAGCAAGAACGGCGCCACCACCGACGAGATCGACCGCCTCAGCGTCTCCATCGAGGAAGCCGCCGAGCGCGCCGAGATCGCCGTCGAAGAGCTCGAGATGGCCCAGGCCGAAGGCGGCGCGGAGGAATCCGACGACGCCGGCCTGATGGACCGCCACGACCGCGCGGTCGAAGCCAACAACGCGGCCAAGGCGCGCGTCGAAGAACTGGTGAAGGCCGAGCGGGCCGCCGAGCGCGAGATCGCGTCGGACAGGGCGCGCGTCGAGGCGTTGTCCATGGGGCTCAAGCGCAAGGACGGCGCGGGTGCGCTGCTCGGCGCGTCCCACGAACTGCCGGGCCTGCTCGGCTCGGTCGCCGCGCTGCTCACCGTCGAGCCCGGGCACGAGGTCGCGCTCGCCGCGGCCCTCGGCCCGGTGGCCGACGCGGTCGCCGTCGCCGGTGGCGAAGACGCGCTGCGGGCGCTGAAGTACCTGAAGGACACCGACTCCGGCCGCGCGGGCATCCTGCTCGGCGGCCCGGAGTTCAGCGCGGACACGTACTCGTGGCCGACGCTGCCGGAGGGCGCGCGCTGGGCCCGCGAGGTCGTCACCGCGCCCGCGCAGCTGCGGCCCGCCGTCGAGCAGGCCCTCGACAAGGTGGCCGTCGTCCGCGACCTCGACGCGGCCCGCCACCTGGTCGCGGTGCACCCCGAGGTCCGTGCGGTCACGGCCGAAGGGGACGTTTTCGGCGCCCGCTGGGCGATCGGCGGGTCCGGCCAGCGCGAGAGCGTGATCGAGGTCCAGGCCGCCGTCGACGAGGCCGGGGAGCGGCTCCGGCTGGCCGAGCGGTCGCTGGAGCGGTACACGGCCGAGCTGGAGGGCGCCCGCGCCGAGCAGCAGGCGCGTCGCGAAGAGGTGTCGCAGGCCAAGGACGCCCTGGGCGAGGCGAAGGTCCGGCGCGCCCGGTCCTCGGAGCGGCTCAACCGGCTGCAGCAGGCCACCCGTCAGGCGCAGGCCGAGGTCGAACGGCTGTCCGGGCAGCGCGCGAAGGTCGAGCAGAGCCGCGTGCAGGCCCTGGCCCAGCTCGCCGAGCTGGAGGAACGGCTCGCCGCCGTCGCCGAGCAGCCGGTCCAGGACGACCCGGACACCGCCGAGCGCGACGCCGCCGTCGAAGAGCTGGCCGTCGTCCGGCAGGAGGAGATGGAGGCGCGGCTCGCGCAGCGCACCTCCGAAGAGCGGGCACGCAGCATCGCGGGCAAGGCCGAGGGCCTCCGCCGCGCCGCACACGCCGAGCAGCAGGCCCGGGAACGCGCCGAGCGCGCCGCCGCGGCCCGCAAGCGCGGCGCCGGGATCGCCAACGCCGTGGTCAACGCGGGTGAGCTCGCGCTGGAACGCATCGAGCACTCGGTGCAGCGCGCCGCCGCCGAGCGCGACCAGGTCCAGGCCCGCCGCCAGAGCCGCGAGCAGGCGCTGACGAGTGTCCGCGCCAAGGTCCGCGAGCTGACCGGCGAGCTGGAGAAGCTGACCGACGCCGTGCACCGCGACGAGGTGTTGCGCGCCGAGCAGCGGCTGCGGCTGGAGACCCTGGAAGCCAAGATCGCCGAGGACTTCGGCATCGGCCTCGCCGACCTGGTGCAGGAGTACGGCCCGGACGTCCCGGTCCCGCCGAGCGCGGGCGAGATGGCCGAGTACGAGGCGGCCAAGGAACGCGGCGAGGACGTCACCCCGCCGCCGCCGATGCCCTACGACCGCGACACCCAGGCCCGCCGCGCCAAGCGCGCCGAGAAGGACCTTTCCCTGCTGGGCAAGGTCAACCCGCTCGCCCTGGAGGAGTTCGCGGCGCTGGAGGAGCGGTACAAGTTCCTCTCCACGCAGCTGGAGGACCTCAAGGACACCCGCAAGGACCTCGAAGCCGTCATCAAGCAGGTCGACGAGAAGATCCTCGAGGTCTTCGCCGGCGCCTACGCCGACGTGGCCCGCGAGTTCGAGACGGTGTTCGGCGTGCTGTTCCCGGGCGGCGAGGGCCGGATGGTCCTCACCGAGCCGGACGACCTGCTGGCCACCGGCGTCGACGTCGAAGCGCGCCCGCCGGGCAAGAAGGTCAAGCGGCTGTCGCTGCTGTCGGGTGGCGAGAAGTCGCTGGTCGCGGTGGGCATGCTGGTCGCGATCTTCCGCGCGCGCCCCTCACCCTTCTACGTGATGGACGAGGTCGAGGCGGCGCTCGACGACACCAACATGCGCCGGCTGATCGGGCTGCTGGAGCAGCTGCGCGACTCGTCGCAGCTGATCATCATCACCCACCAGAAGCCGACGATGGAGATCGCCGACGCCCTCTACGGCGTGAGCATGCAGGGCGACGGCATCACGAAGGTGATTTCGCAGCGCCTGCGTTCGACCGAGGAAGAGCCGGTTCCGGTCAGCTGACCCGCAACCCTGCTTGAGTCGCCTGCCGCAGCCTGTCGTGAGTGGTAAGGCGAGTTCTAACCCGCCTTACCACTCACGACAGCCCCGGCCGAACGCGCGCCGCCCCCAGGTGGGGGGGTCAGCCCGGGCCCCCCCAGGCGGGG